>JAHFNO010000005.1 GCA_023267275.1 Candidatus Nomurabacteria bacterium | reverse complement strand
CATTGATATCGGAAGTGGCACCAGTCACAGTGCCGGAGTTATAGGAAAATTCTTTGGATATATTTTTCAGAAACCATTCGACACACTTGGTGCAATACTTTTTCTTGGAGCATTGCTCATCATTTCATTTATCATTCTCTTTGATACCCGCCCAACACTTTCGATCGTAAACAACCTCATTGCAAAAATTGAAGCATGGCGTGCACAGAAAAAAGCACTCGCTCTCGCGAACAAACAACTCGTGGTCAATGGACAACCAGTAAACAATGAACAAGAGAACAACGAACAAAAAGATAGTACTCAACAACCGAAACAAGAACCTACACAACAAACTGAAGAAGATGAAGGCGATGATATCTTGAGTCAATTTGCATCTAAGCTAAAGCCTAAAGCCTATCGCCTAGCGCCTAGTTCCTATGTTCCTCCCCCACTCGATCTTTTGAAACGTGACAGCGGCAAACCAAATGTGGGCGACGTAAAAGCCAATGCAAACATCATCAAGCGTTCACTTTCAAACTTCGGTATTGAAGTAGAAATGGATGAAGTCACCATCGGACCGACCGTTACTCGCTACGCATTGAAGCCAGCGGAAGGTGTGAAATTGTCACGTATTGTTGGGCTCCAAAACGATCTCGCCCTTGCACTCGCCGCACACCCAATCCGTATCGAAGCACCGATTCCAGGCAAGAGTCTTGTGGGTATCGAAATTCCAAACAAAGCAAAATCAATCGTTGGTCTTGCCACACTTCTTTCCGACGACAAATTTACCAAATCAGAAAAGCCACTCACTGTGGCACTCGGTCGCGGCATCAATGGTGCAGCAAACTTCGGCAACCTTGCAAAAATGCCACACGTGCTCGTGGCTGGTGCGACCGGTTCCGGAAAATCAGTAACGATTCACTCTATCGTAACGAGTCTCCTCTACCGCAATGGGCCAGATGAAATGCGCTTTATCTTGATCGATCCGAAGCGTGTGGAACTTACGCTCTACAAAGGCATTCCTCATTTGCTCACTCCAGTAATCACCGATGCAAAGAAAGCCATTCTGGCGCTCAAATGGGCAGCCAAGGAAATGGATCGTCGTTACGATATTCTTGAAAGTGAATCAGTACGCGACATCGAGAGTTACCATAAAACAGTTCTTACCGACAAAAAGCGCAACAACGAAGATAGTCCGCTTGATCCAATGCCATATATTGTCATTATTATCGACGAATTGGCAGATATTATGCAGAGTTATCCGCGTGAACTCGAATCGGCAATCGTGCGTCTCGCTCAAATGTCTCGTGCTGTCGGTATTCACTTACTCCTTTCCACACAGCGTCCTTCGGTGAATGTCATTACTGGTCTCATCAAAGCAAACGTTCCAGCTCGTGTTGCGTTGCAAGTGTCATCACAAATCGACTCACGTACGATTCTCGACACTGGTGGTGCGGAAAAATTGCTCGGTGCCGGAGATATGCTCTACGCCGCTGGAGATATGCCTCAGCCAGAACGTATTCAGAGTGCCTTTATTTCTGAAGGTGAAGTAAAATCGGTTGTGAAATGGATTATCGATCACAACGAATCTGACGGTGCCGACGAAATCGTGCTCACCGGATCAATGTCCCCTGACAAAACAATCTTTGATGCAAACCTCGACAGCGATGGTGATGACGACGAACTCTACGAAGACGCTCGCATGACTGTGATTGAAGCTGGTAAGGCTTCAACGTCGTACCTCCAACGCAAACTCGGTGTTGGATATGCTCGTGCAGCCCGTCTCGTCGACATGCTTGAAGAACGTGGCGTGATCGGACCTGGATCAGGAGCAAAACCTCGCGATGTGCTCATCAAACCAGGCGATGGCCTCATGGACGTACCAGTGTCACCAACAGAACAATGAACATAAAAACACAAGAACAAAGAATACGAACACACTCATGTTTTATTGATTTAATGATTTTTTGATTTTATGTCTCAACTTACTGCCAAAAAGATTGTCCGCTACGGAAGCATCTCCCTCATTGTTGTCATTGTCCTTGGATATGGCATTTGGCAAAGTCGTGATTTACTATTTGGTATTCGAACAAGTATCACTGGTATCTCTGATGGACTCTCGACCGATAAACCGATTCTCACTTTTGGAGGCAATGCGTATCACGCAAACACGCTTGTTATCAACGGTCGAACAATTCCACTTACCGGTGATGGTTCATGGCAAGACACCATTGCCCTACTACCCGGATACAATACTATAGACATACAAATAACAGACCGTTTCAAAAGAACAACCGAAAAAATATATCGTGTGTATTATAAAAAGTAAGTAATTATTAGTTTTAGTTTGCATTACTATTTGGGTGGCTAAAGCCTAAGGGAACACTTATGCATAGCTAGCGCCTAAAGCCTAATGCCTAGAAATATGGCTGGATTTGCAAAAAAAGCACCGAAAGAAAAGAAAGAGTCAGGAATGGATATTCTCGACACTATTAAATCGATTCAAACAAAATTTGGCGAAGGTTCAATTATGAAATTGGGTGATGCGCCAAAAGTAGACGTCGATGTCATTCCCTCAGGATCAATGGGTCTCGATATGGCACTCGGCGTAGGTGGTATTCCCCGCGGACGTATCATCGAAATTTTTGGACCAGAGTCTTCAGGTAAAACAACACTCGCCTTGCACATCGTGGCGCAAGCACAGAAAAAAGGTGGTATTTGTGCATACATCGATGCCGAACACGCAATGGATCCTGTGTACGCAAAAAATCTTGGAGTAAATACGAACGAGCTCCTCATTTCTCAACCGGACACTGGAGAACAAGGTCTTGAAATCTGTGAATCGCTTGTTCGCTCGGGCAAAATTGCCGTCGTGGTCATCGACTCAGTTGCCGCACTTACTCCAAAAGATGAAATTGAGGGAGATATGGGTCAACAGCATGTAGGAAAACAAGCTCGCCTCATGTCACAAGCACTCAGAAAGCTCACTGCGATCGTTTCAAAATCAAACACAGTTGTGATCTTCATCAACCAAATCCGCATGCAAATCGGCGTGATGTTCGGCAATCCTGAAACAACTCCGGGTGGGAAGGCACTCAAATTCTACACGAGTGTTCGTCTCGATATTCGTCGTATCGCCCAAATCAAAAAAGGTGAAGACGTTGTTGGAGGTCGCACACGTGTCAAAGTAGTCAAAAACAAAGTCGCTGCTCCGTTTAAACAAACAGAATTCGATATTATTTACGGAGAAGGTATTTCGTATGAAGGCGAACTCATGGCGCTCGGCGAGAAAATCGGCATCGTCGCAAAATCTTCTGGCGGATCATACACCTACACCCCTGAAAAAGGCCGCGTTTCAAAGGACGGTACGCGGCATGATTCCGCTGAATCAGAAGTCAAAATGGGTCGTGGCTATGATGCGACTCGCACATTCCTCAAAGAAAATCCAAAGATGGAAAAAGAAATCGAAAAAACAATTCGTGCCCGCTTCGGCGATATTCAAGTCGCAAGTGCTGGAGAATAAAAATCACTCACATAGTATTTTTGAAAAGCACGCATAAAATTCTGCTGAATTTTTGCTCTGCTCGGCTCGCCAGCCTGCGCAAGGCTTTTCAAAAATATATGCTCGCTCCACTGCAAAAAATCGCGTTACTTGATTACAAGCAACGCGATTAATCTTTTCTTTGTGTTATCAAACTTTTTCTTTAGAACGGCGTATCAATCGAAGAAAAAATAGTTCAACTTCTTCGAAGAGTTCTTTCATAAATTGAACATACATACCGTGAGTAACCAAATCAAGATATTCTGCAATATCACTTTGTAAATCGTTTAATATTCTCTGATTTACATTGAGATGACTCCACGCATCAATCGAGAGTTTGTACAGTAAATAGGCTTCCCCAATTACTTCTATCTCTCCAGGGCGATCAGTATGAAATGCCATTTTGGGACGTCCGCGTTGCCGGCGAAGATTCTTGATATAATTTGCATATCCAACAAGAATCTGGTTAGTAACAAAGTGTTCAACCCTATTTCGTGATTGATCTGGCGCCAAATTGGCGGTACCAGCTACGTAGGATGCGATAGAAACGATATCTCTATCAATACTATCTGGCGAACCAATCGCTGGTCCGAAATTTTGGATTAAAAATCCAAGGAGGCGTAGTCGCCTTGCTCTTTTTGAAATCGGGTGTTGGCTCATAAAAGGTAGGTTTTCTTAACTATAGTCTCCCAAGTGCATACAGTCAATAAAGCTTGAAATAAAAGCCATTTTCGAGTAGAATCCCTTTGTCGCATTGTGTAGTATCTTCCTACACCCTTACCCCTTATAACTATTCCCTATAACATGTCCAAACTCGAATATAACGAAATCCGCACAGGAAAAATCATCATTCACAATGACGAGCCTTGTGAAGTGCTCGACAATCATGTTGCCCGCACACAACAACGCAAGCCACAAAACGCGGTAAAACTCCGCTCACTCAAGAGTGGTAAGGCATACAATGAAGTATTTCATGTGTCTGACAGTGCAGACGAAGCCGATCTTGAAAAGCGCGAAACAAAATTCCTCTTCACCAACAAAGGCGAGTATTGGTTTGCAGATCCGAAAGATCCTTCAAATCGCTTCATGCTTCCAGAAAAATTGCTTGGTGACAAAATTAAATTTTTGACTCCAAACCAAATCGTGAACGCACTTATCTGGACCAACGATGATGACGAAGAAGAGACAATCGGTGTCATTCTTCCAATCAAAGTAACATTCACTGTCAAAGAAGCTCCCCCATCAATCAAGGGCAACACAGCAAACGGTGGAGGAAAAATCGTGACACTTGAAAATGGAACAAACATCTCTGCCCCATTCTTCGTAGAAACCGGCGACAAAATCGTGGTAAACACAGAAACTGGAGAATATGTAGAAAGAGCGTAAGTACCCTTGCGACTCTTTCTACCCCGGACGCTTCCGGGGCCGAGCCATCCTAAAAAATATCTCGACGAGATTTTTTAGGATAAAGAAAAAACGACCTTTCGGTCGTTTTTTTATTTTTCTTTATTTTTTCTTCAACTTAGAATATTTTTTCCACAATTCCTCCCAGGGTTTACGGTATACTGCCAGTATAACCTTGTCCCAATACCTGCCTTTGCGGTAAAAATGTTTTGGAATCCGAGCTTCTTCCACATACCCACACTTATTCGCATATGCCAAACTTCGCTTGTTATAAGCAAAAACATCGGAATATACTTTTCGGAGATTAAGTTCATTAAAAGCAAATTCTAGAAGAAGCATTTTTGCTTCCGTTCCATATCCTTTACCCCAGTACTTTTTATCTCCGATAACCGTGCCCGTCGTTGCCGTTCCGGCTCGAAAATCAATGTTATTGATTCCTATCGTGCCAATGAGCTGATTCGTAGCGATATCAACCAATGCGAGAGTAACTTTATCACTCGCCGATTTTGATACTCTATCAAACCATGAGCGTTCTTCCGCAAGCGAAACCGGCATGATCGCCCGAATATATTGCGTAATCTCGGGGTCATTCATCCATTTTTGAAAAAGTGGAATATCAGCTTCTTCAACGGGACGTAGAATAACATTGTTACCCTTACGGAAAATAATTTGTGTTTTTTCCATTTTGCATATTGATTTTTAAATGAGCAATAAAAAATGACCGTCTCTCTCGGACGGCCTTTTTGCATATTGAATAGAATTAATTATAGTTAGTTTCCATACGCAAAAATACCGCCCCAGATATACATCTGGACTCCAAAGAGGGCGTTTTTGCATATATAACAACTTATATTTTTCACGTTTCCATTATATACCTTTTAATTTTAAAAAGTCAATAGTCGCACTAAAAAATCCTTGTTTAACAAGGATTTTTTAGTATTTTTAACTAGAGCCTAGCGCCTAAAGCCTAATGCCTGGGCTCCCCTATTTCTGCACGTATGGCTAAACCGCTTTGCGGTCGCCTGGTCCATTACTTTTGGACATATGGGAGAAGTCCCATGAAGCGAGCACGCTTTACAGCAAGTGCTACTTTGCGTTGATTGCTTGCAGAGAGGCCTGTTCGGCGACCGCTTTGAATCTTTGCTGTTGGACCGAGGAATTTTTTCAAAACCTCGATGTCTTTGTAGTCAACATGCTTGATGTTATTTGATGAGAAAAAATCTTGTTTCATAGTAGTGATGAGGGAGAAGTGATGAGGGAGTAGTAATACTCGACATTATTCATTCTCACTCGATAATTTGGTAATTATAGTTGATATCATTTTTTCGACTTCTATAACTAAATTAATAGTTTTAGAAAAATCGACTGTTGGAAATAATTTCTGTGAAAGAAGGAGTTGCGTTTCTAGTTCGGCAGAGGAACCGTATGCAATCTTAAGAAAACGAACATAATCCTTTGTTCCTCTCTTATTTCCCTCAGCGATATTGCTCGGTATTGAAATGGCACTCCTTTTTATTTGAGAAACCAATCCAAACAATTCTGACTGAGGAAATACATTTGTAATTTTATAAGATTCTTCAGCAAGCATCATTGCTTTTTGCCAAACTATCAAATCTTTAAAATTTTGTATTTGCATGTAAATTTTCCCTGCTCCCTTTTCCCTTTATCCTATTCCCTAGAAAGGTATATCTTCAGAGTTAATATCTTCCATTGGATATTCTATCGACTCAGGTTCTTTGTTCGAGGGACTATTACTTTGTGGATCTTGCGAACCAGCAACGGTAGTACCTGCACCCGTCGCTCCTGTGCGTGGACCAAACTGGACACGATCGGCTACGATTTCTGTGCGGTAGTTTTTCTTTCCATCTGCACCATCCCAACTGCGTGTCTGAATGCGTCCTTCAACCATGAGCATGCTTCCCTTCTTCACATACTGGGCAACAGTCTCTGCCTGACGACCGAACACAACAACGTTGTGAAAATCAGTTTGTTCTTTTTTCGCACCTGATTGATCTTTCCAAACGCGATTTGTCGCGATTGAAAGTGATGTTACTTTCGCACCTGATGGCAATGCTTTCATTTCCGGATCTCGAGTCACATTACCGATGATGATTGCTTTGTTGAAAAACATAATAGATTTTCTTGCGAGTGAAACGAGTTTTGAAAATCATTACCCTGTTAAATATCACGCAGGATATGTCTCGTTTTGTCGGAAGGATAATTATCTCGAATAATTTCGACGTACTTAGTTGTAAGATTACCCTGCGCGATGATTTTTGTAAACAAAAATCATTTAACGGGGTAGCGAAAAAGATAGTCTCAAGCTCCTTCTTTTTCAACTAGGCTACAGCCTTATCGTCTACAAGCGCTTCGATCTCGCGATCAATTTGCTCTTTCGACATTTCGGGAGCAGCTGAAGTATTATCTTTTACCTCGTCTTTTCCGCCTGGACGTCGACGAACGCCAAAGCCTTTTTTACTTGCGATTGTATTTTCACGCACTGTCTTCACCAAAAGATGACGAACGAGATCTGTGCGAAGGCGGAGAGTAGCTTCGAGGTCTTCCACTTTTTCACTTGGGAGCTCGAATTTAATCCATCCAAAGTATCCTTCGTTGAATCGTTCAATCTTGTTGTTGATTGTGCGTTCCATTGTGTAAGCGAGTGTTATCAACTTTGGAAATTCTTCCGAAATTGCTACTGCCCCCTTATCAAGGATTGCGTTTTTAAGATTGCCAAAAATCTCAGGGAGTTTCTCCTCTGTGATTTCTGGTACAAGAAGAAATCCAACCTCGTACACGCCGTTGTCAGATACTTCATTTTGTATCATTTCTTCCATAAACAAGCTTCTATAATAAACCTTATAAATTAAGCACTTTTGTGCTTTTTGTCTTGTTTCGGACCAAGCGATGGGTGTTCAGTCACCCATCGAACAAGACATGCCTAGACTACCAAAAAAAGCCTGTTTTGACAAGGTTGCACTTTTTCGGTAGGGTTAGAAAAAACTATGCACCATGAAAGATCAACTAGATAACGAACGTTTTATATGCTCAAGATGCAATAACGAGTTCAAAGCAATCGATGGCTGCTGGCCAGAAAAAACTTTACTTGCTGATGGTACATCAGAAGATTTATGTGTAAATCAAAAATCCGGTATAGAATGGCTTACCTCAGCAATAGCGGTTCCTTTTGTTTGTTACAATTGTATTGAGGAAAGAGATGTCTGCGAAGAAACGATTATAATTTCATTTTACAATGATAGTAAAGAGTTACTGTATCGCTTTGGAGCACGTGAAAATAGAAATAAAATCGAGGCGGCATTTCGCGAAGGCAAAAAAGTAATCTGTGATTTTTCTCAAATCGAAACCATAAATGAGTCCTATGCCGATGAATGCTTTGGAAAACTAATCCCTGAATTTGAACCGGTGTTTATCAGAGACCATATTATCTATAAACATGTAATTCCTTTTCTTAAGCACAGGATTATATTGGCCATTGTTGAGAGAAAGAAAAAAACGTAATACATCTTATAAAAAGCCTGAACGTCTGTTCAGGCTTTTATTTTTTAAAACTCAAATACTCGCTTGGCGTTTGCTACAAGCTGAGCGCGAACTACTTCTTCATCAAGTTCTTTGATTCGTGCAATTGCTTTTACCACTTCTCGTACATGAATCGGTTCGTTTCGCTGACCTCGAAATGGTGTCGGTGTAATGTATGGACAATCCGTTTCCGAAAGAATCATATCAAGTGGAGTATTGCGTACTACTTCATCATAATCATGTGTAAACGTAATCACGCCAGTAAATGAAAGTGTAAATCCTAAATCGAGAAACATTTTTGCTTCTTCCCACGTTCCAGCAAAAAAATGAATATCACCTTTTACCTCTGCATACTGTGCGAGTATTTCTGCCGCGTCCTTATACGCATTTCGAATATGACACATGAGTGGCTTCCCCACTTTGTTTGCCACTTTGATGTGTTCGATAAATACTTGCTTCTGCACTTCAGCGGTATGTTCTTCAAGACGATAATAATCGAGTCCACATTCACCAATCGCTTTCACTTTTGGATTTTGTGCGAGCTCTAAATAATATGCCGAATCAAATTGTTCCCCACGACTCGTAAAAGCCTTACCTCCCTCTCCGAGTTCTTGTTCATCATGGTACGATTTTGCTGTATGCACTGGATGAAGCGCAATCGCTGCATACACACCTGTATCATATTTTTCAGCGAGTTCCGCTGCAGCTTTTGAAGTATCTTGCTGCGTACCAACATTCATCATGTGCACACCAGCATCAAGTGCTCGACGAATCACCTCGTCGCGATCAATATCGTACGCGTTAAAATTTACATGAGCATGTACATCGAAATAGAGTGGATCCATATAGGCGTATAGTATCAGAAATCCCCAACTATCAAAATCTTAACAATCAATCCGATAGGATTGTGTGTTAAGATTTATATATGGAAGACTATAATAAACATACACTTACGGATCTTGTTATAGCAACACTATGTAGTTGTAGGAGTACACGAATATTTCATCAAATTCTTAGAGAGCGTACTGAGGCGAGATACAAAAGAGCAAGTGTAGATAGTACTGTTTCTCGTCTAATAAAAAACAAACTAGTTGAAAAAACAAGCACTGGATGGAAACTCACAGACAAGGGTCATTTGGCTCAACAAAAAAATCGATTTTTGGATTATATTCAGTCCCCTTTTAAAAAAGATTCTCCCAAAAATACTCTGGTTGCTTTTGATATTCCAGAAAAAAATAGACTAAAAAGAACTTGGGTTCGAAATCAACTAAAAATATTTAATTACACCATGATGCAAAGAAGTTTATGGCTTGGACCAGGACCCCTGCCAAAAGAATTTACAAAAAGGCTTAACTCTTTAAAAATTAAAGAGTATGTAAAAACTTTTGAAATTCTTCCGAAAGATTCACATATATAAATCTTAACAACCAATCCTATCGGATTGGTTGTTAAGATACTTTTGCTATCTATGGTTTTAGAAAACTAGTCTTTGCGCATGAAGAGCGGGGTTGTTGGTTTTTTGTTTGCGCGAATCAATGCTTTCAATGTCGCATTTGTTTCTGGCATGATGGGGTTGAGCATGCGAGCTATTGTATAAAGTTCGATTACATTTTCTGCAATCAATTCTTTACCTTTTGCTTCATCTACCTTCACAACCTTAAATGGTTCTGTTTGTTGAATGCGCAAATCGAGTGCCTGGATGTGTGACCACACATATTCTGTCGCCTTCTGAATATCAAATGATTCGAGAAGATCAAAAAATTCTTGCGGAATTGATTGCTCAGGCAATGCTGGACACTCGGGCAAATATTTTTCAGAGAGAGTCAAAATACGTGAAGCAAGGTTCCCAATTCCATTTGCGAGATGTGCGTTGTATGAAGCCTTGAATCGCTCCAAAGTAAACGGACTATCTTCAAAACTCGACACCTCCTTTGCGAGAAAGAACCGCAAAGCATCTGTGCCATATTCTGCGACAACATCCTTAGGATCTACGCCATTTCCGAGACTCTTCGACATCTTTACTCCACCGTCCGCCGTAATAAAGCCATTGATGATTATTTGGTATGAATTTGGTACACCGGCAGCCATAAGCATTGCCTGCCACATTGCCGACTGGAAACGCAAATTGTCCTTTCCACAATACTGCGTAGGAGTTCCGTTGATCCAATACTTTTCAAATAAATCTTCTTCGTTTGGCCTAAAACCTGCGTCTTCCAGCGCAGGTTCGGCCGAACGCGCGTACACGCGCGTTTTAGGCCAATCGAGCGTAGAAATATAATTGGTCAGCGCATCAAACCAAACATACATCACATGATTTTCATCACCAGGTACCGGTATTCCCCATGGCATCTTGGTCTTAAGACGCGAGATAGAAAAATCTTCAAGCCCGCGTGCAACAAAAGCTTTTATTTCATTAAAACGAAAATCAGGAATTACAAATGTTGTGTTGGATTCATAGAATGCAGTGAGCTTTTCCGTAAATGCCGAATATTTGAAGAAATAATTTTCTTCTTCAATTATCAAAAGTGGACGCCCTGGATGAATCGGACACTCACCATTTACGAGTTCTGAATCTGTCTTTGCTTCCTCACAACCAACACAGTATTTTGTTTGATAATTTTTTTTGTAGATATAACCATTTTGATCACAACGCTTCCAAAATTCTTGCGCAGCAGCTTCGTGCTTTATATCGGTGGTGCGAATATAGTGCAAAATACTTTCATCAAGTCCGAATATTTTTACCGACTCTTGAAAGCGAGCAAAACTTGCATCAACAAATTCCTGAGCAGTCTGATCATTTTCTTTTGCCTTCTCAAAAATCTTCATGCCGTGTTCATCTGTACCAGTATTGAAATACACATCAAATCCATTGAGTTTTTTATACCGCGCGATAATATCGGCACGCACAAATTCGAGTGCATGCCCCATGTGCAAATCGGCATTCACGTACGGCAATGTAGTTGTAAGATAAAATGGTCGCATAAGTTGAAAATTCGTAAAGTTTATAAACTAACTTAAAAGTCCGCGTTTCTTTTTCACATCACTCAAGAGTTCCATGAGAAGTACTGCAAATGGAATTGCGAGCATGATACCCCAGAAACCAGCAAGCTTCAATCCCACGAGCAATGAGAGTACCACGATGAGCGATGAAATTCCCACCACTTTTTGCACAATAAGTGGTGCAATAAGATTGATCTCAAATTCATGCACAATCAAGTAGAGTCCGGTCACCTCGAGCGCTCCCGTTCCCCCATGACTCAAATAGCCTGCGGCAATCGCTGGAATTGCAGCAAGAATAATACCGAACGGAATAAGTTCGAGAAGTGCGGCCGCTGCAGCAAGGAGCAATGAGTACTGCACATTGAAAATAAGCAGTCCGAGATAAATCAAAATCCCCACGAGCAATCCAAGCAAGAGCTGTCCTTGAAACCACAAGCCAATTTTTCGTTCGGTACGATTCCAGATATCAACAACATATTCTGTCTTATGTACCGGAGAAACGATACGCAAAAAACTTTCGATACTCTTTTCACTAATTGAAAGATAAAATGAAAGAACAATAAGTACGACAACGTTGAACAATCCTCCAAATACTGCAACAGCAGTTTGCAATGCTCCGCCAGTCGTGCCAGAGGCAAGGTTTTGCAAATTGCTAAACACAGAACTCAACGAAAGACCATCGGCGCTTGGGAATGAAGTTGTTGCTGGAAGATAGGTATCAATAACACCGGAGAGTTGATTGATCTGTGAAAGAAATACCGGTACGAACAAGTACAAAAATGTACCGAAGATCGCAAGTACAAGGAAGTAGATAAGGATTACTGAAATCGTACGTCCAACACCATGTTTATGGAAACGACGCACTGCAGATTCTACAAACGAGGCGATAACGATTGAAGTAAGAAATACAAACAATAGCTCTCGAAGATAGAAAAGAAGCGCCAAAAAAACCATGAGAAAAATCACCTGGGTAATACTCCGGAGACTTATTTGCACTATCTGACCTTCTTTATTTTCCATACGCCCATCATAGCACCTTGGCGGGTCTTATCAAAAAAATGATTACAATCCCACAGATATGAGAATATTGACGAATTTGCGTGTTGCTGGATCAAATACACCAGTGGCCAAAGCAAGATTGCTTGAACCAAGAATCACCTTTGCATTGTCTTTTTGCATGCGCAAAACAGCAGCTCGAGTGGCTGGACCATAAAATTGGGTCTCATTACCTTTTGATCCAGGACCTTTGAGTGCAACCGGATATTTATGCGTATTCAAGAAATGTTGGAGTTGTTGTACTTCAGTACCTGTCGAGCCGTATGCGAGATCTTGATTGTATACCTCTTTGATTGCACGGCCATCAATCATGAGATCGGCCATTACCAATACCGGTGCAAAAAAGAGTGCGAATGCGACAAAAAGTACAAATGAAATACTTGGAAGTTGTGCGAATTGGTTGTTTTTCATACAGTGCTATTTTATCACAAAATACAGACTAAAAATGCAACTCGGGGGCAAACTCATTCGAATCAGTAAATGGACCAATGAGCGCAAGGTTGAGATTTTTGTTTACAAAAATTTCCTTGGCAATAGTTTGAATATTCTTTGCCGTTACTTTACGGATTTTTACTTCGATTTCATCTGGACCAAGAATCTTTTTGCGCATCACCTCTTGTCCTCCATAAAATTGTGCCCATGCATCAGACGACTCGAGTTCGAGCTTCATATTGCCTACCAAATATTCTTTTGCTTTGATAAGTTCTTCTTTTGAAACGAGTTCTGTTTTCAATCGAGCACATTCGGCAAGAATTTCGCGAACAACTTCTTTTACACGATCGTTTGAGACACCTGCAGAAATTTGAAATACTCCATGATCGGAATATGTGTCATTCATTGCTCGAACATAATATGCTACACCGAGTTCTTCGCGTAGCTTTATGAAAAGTCGTGAACTCATTCCCCCACCGAGAACAGTACTTAGGACTGTGAGCGCGGCATTTCGTTTGTCATGTGTATTGAAACTGCGCACACCAAGCACAAGGTGTGTTTGATCAGATTTTTTGTGAGACACAAGCACTGCGGGTTTTTTCTGAATATCTTTTGTAATTACTTTTGAAGATTTTGCTGCAGATTTCAGTCCACCGAACACACGTGCAATTTCTTTTTGCACATCTGCCTCTTTTACTTTTCCAGAAACAATCACTGTTGTAGCTTTTGGAACGTAGTGTGCCTTTTTGTATTCGACAAAATCTTTGCGAGTCATCGCACGAACATTTTCTCGTGTACCAGCAATATTCCATCCTGCAGGTTGATTGCCGTAGAGCAATTCCATAAACACATCCTGCACGTGGCGTTGTGGCATATCTTCATACATATTGATTTCCTCTACAATCACGCCTTTTTCTTTTTCGATTTCTCCTTCTGGAAATGTGGAGTTGAGATAAATATCGGAAACAACATCAAAGATTTGTTTGAAATGCTTCGCGTCACTTTTCGCATAATAGCCAGTATATTCCTGTCCGGTAAACGCATTGGACTGACTGCCTAAGCCATCGAGCTCGGCAGAGATAGCATGGGCTGAAGGGCGCATTTCTGTACCTTTAAAGCACATATGCTCAAGAAAGTGAGATATACCATTTTTGGCCTTTGTTTCGTATTTTGAACCAGTTTCCACGAGTACCAGCACGGTCACCGTTGGATTGTCCTTCATCGGAACGGTAATCACACGAAGTCCATTTTTAAGTTTCGTTTTTGTGTATTGCATACTAATTAAGGTTGATTAATTGCACAAATCAAAACTAGTTTGAAGTTGCGACAAAGAGTGATTATTAAACGCAATAATTTCGGAATCAAGCTTGTTTAAGCAAGAACTAAGCCAAATTTTATTATCTTCGTTTTTCAAACTTTGATTAAAAAAATTATTTTCTGAAACAGAATATTTTCTCGCTTCCCGATTATATTTATAGGTAAAAAAACCAAGTGTAACTGAAAGTAATATTAGAAAAACAATCAAGATATTTTTCATAGAATTTACAGATTTTCTTTGATTTTTGAAATCAAATCTGTGATTGCTACTCGTTCTTGATTTCCCGTATCGCGATTACGAACAGTAACTGTATCTTTAAGTTCAGGATGTTCTTCACCAAGTGTGTCGAAGTCGATTACGATACACCATGGCGTACCAATCTCATCTTGTCTGCGATAGCGCTTACCAATGTTGCCGTTGTCGTCCCACATTACGCGACCGAATTCTTTTTTGAGAACTCGGAATACTTCTTGCGCTTTTACAACAAGATCGGGCTTATTCTTTAAAAGTGGCGAGACTGCGCATATCACTGGAGCAAGTTTTGGTGGCAATTTTAAAACAATGCGAGTACTTTCCCCGAGAGTGTCTTCTGTATATGCATCGCAAAGTGCCATAAAAACAGTACGATCAACACCAACTGACGTTTCTATAACATGCGGAATATATCGCTCTTTTGTCTCCTCGTCATAATATGACATGTCGACGCCAGAAAATTTCTGATGCTGTGAGAGATCGTAATTGCCACGATAATGAATGCCTTCAAGCTCGCCCCATCCAAACGGATATTCGTATTCAATGTCGCATGCAGCCTTTGCATAAAAAACAAGATTTTCATGCGGTTTCAATCGCAATTTGTCTTTTTTGATTCCGAGTTTGTAATAATAATTCAGACGCTCATTTTTCCAAGACTCATAAGCTTCCATAGCTTCGGATTCCTTGAGAAAATACTGCATTTCCATCTGTTCAAATTCGCGCTTTCGAAAAAGAAACTGTCGTGGACTAATTTCATTGCGAAAAGCTTTTCCGATCTGTGCTATACCGAATGGAATACTGTTAAAACCACTATCAAGAACATTTTTGTAATTAATGAATATTCCCTGGGCTGTTTCTCCACGAAGATACACCTGTGCATCGTCGGATTCAAACATACCGAGATTTGAAGTAGCAAGAAGATTTTTTGCGCGCACTTGACCGAAATCATTTGCTCCGCACTTAGGACATTTCAGCTTGGAACGATTTTCATCAAATAATGCATTGATAGCTTCTTCACTCAATTTTTCATCTGCGGTAACCCCGATACCTTCAAGCAAATGATCTGCGCGGACTTTTTCGTGGCAGGAATTACAAATAACGAGCGGATCTGAAAATCCCGAAACATGACCAGAGGCTTCCCATACTTTTCCAGAAGTAAAAATACTTGAATCAAGGAATACAATATTCGTATGATCCTGCATAGCATCTGTCCAGGCTTTGATTACATTATTTTTCAATGCCACTCCAAGTGGACCCCAATCGTACGTGCCGGCAAACCCACCATATATTTCAGAGCCAGCAAAAACAAAGCCTCGTCGCTTTGCGAGATTAACCACTTTTTCTGTTAGATTTTCTGATTGATTTTCCATACTGCTATTACCCTACCATTTTTTGAATTTATACCAAAATCATGGATCCTGAAATAAATTCAGGATGACATGAGTACATGTCACTTAGTCACAGTCTGTCCATTGGCTGGAAAACCAGGATCATTCTGCAACTGAGTTGAGATTGCCCCACGTGTGAGATTCAATATTGTGCCAGTAAAGGTATCACGAGCAGAAACCGTCGTATCAAGCACAAGTTTTGGAACACTTCCCGCTTGAGATGTAGATGGATTGAGACGTACCTGGAAAGAAACACTTCGTGAAGCACCAGAAATTCCCGCTCCTGCTGGAACCTGTCCAAAATTCCAGCGAATCGTGCTCGTCGTTGCATCATATTGAAGTGATTCGCTTGCTGGGCTGATTGTTCCTACCCAATCCACATATGTAGGCAATGTTGCCGTTGCAAGACCGTCGGCAAGCGCATTTGCAGAATTGGTTACCGTCCAGGTGATTGTGTATGTTGTTGGTTGGTTTGCTTTTGGAGGAATCGGTCCAGTGTTTGAAAATGGTCCAGCCGCATATGAAGCACCGCCAGTAAATCCAAGATCAGAATCGACAATCGCTGTCTTTTCCTCAAAATCAGTCACGGTATTTGTTGTGCCTCCTTGATCTGGTTGTTTACCAGTAATACTTGCTGAGAGTTTTATTGTTGGTTTTGAAAGTGTTGATCCTGCAGACCAGAGTGGCAATGTCCTTAATGTAAAATTGAGCACACCTTGATCCGAAGGTTCAATCGAGGCCAAATCAGCATCGGTTGTTTTATTCCACGTTATAGTATTTTTTGCAGAATCATAAAATCCTTTTGGCACCGTAATACTATCTGCATTCAATGCATTTCCAGAAAGCTGCACAGTGATAGATGCATCGGTCACACGAGTCGGCAAATTGTTTGCATATGTCACAGCCACAGTTATGTTACTACCACTTCCCACAGGAGTTGGGTCGATTGTTGATCCATTGATCGACAAATGTGTAGCAAGAAATGGCTTCACGAGAGAAACGGTTTGCAACAATGAATTGTATGTAACGCCAATCTTTGTCGCATCGTCAGCACTTACTGCGCCAGTGTAAACATGAAATGCACGATCTTCCCCATCTTGTCCGTATACCGTACCAGTAATAACAATATCGCGTTCAGCACCAGGAGCAAGGTCGCCGAGATTCCACACATTGTTGAATGCGTTTGCGTCAGGCACTGCTTTTTGAAAATTGAATCCAGTTGGATAGTCGACATGAAGCAACATTCCAGAAAGTGTATTCTTACTATTTGAAACCGTCTTCACTGTAAAAGTGAGCATTTGATTTGGTGTGATTGTTTTTGGGCCATCTACTGAAAGTGATACAGGTGCAGAATTTATCGTCACCACAAAGCTCGTCTTCTTTACGAAAATTGCATTTGATCCATGCAAACGATATTGCAAAGTGAAATCAACATTTTTTGTACTTCCTTGTTCACCATAGAGTGTCACAAAAAAACTTTTGGTTGCGGTTTTTCCCGCATCGATAGTACCCAGTGAATTCAAATCACGCACATGACTTGCTCCACTTGTTGCATCGCCACCCTTGTCGTATTCCACAAAAAGATCTGAGAGTTCGAGCGCGCTCGCATTTTTGTTTACTACTTCTACCTGCAGTGGAAGTTCCTCTCCCCCAGCGGTAAATGAATTACCCAAAACATTGATATCAATGTTTGCATTCGAAACAGTATTGCCTCCGGTAAAAAACATGATGACAGCAAACAAAATCGCAACTCCGGCAAATCCGAGCGAAACAAAAAAGAATTTGCGGAAGAATGAGTGGTGTATTTTTATATTTCCTAATTTACTTTTTTTCATAGTATCTTCGTTCCAATCACGTGGCGTAGGCTCTGGTTTTTGATGTAACACATCGGCTCGTGGTACCACTCGCCCAGCCAAATCACGCCGATACAATCGGTCGTTTACTTCATCTAAATTATGCACGGCATTCCATTCGTTTTGCTCATCTCCCATATAGTCATAATATCACGAGAACATAAAATCAATGAACAAAATTAAATTCTTTCAATCTGTTGCGTGAGTTTATACCCATTCCCATGACTCAGCATTCCCTTGTATGAAGCAAGCGTTTCTGGTTTTGTATTTTTCCGTATATTCTTCACCATTCTCCGTTTGGTCGCAGTACGGAGAACTCGATGATTCGGAAAATGTACCCAACCGAGAAAATCTACACCGGATGCGAGTGTTTTGATAAACACTTTGTCAGGATGAAGTGAGAGTTTAAGTTTTGTTCCCAAAAATTCTGCAATTTGTGGTAGTAAATTTTCTAAATATGTTTTATCCTCACTTAATATTACAAAATCATCAGCATAGCGGATGTAATGTTTCACTTTCAATTCTCGCTTCATATACTGGTCAAATTCGTTCATATAGATATTCACAAGAAGTTGCGAAGTGAGATTGCCGAGTGGCAATCCTTTTTTTCTTTGTGTTTTCCCCTCCTGTACTTTACCCCCAGGGTCATTCTGCTGAATGAGGAGTGGTGGGGTGGTGCATTTTGTATTGAAGCTATCAATCACTACTCCGAACAACCAAAGAATGTCTACGTCTTCTATATGCTTTGCCAGAATTTCTTTCAAAATTGTGTGATCGATATTCGCAAAGAATTTTCTGATGTCGCATTTCAATACCCAACAGGTGCGAGTGTCGTTTTTTGAGACGATATTACTGAATTTTTCAAAACGATACAGTGCTTTGTGTGTACCCTTACATTTTCTGCAAGAAAAAGAATTGAAATCGAATTTCTGGTCAAAATATGGGTATGAAATTCTATGTATCGCATGGTGTACAAGCCTATCACGCACACTCGCCTTATGAATGTCCCGTGGTTTGGGATCATTAATCCTAAATGCGACATATCCTTGATGAACATATGTTTTATTTTTTAACTCAAACGAAAGTGATATAAGATTATCAGATAGTCGCATCGCAAATATACCCACATCTTTACGTTTCTTTTTTCCACACAAAAACTCTCTCCATGAAATCAAAATATTTTCAAGAGATGTTATACTGGCAAAATTATGATGCAACCTTACTCTCTCTCTCTCGATAATGCAAGTGTAGTCATGAGAGCCAAGGAAGCATTCGCATTGTGGACGAATACTGTCGTTCCTCATATGCCAAGGACTTCCCGATACACAACCGGAGCGAGAATTGAAACGCATTTTTTAGATTTGCTTGAAGTCATCTATCAAGCATATTATGCCACTCTCGAAAACAAAAGTCCTCTCATTGTGACTGCAATAAACAAAAATGATTTACTGAAATACTTTCTCCAAATCGCATGGGAAAACAAGCTTATCAAAGATAAACCATACGCCGAACTATCCGAAAAAATTCAAGAAGTGGGTAGAATTCTTGGTGGTTGGAAAAATAAGACGAATGAAAAAATTGACAGGCAAAAACAAAGCATGACCCGCTAACGCGGGTCATGCTTTGAAAATATCTCCAGTTTCGAAAGAGAGGAACAAGTTGCCCTCATTCCACGTGTTGTCGTCAAGCGAGTACGCATTGAAGTTCCACTCGTCGTCATTCCAGTTCAGGTTCACGGAGACCACTCTTGTGCGATACCCCATCTGTACCACCAGATGATGAACTACATCATTCCTGTATATGTATACCGTATATAAAATACGCGAGAGTATCGCACCTAATGAATAATATATGTATGAGAATTTGCATGTTGCACTTATGCAAGAATATTCCAGCACAATTCTAAACTATACAAATCCTTGATACTCGTTTCTAAGATTTGATTCCGAGAAATCTTGTAGTATCGTGCTTGAGTATATATAAAAAGAACCTAAGATTCAAAGAATCAAAGGTTCTATAATTTAACACAGTAACAAAGCTACTTTCTAGTAGCGAAAGAGAGGAACAAGTAGCCCTCAAACCACGTGTGGCCGCCAAGCGAGAACGCATCGAAGCCCCACGCGTCGCCAACCCAGCCCAGGTCCACGGAGACCAAACGGCCATCCGGAAGTTCTACGTGCATGACATACCATTCTTTTTTGCTCAACTTATATCCGCCCAAGAATTGCTCGGCGAGTTCAGGCTGAAAGATAAGTATGTATTTCAAAATAGAATATGCTTCAAAATCCATATTGCCCGGATTACCAGTGACTGTTTGAATTTCGCTATCCTTCATGTTCTTTGGCAACCTGTATTCGTTCGGTTTACCAAGTTCACGGATAGAAATAAATTTTTTCAGATTTGGTATCACGCACCAGTCTCTGTAATTGTCACCGAAGTACAACCTTTTGTCGCCTGTTTCAGCGCGATGTTTGAATACATTTCCAAACACGAAGCCGTTGACCAGTTGATAGGTTAGTTTGCATTCATTATTGATCCATTTGATAAACTCAGAAAGAAAATTTTCTTTATCAGAAATATCAATGGCAGACTGAATTTTATCACCATCAATTTCCGAAATTTTCTTGCTCTTTTCGGTAAGCATTGTTACAAATAGGTTGCTTATCATCATAAGCAACTGTCCGATTTGGCCTAGTGTTGTTGGCTTCATGTTTTTGCCTCGCTATCGTCGCTATGATTTAAGCTATTTTACGGGGACTTGTTTTATTGGTTAGAAAAATCAAAAAATTCAATTTTTAAAATCAAATCCTTTGATTTTTCTAACTTTTTTCAAAGTCTTTTACTTTTTTTATATTATATCACCAATATGCCTATTTTGTCAATAGCTCAATAAACCCTTACAAGTTAAGGCTTTATTTGGATTTGAGTTCACTTTACAAACTTTATGGACTTTATAAACCTTCAACTACAATTGACTCGCCGAGAGTGCCTGATTGATATCACGAATAAGGCGATGTTGGTACGCAATATCTGCAAATGCTTTTGGTGCCTCGTGAGTACCTTCCTCTTCAACACCAAGCACATCACGGGAAATATAGCCGAGCGCCACAAGAATGCGTGCTACGGAAAGCAATTCGATGACACGATAATCTGTCGTGTCATTTGACGAGGCAAGTAAATCATACGCACGAGTGATTGCGCGAAAAACTTCTTCGTTGGCTTCCTCCCCTGTGACTAGTCGAATAAGAAGCGAAGCGATATGTGCAACGATGCGCTCAGCTTTGGGTGAACGAGAAATTTCTTTGTGTGAGGCAATCGGCGACGCCGTCGTGAGACGCCAAATTTCTTTTCCGCGAACCAGATCTACTTGCACGCGAGCAAAATCTTGCAATACAAAACGGAGCTTCGAAGAAATTTTTCGGATACCTTGCGCATGCGCATAAATGAGCCCGAGTTCACGAGTATAGAGAATAAGTATTTTTGAATCCTCCCCTTTCGGTCGAGAACCAAGCACAAAAGCTTCGCTGTGATGAATGTGATGCATAGAATACAGGTGCTAGGTTTTAGGTGTTAGGTGTTAGGAAATGCATCAATGCAGTAAATGCTTCAGGAAGTTCGTACCATCCCGAATTACCATTTAAATGACCTCCGTTCGGAATAGAAATCAGCTCACAAGAAAGTTTTTCTGAAAGAGGTATCGCGTGGTTTTCAAAAACAACTTTCGGGTCATTATCTCCGTGAATAACAGAAAATTGTAAACAAGAATTTTTAATTTTATTAAAATCGAAATCGTGAAAAAAATGATCGATTTTTCTCAATTTTGAATCAGGATTTTCAGTATCAATTTTTTCGATTGGTCCAGAAACAAGCACTGCTCCGCCAATCTTAGCCCCTTCTGGTAAAGACTCAAGATAGTTTAAAATTGCAGGCACTCCAAGACTGTGTCCAACGAGAAAAATATCTTCATTGGGGTTTGGAATGGCGTGCTGTATTTCTTTAATCCATTCTTCTTTGATTGGATCGCTTGGTGTTGGCATTGGAAGAGCACACGCATACACATCCGCTTTTGCGAGCTGACCCATAAGCCAAGGACGCCATCCTCCATTGGGCTCTCCTCGAAATCCGTGCACCATAAATACTTTTTTGTCATTCATATGTTTTTTTGTTTTATTGTTCTAGTGTTCTATTGTTCTAGTGTTCTAGTGTTCTATTGTTCTATTGTTCTAGTGTTCTATTGTTCTATTGTTCTATTGTTCTATTGTTCTATTGTTCTATTGTTCTATTGTTCTAGTGTTCTATTGTTCTAGTGATTCACGGCTTTCCATTAAATCAATATCGAGTCGTACCGCACGTTCGGCAAGCGCTCGCGCGGTTTCCATTGCGAGATTGAGGGCGTCACGATTGAACAAAATATTGCATTCCGTGTGTTCGTTTTCAATATTTTCAGTGTTGAATACATCAAAATCAAAACCAGTTTCTTTTATAGATTGATACAACTGTGTTGCAGTTTCAGATACAGCCATAAGATTTGTATGTGTGACATCAAGCTCTTCCAAAAAATAGTTCTTTTCCTCTTCTGTCATTGTCTCCGGAATATCGATGGCGATTGTCCCAAAAAAAGCCTGCGTGCAGAGTGTGAGCATTGCACTCAAGTTGGAAAGACTCATTCCGTCGGAGAGCGGAGGCACAGCAATAATCGTGGCGGTTTCAATAAATTCTCCGCGAATATTTCCGAATGTTGCCTTTGAAGAAAGAGCGAGGTCGCGTCGAAAGCCTTTTAGTGCACCGAGAAAAATCTCGGTGGTGTCACCAATCTGCACAAAATGGTCACGCATAATCTCCTGCCCTATACGAATACGTTGATGTTTATCAAACATATATCCATTATAAAGGAAGTGAGGGAAAGGTTCTAGTTTCTAGGTTCTAGGAAATGCACCACCCCTTAAGTAACTCTGTATTGGGTCATCCTGAACTTGATTCAGGATCCATGTTCTCATTATATTTATTAGCCTGGATTCCCGGTCTAGCCGGGAATGACACAAAAAAGAGGGAGAGAAATTAATGTAGGAAGAATCGTTCTATTGCCTGCTCTAAATCCTGTACGGTGTCTACTACAGCAAATGGATTCTCGCTTTCGAGCTTTGTCCTGTTTTGCATTCCCCAAGTGACTCCGATTGACGATACTCCGCATTCTCTCCCTTCACGAATATCACCAATGGTATCAGTAATAAAAATAGCATCGGTAGGCAAAATACCGCGTTCATGTAATGCTTTGTTTATTTTTACAACTTTACTACGGTGTACATCCATCCCGAGAATTTCAGAAAAATTATTTCGAATATTTTCACTAGTAAGCTTCTTGTCGATATATCTGCTTTCCATTGAAGAACATACTATCAATTCATATTTTTGGAAAAGATCGGTAATGAGATGATTGATTACATCGTGTGTTGAAAGATGAATGATTCCATCACCATAATCTTCAAAAAATCTTTCTGGATGAACATGTCTTCCTTCCTCTACTGCCTTCCAGTAATTTTCATGAAAATTACCTTCCTCAAATGACTGAAAAATTTCTTTTGTAAAACCGGGATTGGCTTTTTTATGAAGAGCAAAAGTGAGATCGGTCGTATTTACGAGTACTCCATCAAAATCAAAGATAACCAATTTTTTCTTTTCCATAGTTATTTCTGTACAAGTATCTCTTCACCACTGAAAGCAATCGTTTGTGCAAGAACTGTTTTTTTCAATTCGTCTTCAAAACCAACAATCGTTTCCTTTGTATTTTCTGGAAGAGTAAGGCTGATTACATCACTTGGAGTAAGTCCTTGTTTCTTGCGCATATCTTGAATAGCACGAACAAGCTCGCGGTATTCTCCTTCGCGCTTAAGCTCGGGAGTAATTTCAGTGTTGAGTACAACACTAGCTTCTTGCTGGTTGGTGTTTGGTGTTTGGGAAATACTCTTTACATTCAATTCATCTTTCAAGATTTGAATGTATTCTTCTTTCAACTTTCCACTTTCAACTTTCAACTCGTTGAGTGGTTGTCGTACTGGGATTTTAGCTTTCTGTCGCGCTTCCATACCAAGAGTAACGATTTTTCTGACCACTTCCATTTCTTCTAGAACCTTACCACTAGAACCTAGAACCTGTTCCTGCGGCCACTTTGTATAATGCACACTTGCCTCATCTCCCTCTCTCTTCAATTTCTGCCAGATATCTTCCGCAGCAAATGGTGCAAATGGTGCCATCAATTTTGCGATTGTTTTCAATACAAAATACAGTGTCTGCTTTGCTTCAACATCACCATCCCTAAATCCAGCTTCGCTAGATCGGGCGTCCGCGTTTCGCGGATTAGCCTTCATTCGATCGCGACTGCGGCGTACATACCATGTCGAAAGGTCGTCGATGAATTCTCGAAGTGCACGTACTGGCTCAAGCAATTTATATGCATCAAGATTTTCCGTCATTGTTGCAGTGAGTTGTCCGAGTCGCGCAACAATCCATTGATCGAGAACGTTGCTTGAATCTTGTATCTTGTATCCTGTACCACTTGATTCGTGATTCAAGATTTGAGATTCGAGATTTGTGTCACGATACAATTCATAAAAAGCTAAAACGTTATACAAAAGATTGAATACTTTGTTGTGCAATTCAGCGACTGTTTTTTCGTCAAAGTTTTTTGATTCACCTGGCTGATTGACCGAATACATCCAAAGACGAAGTGTATCTACACCATATTTTTCAATCATCTCCCATGGATCGACAATGTTGCCGAGTGACTTACTCATCTTCTTTCCTTCCTTGTCGAGAATATGTCCAAGACAAATAACATTTTTGTATGCGAGGCCGCGCCCCATCAACACTCCCACTGCGTGCAGTGTATAAAACCATCCTCGAGTCTGGTCGATAGCTTCACAAATAAAGTCGGCAGGATATCCAGCACCATCAACAAGTGCCTTGTTTTCAAACGGATAATAATCTTGTGCAAACGGCATCGCACCTGAATCAAACCAGACATCCATCACTTCTTTCACACGTGTCATTGGTTCGCCAGTTTCTGATACAAGCTGTATCTGGTCGATATATGGACGATGCACATCGAGCTCCCAACGTTCGTTGTGAGGAAATGGAACATAGGGTACTTCACGCACTTCGGCATTCTGGAAATAATGAAAATCTTTTTTATCGCGAATCATTTCAAGCGATTGTTCGGCATCAAGTCCTTGTATTCCAGCCATCAAAAGCCATGCGGGGCCACCGTGCGTCACAATAAGAATTTTTTTGTTTTGATATTTTATTTCCACATCGTGCATAAAATCCATCATCCAGTTTTTGACTGTCTGATACGATTCCCCACCCTCTGGAGCTTTATCAAAATTTTCTACGGTCTTTGGAAAATCATCGTGATATTTTTGCCATGTTCCCTTGTTGTATACACCAATATCCATTTCACGAAGACGCTCATCAAACATGAGTTCAATACCGCCGTCGATTCCATCACGAAGAATTTCTGCGGTTTCGCGCGTACGAATAAACGGTGAAGAAATAATCAAATCAACACCAGACTCTTTGAGCTTTGGAATTTGAGCTGCAACTTGTTGTTTACCGAGCTCAGTGAGATGTACTGGTTCATCGGGACTTGAGCTCGCCATGCCGGTGAGGTTGTGGTCGGCTTGTCCGTGTCGAACAACATAATACGTGTTGCCAGACTTTTTTGTCTTTGCGCGAATTTCTGCGAGAGAACCGAGTACTTCGATTTTCCCAGATTCCGTCATCCAGATAGGTAGCGGTGTTCCCCAATAACGCTCACGGGAAATCGCCCAATCTTTGATGTCTTTGAGCCATTCACCAAAGCGACCGTCACGAATATAATTTGGCTCCCAGTTTATTTTTTTGTTTTCTTCGATGAGTTGCTCCTTTATTTTTCCATCACTCATGCGGATATACCAAGAATCTCGCGCGTAATAAATGAGCGGAGTTTTACAACGCCAACAATGAGGATATGAGTGTTCGTATTTTTCTTTCTTAAACAAAAGTCCGCGATGCGCGAGGTCTTTAATGATATCGACAGCTACATCTTCGTCTTTTACAAATCGGTTCGACAAAAAATCCATATTCGACATGAATGTTCCGTCCGGATTGACCGTATGAACTTTTGGAAGACCGAGCTTTGTACCAAGTTCGAAGTCGTCAGCTCCATACATGACAGCGGTGTGCACTACTCCGGTTCCATCTGTCGTGGTTACAAAATCTGCAGCATATACCTTAAATGCAGGCGCTAGTTTATTAGGCTCTAGGAGTTTAGAAAGAAATGGATACAAAGGCTCGTATTCAATACCAACCAATTCTTCGCCCGATATTTCTTTTACAACTTCATATTTTTGTCCGACAAGAACTTTTTCAGCAAGATCTTTTGCAAGAATAAGATTTTCTTTGTTTCCATTTTCATACTGAATACTGTATACCGCATACTGTATACTGCTATTCACTGCAAGCGCGACATTCCCCGGCAGTGTCCACGGCGTAGTAGTCCAAGCGAGAATGTATGTATTTTCCGGACTTTCGACTTTCGACTTTATGACTTTAAACTTGGCCGTGACCGACAAGTCACGGTCGTCCTGATATCCCTGAGCAAGCTCGTGTGAAGAAAGCGCAGTTCCACAACGCGGGCACCACGGCACAATGCGATAGTCTTTGTATACAAGACCTTGATCATTTACTTTTTTGAGTACGTTCCAAACAGATTCAATATAATCGTTGTGATAGGTTACGTACGGATTTTTTTGATCCACCCAATATCCGATACGGTCGGTGAATTTTTCCCAAACGGAAAGATATTGCCAGACAGATTCTTTACACTGTTCGTTGAATTTTTCAATACCATATTCCTCAATCGCCTTTTTCGAATTGAGTCCGAGTGCTTTTTCTACTTGAAGCTCCACAGGAAGTCCGTGTGTATCCCACCCCCCTTTTCGGCGAACATGAAATCCCTGCATGGTTTTGTAACGAGGAATTGCATCCTTGAATGCGCGCGCTTCAAGATGGTGAATGCCGGGTTTTCCGTTTGCTGTTGGCGGACCTTCAAAAAACACGAACTCGCCTTTCGGTGATTCTTTCTTGAGCGATTCCTCGAAAACATTGTTCTCCTTCCAAAAAGAAAGAACTTTTTCTTCACGTTCTGCCGATGCTGATTTTTTTTGTTCTGTGTTTTCCATATTTGACAAATACTTTATTTATGATAATGTGAAGAAAACTTATTTTTATGCGACTCAGTTTATTATTACTTGTATTTATTGAAATTAAATGGCTTGCACCTTTTGTTAACACACTCAACATAAGTGGTAACAATAAATTTTTGCTTGCTTGCGTATTAACAACTCCGATATTTATTTTGTTTTATAAAATAATTATCAAAAATTCTCCAGTGAAATAATTAAAAATCCCGTCCTCGCACTACGACAAGTTAAGTCATAGTTGCAAGGACGGGTTTCTTTTTTATACAAGAAATCGTGGTACCACCTTGTTTCGTGTTTGTATTTGTATTCTTCCTCCCCTTATTGAGGGGAGGATTGAGGAGGGGTGACTATGAATTCAAATCACCTCCCCTTTATCCCCTCCTCGTCAAGGAGGGGAAGAAAATTCAAAAATACAAATCACCTTATTTACAGGGCTCTACGTGCCCGACTGATAAGTTTAAGGTTATCGTCAAACATTTCTTCCCAAAGCTTGCCTGACTCACAAAGTGAGGCGGGCGAAGGGGTGATGCCTGCCCAGATTACTCGGACGGGGCCCCTTCATCGCTTCTGCGTTTATAATACTAAATTATCATTTTATGTAAAGCGTTTGACGGATGAATAATTAAGGAATATCCTTGTACCAAAGATGCTCTCAGCAACCATTTTTTAAGTTTCCATAATTCTTCTTTTTTATTCCCACCTTATGCATCTTACCGGTTCCAAAAGAGCCGGTTTTTTATTTACCCATTTTTTATTTATCAAGGATTGACTTTCAAACGAGAGTGATTAATATGTTAAGCAAGATGCTTTAATTCCTTAAAGGCGGAGCGAACGGCTGCTTTTATCGCAAAAAACATCGTATCGTACGCGCGGAAGTGTAAATCACCAATCGCACATTAGCGCCGCGGCATTGTGCGTGATTTGCCTTTCATTTTATTAACCGGTCTTCCATGGAGGCCGGTTTTTTGTATTTCCTAAAACCTAAAACCAAACAGCAAAAACCTACAAGATGGCTACCCAGTAGGTGATTTTGCTAAATTTATACTCCAAGAGTAACCTTGCTAGGTTACATCTTGTTTGGCACTTCAATACCAAGCAAATACAAACCATTTTTCATTGTTTTTACAAATGCTTCAGTGAGGGCGAGTTTGTATGGTGAAGTTGTGTCGCTTCCATCAACAATTTTTCCCATTGTGTAAAAAGAATTAAATGCCGAGGCAAGTTCCAAAAGATATTGCGCAATATGATGTGGTTCCAATTTTTCATGTGCATGTTCAACAACCTCTGGGAATCGGTACAAATACCTTTCGAGACCTGTAGTCTCGAAAGAAGTCGAAAGTGTAAAGTTGAAAGTTGAAAGTCCAAATGCTTTTGCTTTTTCAAGTACTGACTGCGCTCGCACTGCCGTGTACTGCAAGTATGGACCGGAATCACCTTCAAACGAAACTGATTTTTCTTGATCGTAAATAATATTTCCGCCGAGTGCTTGTTTCAAAATGGCATACTTGATAGAAGCCACGCCGATTTCTCGTGCGATAACTTTCTTTTGTTCGTCGTTGAGTTCGCGTTCGGCAAGTCTTTCGTATACCAAAGCATACGCATCAGAGAGAAGCGATTCACCAGTAATGACATTACCTTTTCGTGAACTCATTTTTCCAGAAGCAAAACGCATCATGCCGTGGGTGACATGCTTCATTCGAGATTCGTATTCGGGATGAATAAGTGAAAGTGCTTTTTGTACTACTTCCATGTATGGACCCTGTTCAATAGCTGTCACCACAATAGAAGTATCAGGATTTTCCTGAGTAAACTTTGTTACCGTAAGACCAATCTCTTTAGTCTCATATGTTGGCAATCCTTGCTTGGTAATAAATACGCGAGTGTGCAATTTCGGATCAAGCTCTTCAGCTTTAAACACAATCGCTCCGTCGGATTCAGTAAATACTTTGCCAATATTTTCTTCAACAATCTTTTTGCCAATTGGCGCCATGACACTCTCAAAGAAATAGCAGTTTGGATTGAATTTAGTACCGAGTGTTTTATAAATAGTTTCAAAGGCTTCGAGTGTGACTGCTCTACCCCAATCATAGATGACATTTATATCTCTATCACTGCGTTCATATACTTTTTTATTGATTGCATCGATTTCTGCTTTTGCATTTTCGTCATTTTCGTATGCTTCCGATGCTTCGGTATAACACTTTCCAATATATTCAGCCTGTGTCTCTACAGAAAGAGTTGTATCCCCTTTTCCATTTTTGAGCATTGCCCAGATAGCCTTTGCCACATGCAAACCCACATCACCTTGATAGTTTGCACGAACAACTTCTGCGCCTGAGTATTCAAAAATACGCGCAACGGATTCGCCGATTGCATTTGTCATCAAATGACCAATATGAAATGGCTTGAATGGATTTGGGTCGGTGTATTCCACCATCACTTTTTTGCCGGCAGATAATGCATTGCTTCCCCAATTGTTGTTTGAGTCGATTGCTTGTATTTGTGACGCAAAAAAATCTTTTGAAAGATAGAAGTTGATAAATCCGGGTCCGGCGATTTCAATCTTTTCAATTTCGGCCGGCTTATTTTTTTCAATTTCAGCAACAATCTTTTCTGCGAGCGCGCGAGGATTTGATTGCATCACTTTCGCATGCGACAAAGCAGCACTCGTAGAATAATCACCATTGGCGATTTCAGCTGGATGTTCAAGCACAATAGTCTCAGCTTCGATGCCAAGATTTTTGAGTGATTCTTTAATTATTTTTTCGAGTTTCGATTTCATTTATATTTTTGTATTACGTATTGTGTCATGCTGAATTTATTTCAGCATCCACGAGTTTGATACTAGATCCTGAAACAAGTTCAGGATGACACAAAATGTTATTTCTTTCCTGTCGAGCCGAAGCCTTTGTCTCCTCGCTCCGACTCACTCAATGTATCAGTTTCTTCAAGATCTGCAATGACGACTGGGTAGATAATAAGCTGAGCCACCTTATCTCCAGCTTCTACGGTATATGGCTCGCTTCCCAGATTTACGAGATGTGTATTGTATTCACCTCGATACCCGGCATCAAAAACTCCTCCCATTGTATGCAATCCTGCCTTCGAGATACTTGATTTGTCTTTCACAATAGCCGCAAAACCAGCATCGAATTCAAGTGCGAAGCCATGCCACAAACGTACGTGTCCCATCGGTGGAATAGTCACGGTCTCCATTGCATACATATCCATACCCACATCCCCTGGCATGTGATACTTGGGCAATTTTGCACCATCTTTCAATTTTTTAACTTTGATTTTCATGCATTTTTCGTATAGCACTTTACGACAGCTGTCGTAAAGTGCTATACACATATTTTCTTGATTCTTAAATCTTATATCATAAATCTGTTCCTAAAATACTCTGCACCATCCACATCATAATCATACTTGAAATTCATTTTTTCGCTTAATTTTCGATTGAATTCGAGCATGTCGAGCGGGCTCCACATAGGAAGTTTAAAATTGCGTGCGAGCTTTTCCAATTTTTTCTTTGCCTCTTTTACCTGATCGGGGCTTCCTGCAGAAATTGATGCTTCGTAATAAAATGTTTCTTCATCTGGATCGAAGAGTGAAAAAAGTGCTCCGCCGTATTCAGCAGAAAAAACTTCCTGGTTTGAAACCGTCGCCTTCTTATACCCAAGCTCGGCGAGCATGGCAATACCGGCAGAAAAAGATTCTCGCGCGAGTGGAACAACAATTTCTTTACGCTCGCCAATCTTCCCTGTCTCAACAAATAGCACTACTTTGTCATTCTTGTGTTCAAGACGAACAGCGCGATTGTTGAATCCGCGGTCAGTGTACGAAACAATTACTTGCTCCTCGATAAAAATATTCTCTCCCGCCGTCTCGAGAGTCTTTTTTAATTTTTCATATTCTTTTTTTGCAACGGGACCTTTGATTTCAACATCAATCATTTTTTTACAATTTTCTTAACTGCAGAATAAACGTGTTCGTGAATTTCTTCACGCGAAAGCATTTCTTTCTTTGGAGCACAATCTATCTGTACAAAGTTGTTCAATTCTTTCACAAGTTTGAGCGCACTCTTGCGTGCATCTTCGAGATGCTTCGGATCGCTCTCGTGCACATCTTTCTTCTTTCCTTTGTATGCACGGTCTTGTTTACTATCGCGTACGGCGATGAGTTTGTTCACAATTGAGATTGGAAGACTGAGATATATCACCACACTCGGTCGAGGAATCTTGAATACGGAATATTCCATTGTGTCGAGCCAAGAAAGAAAATCTTTTCGTTCTTTTTCCGAATGAACTTTTCCGCCTTGGTGAATCTGATTTGCGGAAACATATCGATTGGCAATGACGATATATCCTTTTTCAAGCCAATCACTTATTTCTTGTTTTGATTCCCATCGATCAGCGGCATAGAGTGCGGAAATAATTTTTGGATGGGTATCTTTAAAATTATATTTCTCGTCGGTAAGACACTCGCCAATAAATTTGCCGAAAAAATTGCGTTCGTATTCAGGAAAATCCACGGTCTTTACCGTGTGTCCTTCTTTTTTCAAGCGACTTGCAAGTAGAGCTACCTGCGTCGCCTTTCCTGAGCCGTCGGTACCATCGACAACGATGAGTTTTCCTTTTGATTTCATTCTGTCACTTTAGCATGTTATTCCCCGTATTGTCATTCCGAACTTCATTCAGCAGAATGACTCTTGGAGCATGATCCGGAATCCACGAAAAACTAATACAAAAAAGTAGATCCTGAAATAAATTCAGGATGACCCAAAAAAGAAAAAGGATTAAAAGAAATCCTTGAATATTGCCTCGATATCGTCCACCGATTCGTATTCAGCAATAGAAAGATGTCGATTGCCTGCAATCATTGCCGAAAGCTGTCGGTCTTCCTGTTCTCGATAAATGCAGAGAATGCGCTTTTCGAGTGATTCGGCAAGCCCAATCTCGTACCCTACCCCAAGGCTTGGAGTAGTTACTTCAGCAACCACAACATCTGCCTCACGCACCCAGTCGGTATCGCGTTCATATATGTATCCTAGTTCAATTCCTTCATTCGTTGTTTCAGTCAACACTTCGCCATATTCAGCAAGCAGCGAAACAATCTCCTCATATAGGTGAGTAGATTGTTCGTTCCGTAACATTCTGTGTGAGAAAAATATTTTCATGGTTTATATTCTTTTTTCAGCAAGCGAATACACAATAGAGTGGTGTGCAATTATTACGATAAAAATTTCTTTTTTTCGTATCAAAAATACAATTCTATGATCTCCAATCCTATGACTTCGAAAACCTCGAAGTGAACTCGAAAGAGGCTTACTAAACATAACCGGATCAATCATGAGTTTTTCTTCAATAGCTCGTTGCGCTCTTTTACGCTCGATAGTCCTGAGTCGAGATACATCATTCGGAATTTTGTCATGATATTGTATCCGAAACATATATTATCCCCATACTTGCTTATGGGTAAGCCATTTCTTTGTATTTTTAAGCCGAGCTTCGGCGAGACGATCCCAAATTACATCTTCCTCAATCATCAGTGCCTTTTCAATAAGTTCAGCGGCTTTGGTCGCCTCAGGTACTCGATCACGTTTGGCTATCTGGGTAATAGCCGTTTCCATATCTGCTGAAAGTGTTATATTGATACGTTTTTTTATTGTAGCCATATATTTGAGTGTATCAAAAGTGTATCACCTATGTCAAGAGTTTATTCTCAATAATAATGCTTTTTTACCCGAGCAATAAATTCTGGAAGATCATCAATATGGATTTTCATATCAGTATAGTTGCCGGACTTACCCGTATATCTCAAACCTTCGCCAAAATTATAATCCGGAGACATTCCTTCTTCTCCATCAAGCAAACTCGCGATATTTTTTGCCTGTCTCCCCAATTCCTGATTCGCAAAATCTCCTACCCTAATAAACGAATTTGAGTCCAATTTCGAAGCATATTTTTCTTTTAGGTTTGACTGATATGTTTTTTCTTGGTTTTCCATATTTTTATAAATTAATTATACAAAACTCTCTGGTATTGGAAATTGTTCTGCGAGTGCTTGAATTTCTGCTTTGATTATTTTTTTCTTTGCTTCGTCATCTCTAAACCCGTCCTCGTCGGGTCGAGCGTTCGCTTTCAGCGAATTAGCTTTATTGCGCAAAGTTTCAATGAGCAATTCGGCAACGCGAGCACAATCTGCCTCCTTAAATCCACGCGTCGTGATTGCTGGTGTGCCAAAACGAATTCCTGACGGATCAAGCGGTTTACGAGTGTCCCCTGCAATCGAATTCATGTTGAGTGTAATTCCCACTTCATCAAGCACGGTCTGTGCTTCTTTGCCTGTCACGCCAAGTGAGCCAAACACATCGGCGAGAATAAGATGATTGTCAGTACCGCCACCAATCATGCGAATTTTTTCACGATGAAAAACTGCTTCCATTGCTTTCGCATTTTTCAAAACTTGCTGACAGTATTCTTGATATGCAGGTGTCATGGCTTCACCGAATGCCACAGCTTTTGCTGCGATAGTATGCATGTGTGGACCACCTTGAATTCCTGGGAAAATTGCCTTGTCTATTTTCTTTGCAATCTCTTCACTCTCGCGTGTAAGAATAATTCCTCCACGCGGACCACGGAGTGTTTTGTGTGTAGTACTCGTAATCACATCGAAACCATCGTCGAATGGATTGCGCAATGCTTTGCCCGCAATGAGTCCAGCAATGTGCGCCATATCGGCGACAGTGATTGCACCCACTTCCTTTGCAATCTCTACAAATTTTTTGTAATCGAGTGATCGTGAGTATGCAGAAAATCCCGCAAGAATTATTTTCGGTTTGTGTTCGAGTGCCATCGCGCGAAGATTGTCATAATCGATCTCCCCTGTTTCAGGATCTTTCATTTTGTAGGTAACAAATTTGTATATCTTTGCTGGGAGTGTCATTGGATGACCGTGCGTAAGATGTCCGCCGTGAGAAAGATCCATTCCAAGAATAGTATCGCCTGGTTCAAGCAGTGCTGAGTAGACCGCGAGGTTTGCTGGCGCACCTGAATGTGGTTGCACATTGGCAAATTTACAATTGAAAAGCTGGCAGACGCGTTCGATGGCGAGTGTTTCTATTTTGTCAGTAAATTCTTGCCCGCCGTAATAACGACGACCTGGATACCCTTCGGAATATTTATTGGTGAGAATAGAACCATTGGCAAGAAGCACATTTTTTGAAACATAATTTTCAGAAGGAATGAGCTCGAGACCCTCCGCTTGTCGCTTGGCCTCTCCGGCAATCGCATCAAACACTTTATTATCGAGATGTGTATTCATAGCGTGATTCTAGCACCGAGCGGGTAATAAAAAAAGCCGTTCCTATTGGAACGGCTTTTATATATAAAAACACACTCTTTTTAACACGTTGCCGGCACCGGCTCTGTCACAATATCGTTTGCTGTGACTTCGCCGTTGATTGTGGCTGTCGGATTTTTTTCTGCAACTTTTTTCCCGGCGCCAAGGTAGTCGATCGTTTTCTTGTGAAAATCAATTATTACGATGTGGTCAGGATGATTACTCAAACATTTTTCTTCACTTAGATTTTTAAAACCTGTTATTCCCTGAAGATACCCAGGTAAAGCCTTATGACAATCTTCATTAACAACAATAATGAGGTTTTCTACAAAGTTTTCTGGGGTTGCTGAAGTTAAAATAAGTGTTCCTGCGCTTTCGACAGAACAAAGATCAGCAGTCGTTAAATACTCTGACGGTTTTATATGCATAAAATCAATTATGCCATCCGCTGTCGCACTAGCGGTTATGCCTTCCCTGGCAATGTCTTCGTCTGAAGAAAAGATGGATTTTATCCCATTCAATTTTGGATTCAGTAATGCTGCAATCCTTCTTACTGATGTACCTGTAAGTACAAGAAATACTCTTTGCATAAATCAAAGCTTTTGAAGTGAATATATGTTGTGAAAAAAATTTGTTTAGATATTACACCCGAAAGATATATAATGCAACACCCCGGCGCCCTGTAAAGGGCGCCGGGGTGTTTTGCAAAATGTAAGATTTATTAATAAATTTTACAGACGAATGCAGTTCGAGGCGCGAGCGAGGCTTGCGACCAAGGTGTAGTAATCCTACTCCGCGGGAGCAAACGAGCGAAACAACAAAGAAATGCGTCGTATGTAAGATTTATTACGCAGGAATGAATGTCAAAGCTATACCTTTCTTATCTGCTCTTCCTGTTCGGCCGATGCGGTGCACATATGTATCGTAATCATTTGGAATATCGTAGTTGATTACGTGAGTAACATTTGGAATGTCGAGTCCACGAGCAGCTACGTCGGTCGCAATAAGAATACTGATTTGATTCATTTTAAATGCATCAAGTGTGCGCATGCGTTCACGGTTACGCTTGTCTCCATGAATCGCACCTACTTTAAATCCACGAGTTTTGAGTTCAGTTTCGAGCTGGTCCACACTGCGCTTTGTTTCGCGGAAGATGAGCACTTTGTTTGAACCTTCCTTGATAAGCACATCATGAAGCTTGTCGAGTTTGTCATCTTTGTTTGCACGAATAACATCCTGGTCAACATTCTTTGATGTGTTTCCTGTTACCACAGAAACAAAGAGTGGATTCTTCAAATACATTTCTGTCATCTTTTTGATTTCAGGTGAAAGCGTTGCGGAGAAGAAAAGTGTTTGGCGCTTGGCTGAACATTTACCCAAGATAAATGTCATATCATCACGGAATCCCATATCAAGCATTCGGTCTGCCTCATCGAGTACAACAGTGCTGTATGTTGAGAGATCAAGTACTTTCTGTTTAATAAGATCTGTAACACGTCCTGGAGTTCCGATAACAAAATGTACTCCGCGTTTGATTTCAGAAATCTGGCGATGTACTGGCATTCCTCCCACAACTGATGCGGAGAAAATCTGCAACCAACCAGAGAGTGTACGGAACTCTTCTTGAATTTGCTGAGCGAGTTCGCGTGTAGGAGCAAGGATAAGAACCTTTTGTGTTTTATCACGACTCACACGATCGATGAGCGGAAGAATAAAGGCGCCTGTTTTTCCAGTACCAGTGTTTGCAAGTCCGAAGAAGTCACGACCTTCGAGCACAGTCATGATTGATTGATCTTGAATTGGTGTTGGATATATAAATCCTTTCTTTGCAATATTTTTTTGAAGCTGTTCGCCAAATGGAAAATCAGCAAATGCATGCTTTGGAATATATTTCTTTTCTTCGACTTTCTCTGCTTTTTTTACAAACTTGGCAAAGTCGATGCGTTGCGCGAAGCGATTGCCTCCACCGCCACCACCAGAGCGATTGCGAGCAAAGCTTGTACTACGACGACCTCCTCCGAAACCACTACCCTTTTTTGCTCCACCGAAACGTGAGCCTCCTACTGGAGCGGGTCCACGAAAACCACCAGATTTAAATGCTGGCTTTGCAGAAGAACCACTACTCGCAGGACGAGGAGCAGAATGTGATGGACCGGTATAACGAAAGCCTGAGCCAGAACGTGATACTGGTGATGAACCGAATGAGCGCCCACCCGTACGGGCAGGTTTCGCGCCCTGGGGACGCGCAGAATGACCTGTGTGCATATAGATTACTTGTGTGTCATGGATCAACCAACGACAAAGTAGTCTAGGCGAATTCCACAATCGTCACTCCCTTAAAATTAAAATAGAACTTCGTTTAGTCCTTAGTGAGAATGATGCCATAAGAATAGCACTTTTATAATGATATGTCAAATCCCCATTTTACTTTGCAAACGCTCTGTTAAAAGGTAATCTGTAACAGAAATATCATTCTTAACCAATTTAATATTAAAAATTATGCAAAACGAGTATACTGATAACATGTTAGGAAAACATGTTGACGAATCATACCTCGACCTGCTCGAGCACTTATTACAAAATGGAAATGTAAAAACCGATCGTACTGGTACCGGCACAAAAAGTGTTCTGGGCTATCAAATGCGTTTCAATTTACAAGACGGCTTTCCTCTTCTCACTACAAAGAAAGTTCCCTTCAAAGCGATCGTCCATGAATTGCTTTGGTTTCTTCGTGGCGATACAAATCTAAAATATCTTGCCGACAACAACGTACACATTTGGGATGAATGGCCATACAAAGCATATTTAACACGAAACAACATTCCTGTACCAAAAAGTGACAGCGAGGAATGGTCAAAAGGTCTCGCAGAATTTATTGAAAAAATAAAAACAGATGAAGCGTTTGCAAAAGAGTATGGAAACCTTGGACCCATCTATGGATATCAATGGCGTTCATGGCCAGCTGAAGGCGGACGACATATTGATCAACTTGCCGAAGTTATTGAGCAAATTAAAAAGACGCCAGACTCACGTCGAATGATTGTCTCTGCTTGGAACGTGGGCGATATTGCAGAAATGGCAAAGGCAGGGCTTCCTCCATGTCACTGTCTCTTCCAATTCTATGTCGCCGATGGAAAACTTTCCTGCCAGTTGTATCAGCGCAGTTGCGACACATTTCTTGGTGTGCCATTCAACATTGCCTCATATGCCCTCCTCGTACACATCATCGCGCAAGTTTGTGGACTCGCCGTTGGAGAATTTGTGTGGACCGGAGGTGATGTGCATTTATATCTCAATCATCTTGAGCAAGCAAAAACACAGCTCGCGCGACGCAATGAAATTCGCCCACTTCCAACACTCAAAATGAATCCGGAAAAGAAAAATGTGGAGGATTTCACTATTGAAGATTTTGAATTGATTGGCTATGATCCACATCCTGCAATCAAGGCACCTATCGCAGTATAAACAGCGAAGCGACAACACTCTGTGTTGTCGCAGTATTTTTTATTTAACCAATTTTGCTATAGTACACCTATGATTATCTCGCTCATCGCAGCTATTGGTGAAAAAAATGAACTCGGCAAAGACAATCAACTTCTTTGGCAACTTCCAGCCGACATGAAGCATTTTCGTGATATCACTCGCGGACACACTGTTATCATGGGGCGTAAAACATTTGAATCTATCGGCAAACCACTCCCCGACCGAGAAAATATTGTGATAACGCGCGACAAAAATTACTTCACTCCTGGCGTTGCTATTGTACATTCACTTGATGAAGCACTTCGTCTTGCCGCACTTGAGCAGGGAAAACATTTTGAAGAAAAACAAGAAGAAACAGAGGTCTTTATTATTGGTGGTGGCGAACTTTACAAAGAAAGTATTTCCCGAGCAAGCAAACTCTATATCACTCAAGTACACGCAACACTTCCCGCTGATACTTTTTTCCCGGAAATAGAATCGAGCTGGAAAGAGAAATCAAAAGAAAACCATGTAGCTGATGAAAAAAATCAGTACGCGTATTCGTTTATTACATATACAAAATGAAACCAGGCATAGATTATATTGGTGTAGGTGTTGGTGCATTCATCTTCAACGAGAAGAATGAATTTTTGATGATGAAGCGCGGAGCACATGTTTCCACTGAGCCTGGTGCTTGGGCTCTTCCCGGAGGCAAGGTTGATTTTGGCGAGACACTTGAAACTACTGTGGTGCGAGAAATCCATGAAGAGCTCAGAATTGAAACGAGTATTGTAAAACAACTTCCTTCATACGATTATATTGTTCCGCAAGAAAAACAGCACTGGCTGACCAATATTTTTTATTTAAAAATAATTTCTGGCACACCAACAATTCAAGAACCGGAAAAATGCGCAGAGATTGGTTGGTTTACTTTTGCAAACCTCCCCTCGCCCATCGCCAAAATGTCACAACAAGCGATTAACCATTTTCGTGGATAATATAGATATCTTGTATTAATACCTTTCAAGCAATCTTGTCCGTATGGACAAAATTGCTTGAGAATAGGAATGTACAGATATATACTATATACATGGAAGACGGAAACACTCTCGGTGATTATATAATTGCATTTCTTAGTAGCGCTCGAAGTACTCGAGTTTTTCATAGAATACTTCGAGAAAAAAGAATTAAAAGATATAAAACTGGAAGTGTATATGCAGAATTAAGCAGATTAAAAAAGAAACAATTAATTAACCAAAATAACAAAGGGTGGTTTCTGACAGAAAAAGGAAAAATCTACAAAAAACCATACTCACCTCTTGAATATATTTCTTCACCTTTTACAAAAGAAAGTCCAAAAAATATAATTGTCTCATTTGATATTCCAGAAACAAAACGACATGCACGCAGATGGTTACGGAATCAATTAAAAATCTTTGGCTATACAATGCTCCAGCGAAGTCTCTGGAAAGGACCCGGACCACTCCCAAAAGAATGCCTCAGTCGCATTCAAAAGCTTGGAATAAAGGATTCTGTAAAATTTTTTACTTCTGTTTAGCTTGAAATACACATTTCATCAAGCATTCTTGTCCGTACGGACAAGAATGCTTGGAAAATATATAATTACTTTTTCACCATCAAAAAAATTGACAAACGCATTGAATATGCGAAACTTTCAGCACAACCAAATTATATGATTTTATCTGACACAAAAATTCTCGAATGCATCGAAAAGAGCGAAATCGTTATTACTCCTTTTGACCCTAAAAATATGGGCGGCAATTCGTACGACGTGCATATCTCAAAACACCTCGCTCAATATACCGATGGAATGATTGATGCAAAGAAGCACAACCAAATCCGTCACTTCGAAATCCCTGAAGAAGGCTACGTACTTCAGCCAGGACAGCTCTACCTCGGTTCAACACTCGAATACACAGAAACACACAAGCATGTTCCCTTTCTTGAAGGAAAATCTTCTACCGGACGTCTTGGTATCGATATTCATGCCACTGCTGGAAAAGGTGACGTTGGATTCTGCGGATTCTGGACACTCGAACTCTCATGCACTATCCCCGTTCGCATTTATGCCGGCATGCCAGTAGGACAACTCATCTACTACAAAGTAGAAGGTGAAGTGGAACGTGTATACAGCAAAAAAGTAAACGCAAAATACAGCCAGCAAGAAGCGCTTCCAAAAGAATCAATGATGTGGAAGAATTCATTTTAAAAAACAGTCACAAATTGTGACTGTTAAATATCTGCTTCACTCATTTTTCTTTTGTAATTTAGCACGGTGACGCTAAAAAGAAATAGAGTTCAGTACCCTAAATAAAAAAGCGAACAGTTAAAAAGCGTCTTTTTTACAAAATCGTCTAACGGGCTCCTTAGACAAAAACCTTTTTGAGTTTTAACCGATACAAAAAAGGAACTTTCAGCATCCCCAAGAATTAACTCCCCTTGTGAGAACCAAGGATATGGCGTAACCCAGATATTCATTTCCATACTACACCGAAACAAACAAAAAACCACTCTTTCGAGAGATTTATTGACTTTTGTTCGTTAAAACGCATAATAAGCAAAAATACCTCTTATGAAAATAGCATCTGATAACAAAGTACTAAAATTACTTTTGGAGTGGCATGATATAGATGAATTAAAAGCAGGAAATCTTGTTGCGGAAAGATATGACAGCGAACACAAATGCAATCTTTCATGTATACCGGAATCGCTTTTTGCTGAAAATTGGACAGAAACTGGAAGCTTAAATTCTAAGACTGAATTCAATGAATATCTGCATGATTTTTTTATTCAGATACCAGTCTTCGATGTCAGAAATCAATTTGTTTCTTCAACAACTATACAGCTTTGCCCAAATCCTTTTTACAACTCAGTGCACATCATTTTTCCAGGATGACCGATTGGTTGTCCTTTTTTATTACCAACACAAAAGCCACCATTAGGTGGCTTTTGTGTTTGAGATTCGAGATACAAGATTTGCGTTTTGAGACCCTAGCCTTTGATTTCAATTCCTGCTTGTCGAGCACTTCCGGCAACGATTTTCATCGCACCTTCAATGTCTTTCGCATTGAGATCTGGGAGTTTCTTTTCTGCAATTTCTTTGAGCTGAGCTTTTGTGATTGAACCAGCTTTTGAAGTGTTTGGCTTCCCTGATCCTTTCGAAATACCTGCAGCTTTAAAGAGAAGTCCGGCTACTGGAGGAGTTTTGATAACAAAATCATAACTGCGATCTTCGTAGACAGTGATGATAACACCAACGGTGTCACCCATCATCTTAGAAGTTGCTGCGTTGAATTTTGTTACGAAATCTCCGATGTTTACTCCAGCCTGACCGAGTGCGGGTCCAAGTGGTGGAGCTGGTGTCGCCTTCCCTGCGGGAATTTGCACCTTTACTTTTTTGGTTATTTTCTTTGCCATTTTTTTAAAGGTTTAAGGTGTAAGCTGTAAGGTTTAAGTAGAAGCCTAAAACCAAAACAGTTTTAATACTGTACCAGATATGTGTCTTTAAATCAAGGCTTTTGTTGTATATTGACAAATAAATATAAAAGGTGTATAATATAAATAAAATAACTAGATTATGAAAAAGCTACTTAACAAGTACACATTGATAGGTTTTGTTATATCACTTGTTGTATACATATACGGGTATCTGACAATGCCTCTGCCGATAGGTATGGTCTATAGCAGATTACCCAAAAGCGGTATCCCTTTCACAGCAACGCCTGAAGAGGTTTTGTCCATGAGGCATTGGATGTTGGGAATAATCCTTATCGGAGCCATTTTTTTCTTTGTTTTAGGGGGTTACGTAAAAAAAACAGCAGAAAAATTCAAATCCAACGTTTTGGGGGGTAGTTTGATTATTGCATTAGGAAGTTTTTTTATTCTATTTGCAATATGTATGATTTATTTGGCATCGTAACAAAAAGGCTTCTCTAATGAGAAGCCTTTTTTCTTATCTAATTACATCTTCTTCACTTGAAGGAAATCGAGTTCCACTGGAGTTTCGCGGCCGAACATTGCTACGAGAACGCGAACTTTGCCTCGATCATGATCAACTTCGTTCACCTTACCTTCGAGTTCCTTGAATGGTCCATCGGCGATAGTGACAAGATCGCCCACAGAAAGATCGATAGTATGCTTTGCACTTTCGGTGTTGTCCATCGTCTTAAAGAGTGCAGCTACTTCATCTTTGTTGAGTGGAACTGGGTTTACACCAGCACCAACGAAACCAGTTACGCGTGGAGTGTTGCGCACAACATACCAAGAGTCATCAGTCACGATCATATCAACAAGAACATATCCTGGATATACTCGTTCCTCAGATTCAACACGCTTCCCTGCTTTGATCTTGATCTTCTTTTCCATAGGAACAACAACATTGAAGATTTTGTCTTGCATACCAAGAGACTCAATACGCTGTTTGAGATTTCGCAACACTGCGTTCTCATATCCTGCATATGTGTGAATCGCGTACCAACTGCGTTCTGGTGTGATTTCTTGTTTTGACATGGCTGATTTTCTTAGGAGTGAAGCGACTTTGAAAATCGCCACCCTGTTAAATAAAATTCACTTGATAATAAAAATATTTCTATACTATTTACTAATTTCAGAATGTACTCCATTACCCAATAATCAGTCCTGTGAATTTTCTTTTGTAAACAAAAGATTTAACAGGGTAAGGAAATTATACTCACTTCGTTCATTAATTTCTCTTAAAAGCCCAAAAGTTTACCGAGTCCAAACTGGAAAAGACTATCAAATGCTCCAAGGAGATATGCTACGGCGACAGATATAACGATAACGGAAATAGTATACACAATGGCCTGTTTACGATTTGGCCAGTTTACATGCTTGAATTCTTCGCGTGTCTCTTTAACGTATGATGTAATACTCATATAATTTTATAATTTCCATAAATGACGCATTTCTTTGTTGCATCGCTCGTTTGCTCCCGCGGAGTAGGATTACTACACCTTAGTCACAAGCCTCGCTCGCGCCTCGAACTGCATTCATTTATATAAATTCTACTTCATTAAATGGCTAAATTAAAAAGCCCGCGGGGGCCTTTCTGATACGTAGATAATACCGCAGATGGGTGCAAAAGTAAAGAGCGGCGAGGGGTTACCCTCGCCGCTCTTATTCGTAGCTATTCGTAGATTTGTATCATTCGAATATTAGTATGTTTATCTATTGTATCTCAAACGTAATTGTAACGTTTGATGTGTACTTATTCTCCCCTGCTGGCAATTGTGCTGTTGGTGCTGATGCGCCAACTGCCATGTCTTTTGCAGTGTACATCATAGGATATGATCCGCCGGTATTTTCTGAGAAGCGAACAATTCGTCCAAGTTCAATACCAAGATCATGTGCAAGTACTGTAGCCTTTACTTTTGCATCTGCAATCGCCTTTGCGCGAGCTTGTGCATTTACAGCACTCACATCGTCGACAGTAAATGTTGGACCAGAGAGATTTGTTACTCCGCGAGATCCAAGTCCATCAATGATAGTACCGACAGTATCTGCGTTGCGAATTTTTACCGTGATTGTTTCAGACACTGTATATCCAAGCAATTTTGGTGCACTGGAATTTGCAGGACATACTTGTCCATAACATGGAGTTGGGTAACTATATTCTGGATTTGCACTATAGTTTGTAGTTTGAATATCTTTTTCAGCAACACCAGAAGATTTCAAGAATGAAAGAATGTCAGCAATTTTTGTAGTGACTACACCTTGTGCATCTTTTATTGTCGCTGCTTTTTTCTCAACGGTAAAACTTTCTGTAGCAATATTTGGGATAGCGAATGCTTCTCCCGTACCTGTAACATCAATCGTACTTACTTTTGCCGGGTCGATAGAAGCACCATCAAACTGCTTCATCTCATTGAGAACTTTCATCATCGCAAACAATGCGACAAAAATTCCAATAAACAATAAAACCTTGCCCATGCGTGTGGCGTTTTTTTGATCAAAAAATGTATTCATATGTAAATATTTGGTAGGACTCTTGTAAACAGATGCAGTTCGAGGCGAAAACCTTATTTTGCTCGGAAACGTACTAGAAGTACGGTGAGTACAAAAAGAGGTTTTCAACAAGCTCCAAGAGTGAATCTACTGATTCAGAAATGCGCTGTTTACGTGAGTCCTATTTATTATTGATAATTGCACCGATATTTCTTGAACTATCATGCTCTGATGAAGGTACTAGCATTGAGTGAATCACCAAGCCAATACAAACAAGAACAACACAAAGAACGAGAATTGTAACGATTTTTTTGGTCATAAACGATCTGTTTGTATACGAGATTATTTGTGACTAATAGAAACAAGTTCGACGTCAAACTCAATTGTAGCTCCACCCGGGATTGGACCATATCCATTTGCTCCATACGCAAGATTTGCGGGAATAACGAGATGACGCTTTTCTCCCACCTTCATTCCAAGAACCCCTTCTTCCCATCCAGGAATGACCGAATGAGCACCAAGGGTTACTGGAAGTGGCTGTGTGTGTCCAAATTTTGGATCAACATTTGAATCAAATGCCTTACCATCAGTAAAAGTACCCGTGTAATTTAAGTAAGCTGTATCTCCGTTCACCGATGCCACTCCACTTCCTTCTTTGAGTACTGTAATTTTGAGACCGCTTGCTGTTGTTGTTTCAGATGCCATAGTTCCGTTTGTTTGTTGATTGGTAATTGATGCTGTTTCAGATGTGGGAGGAATGGCACGATGCGAACGCTGTAGATATACGACAAGTGCAATAAAAAGAATAATAACAATCACACTGATTAGTATTTCATGTTTTTTCATAGGAAAATTTTTAATTAATTAACAAATTACGACTTCTGCCTCTCAATAATACCATATTGAAATAGAAGTATGATAGAAAAATACACCACCCCTCATTCCTGATTGAACACAATCACCACGGGCATTCCTTGGTAAAGGAAGGGGAAGTTCCTATTTCCACCAGCGAGCAAATACACCGGCAGGAAGCAGTCGATCACCTCCCTCCTCAGGTATTGCAAGCTCTCCCAAATCTGTTTCGCCACCAAATGTTTCAGTAAGTTTTTTTACATTATTCTGCAACGTGATAGGAGAATAACCGGCAGTATATCCATTTACAATTACTGCAATTGGATTTTCGGAAAGCACTTGTTGAACCAACGAAAATAATTCGTAAAAATCTCTCTCGATTTTCCAAAGTTCACTCCCCGATCCATGGCCGAATGCCGGAGGATCCATGATCACCACTTCATATCGATTGCCGCGTTTTACCTCGCGTCGCAAAAATTTCAATACATCATCTTCAATCCAGCGAATCGGAGCATCGGCAAGACCAGAAAGTTCGGCATTTTTGCGCGCCCATTCAATAGCTACTTTTGAAGAATCCACGTGTGTTACTTCCGCTCCAGTTTTTGCCGCAGAGAGAGTTGCTCCACCAGTGTAGGCAAACAAATTCAAAATGCGTGGTTTTTGGTGTTTGGTGTTAGGTGTTAGCTTTTCACTCAGCCAATTCCAGTGAATTTTCTGCTCAGGAAAAATTCCCACATGTTTAAATGATGTGGGGCGCAATTCAAATACCAAACCTCCAAAATTAATATTCCAATTTTTTGGAAATTCTTTTGTTGTTTTCCAAGAGCCGTTTGCACCGTGACGTGTATAGGTGGCATCAGCTTTTACCCACACCTCTTCCGTGATTTTTTTCGGCCATAATGCTTCTGGGTCGGGACGTGCAAGAACATAGTCGCCAAATCGTTCGAGCTTCATTCCCTCTCCGGAATCTAGAAGTTCGTATTCAGTTTCTTTTTCCAAAATTGAAATCATATGCTATAGCCTACCGTATTCACACAGAAAAAGAAACGCCCCGATTTTGATTCAGTAGAATCACCTACTGGGTTCAAGTAAAATCGGGGCGTTTCAAAAAAATTAGTGAATAAGTCCTGTGAGTAGAGCAAACAAAAACAACGTTCCAAGAAATCCAAGTACTGGATGCAAACGATACAATACAATGTTTACAATAACCATTACTGCAAACGGAATATAACCGATTGTATTAATTGCTCCGAGCACAGTTGCATATGTATGATTGAGTGTATTCATAGAATTAGTATACCGTCTGCTAATAAATCACACAATTAATATTGCCCCTTCATATATTTTTCGTTCTTGTTTTCATCTGAGTCTTCATACACACTCATTCTTTCAATCCATTCCTCGAGTGTTTCTTCTCCATGTGATGAAGTGAGATAAAAAACATTTCCCTTTTTCTCAACTTTTATCGTATCTGGAATTTTATTTTCCTTACGAATAGCTTGAATTTCTTTTTGTAATGCCGCTTCCTCAAATGGAAGCTCTTGTGCCATATTTTCCATACTTATCATTATATCACTCCTAAAAAATACAACTACACCCGGCGCACCGAAGGTGCGCCGGGTGTAGTATCCTTATTTTGCAACGTATTATTTCAATTGTGCATCAAGTGCTTTTGCAAATGTAGCAAATTCACTGTACCCAGGAATAAGCTGTGTCCCAGTGATAAATGACGGAGTGCCTTGAATACCAAATTTTTCTGCCTCAGCCTTATCTGCATCAATTGACTGTATATACGCATTTTTATTTTTAGCAACGTCGGCTTGCACCTTTGCGGTATCAATTCCGGAAATTGTTTCAGTGAGTTTGACGATACTTGTCTCGTCGCCAAAATCGGCATTTTCTTTGTCTTGTGCATCAAACATTGCCGTCCTCCATGCAAAATATTGTTGTGGATATACATTCCAAACTGCACGAGCATATACTGCTGCCGTTTCTGAATCTGGTCCGAGGAAAGAATAATCTTTGAACACTACGGCAACTTTTCCAGTCGCCACATAATTTTTCAAAATAGTTGGAAATACTATAGTCTCAAATTTTTTGCAGTATGGACACTGAAAATCAGACCAGTATGCGATTGCCACCTTTGCATTCGGATTGCCGATAAATGGTGCACCCGCCATATTTATTTTTGTAATATCGGGAGCTAATACCTTTTGTTCTGTGTTTGTCTTCGAACCACTTCCCCAAGAATCAAACGAACCGTGCACAATGCATGCTCCAACAATAATCGCGATAGCAATAATAACCGCGTTTAAGAGAACTGCTTGAACGAGTGTAATATTTGTTTGTTTTTTTACCTCTGGCTGTGATTCTTTTTCTGTAACTACGATAATTTCTTCCATAGATTTATTTTTAATAACTAATAAATATGATTTTTATTGTACCAACGACCGTACTTTTTCTCCCCAGTGTGCAAGTTCGAGCTCGGGATACAGCTCCTGATAAAACGAAGTGATATGGAGTAGCTGATTTATTCGACTCGTGATATTTTGTGGAGATTCACTTTTTTCAGAAATACTTTTTTGTAGAGATTCATATTCTTTTTCAATAATACCTGCAATGTATGTTCGAATTATTTTTGTTACCTCCATATGGTAATTTTTTGACGGCATTTCTTCGTGTGCATTTTTGGCAAGTGTTTCCAAGTCGCTTTGCACATCCTGAAGCTCGAGCAAGACAGTGAGCATTCGTATATCCCCTGCCTTGCCGTATGTTTCGGCTTGATCCAAGCGATTTTCTATCCCCACAACAAAATCTCCAAAATCTCTTTTGGCTTGTTGCATTGCATCATCGTCTGCGGTTTCTAAAAAATCATAGCTCATATACTTACGCGTTCACTGTGTGTTCTTTGTATTTTCGACGATAATTCATTACTGCTGGGAGACTCGCTGCGATTGGCAAGGCAAGGAAAGCTCCAAGAATTCCGAACAAGCTTCCTCCGAGGAGCACGGCAATAAAACTGATTGAAGGAAACAAGTTGAGCGCCTTATCGTAGATAAGCGGAGAAATAATAGATTTTTCTACTTCTTGATATGCAACATAGAGAATAAGTACGAATACAAATGTAATGGGCGAGATACCAAGTGCCACAATAAGCGCTGGAATAGCTCCGAGTGTCGCACCAACAAGTGGAAGCAAATCAAAAATTCCGGTAAAGATAGCAAGTGGTAATGCAAATGGAACGTGGAGAATCGTTAGACCTAAAAAGATAATGACTGCGCAAATAATTGAAATAAGTACGTTACCACGAATATATTTTCCGATAACTACTGAAATTTCCTGCAACAATTCTTTTACATTTTGTTTCTCGCCTGAAGGAATGATTCGTAAAAAGAGATCGAGCAAACGTTCAAAATCATACAGAACATAAAAAGTAAGAACGATTGTTGTTACTACTGAAAAAATGGAAACGGCAATGTTGATGGTGGTGGTTGAATAGTCAAAATGTGACTGCAAATATGCAATCACATCAAAATTGCGTAATGATTGCGGGCCAAAAGAAAGATGACTAAGTGTTACGTGCAGATTTGCAAACAAATCAGGCAATTGAGAAAGGAGCTGTGGTAAAAAACTAAAACCAAAAAAGAGTATGAGCACGAGTGGAATTACAAGAATCAAAAAAATACACAACATAAACGGCATGTGTGTCTTCTTTTCAACCTTTTTTACGATTGGATAGAATGAAGCCGCAAGAACAAATGCGACAAGTAAAATAGGAAGCGCGGGAAGCGCCTTCCAGCCGAGTATGACAATAATACCTACGATAACAATGCGTACGAGCGCTGCCCAAGAGAGTGGATGATCATAATTCATAGTGCTAATTATAGCACTATGAATTCAATTTCTAAATCTTAATATCTAATGTCTAATTAATTCATGAAATCAATAATCTCAAGAGAAAAAGGGGTTAATTTTTAGTCATTAGTCATTAGTCATTCACTTTCCTTTCTCATCCAATCGCTTAAGAATCTGCATCATGACTTCGTTTTGATTTTCCAAATGAGCCAAGATTGTTTCGATTTCAATTTCCGCTTTTTTATCTGTTTCAAAATCGGCATCAGCTCGTGCCTCGCTATGACGTCCTTGAATATTCTGACCAATCATAAGAAGTGGCATCAAAAATATCTGAATCATATTTGAGATAAAGAGCCAGAGTACAAATGCAGGAAATGGATCAAATTGCATTGGCTTCGGTGCAAAAATATTCCAACCAAGCCAAAGCACTGTCCAGGTAAAAATAGTCAGAAAAAAGCCCATCGTGCCGATATGGTCGGTGATCCAAACAGCTAAACGGTCGAGTTTGCTCAAGCGTTCTTTGTGGAGAACATTGGCATTTCTTGCTCGCTGTATTTTTTTGAGTTCAGCAAGAGGTGTAGGGTTGTGTTTTTGTTCCATGCTTACAGTATACCAAACATGAATTTGAATGCATTTTTAATACCTGAACCCAAAACGGTTGCCACTTTTTTGAATGATCCGCCAAGAGAAAAATGGACTCCACTACCAATCGCACTCGCGCCTAGTGTATTTGTTGTTTGAAACTGAGTTGCAGTTTGCTCTGTTTTTACTGAGTGAGTGTCGAGTGTTTTTACGTTCTTTTTTAAGAGATTATTTTTTTGAATATTTTGATTTCGCTCATTTTCTTGAGGTAGTCCAACAACGACATCTTTTTGCAAATCGGTATGTTCTGTTGTTTCAGTTGTTTGTTTTTTCTGTGTATTTTGTGTTGATGTATCAGAAGTAGATTTTCCTCCTCCACCCGTTCCGCTCGAACCTCCCGTATCTGGGCGAGATACTGATGAAAGGATTGCACTCCATGGCTTACCGAGCACTGCCGGAATCGCATAACTCGTTGCCCAAATGCGATTTTGTGCAGTCTCAGTTGCGGGAAGCACGGCACCATCTGAGACTTGTTGTGCGGCAAAATAATCATTGATGCTCTTTCCGCTATTTGTCCACGATGCACCGAGTGCACTCATTGCCTGCCCTACCCAACTCGAAGTGGAAACATTATTCCATCCACCCGTTGCATTTTGTGAGTCTTGTAAATACGTACTTTCCTTTGTAAGTGCCGTCGCAACTCCGGTCACTCCACTAAATTGCTGAAGTGCTTGCACAGAAGCCGCAGTGAGATCTGCACTTCCTTCCCACGAACCATCTACATTTTGTTTTGAAATAATAAATGCAATATCCTTTGTAATCATTTCATCACTCGCAGAATATCCAGCTTTTGCAAGTGGAATAAGTGCAAAGATATCATCATTTACCAATGACGCATCGCCGAATTGTGTTCCATCAAACGATGCAACGATTGGAGCGATATAATTTGTTCCATGAAATGCGTATGGATTTTGTCCAAGAGCAAGGAGTGTCATCGATCGGCGTTCATTGTCGGTGAGCAACGAGCTTGTCGTATTGTGTGTTGAGAGATATGCAATGAGTGAATCGCGTGCGCTTCCGGCAACACCGCCCGCGCTATATGCAATTCCTGCCCAATCAGTATACAAATCTGAACCACCGAAAGAGCCGTTGCTTGCTTGCATACTTTGCAAATACGCAATCGCATTCGCAACACTGAATGTTGGCGGCGGAAGTGTACCTCCGCTTCCTCCGCCACTCGTCACGACAGGATTTACCGTGATCGTATAGGAAGGAAAATAATAATCCTCAGCAATTCCTGCGTTGTATGTGCCAGCATCAGCAATCGTGATTGTTGCTTTTCCATCTGTACCAACAGGATTTGTTGAGACAACAATTGGACTCCAAGAATCGCTCGGATTTGGTGTAGTAATGCCGATTGATACTCCAGTAAGCGGACTCCATGTATTGTCGGCATAATTGTACGACTCAGCTGTTGCAGTCAATATATTTCCAGCAGTAATCGTTGTTGCATCAAATTCTACCTGATGCTGACTGCCAAAATAAATACCAATAGTTTCTCCACCAGAAAGAACTGTGGCGTCGATACTCGTCCATGGAGTAGATGTTCCGACAGCATATTGCCAATTGTCACACAACTCACTTCCCCCTGTTGGGGTGACACATTTCAGATAAAATGCACCGAATGAATCGTAGTACGTAAGATTGGAAAGAGAAAATGCAGTGCTCGTTGTTTCAGCATCGTGCAACACAGCAAGAACACTGCGAGTGTTTATGGTGTGAGCTGTACCAGTGCTGTCATTGATCGATTCTGTTCCAGCAGTTTCAAGCGGAACAGTTCCCTGCCAAATCAGAGTTGCGCCATTGCGAACAATGACTGTCTCAGTTGGAGCTGGGAGCGGATTGACCACAACAGTGCGAGTGACTGGAGTCGCAGGATTTCCCGCTGTATCACTCACATTGTAAGTAAGCGTATATGTGGCTAGTGTGTTTACATCGACTGTTCCGGTCTCAACAATGTGTGAAGTTATATCTCCATCAACATCATCTGTGGCTGTTGCTCCGGCATCGGTAAATGTTCCACCGACAGTAAGTGTCACAGATGCATCACCTAAAAGTGTTATGACCGGAGGCGTTGTATCGGCTGGTGGAGTCACATCATCTGCACGAACAATCGCACCGCCAAACAAAACAATTGCAATCAAAAAACCAACTCCAAATTTTGTATATTTATTTTTCATAAAATTTTTAGGGTCATCCTGAACTTGTTTCAGGATCCAGGGTTGAATTCATTTAGCCTGGATTCCCGGTCAGGCCGGGAATGACCAAATTTTTATTCTAATTTCCACTCCACAACGTCGCCGTTTTGCGGAATATAGGTAGACACGCCGACCGACGCCTCTTTGCCATTAATGTAATACAACAAATTCTTTCCTCCCCCGCTTTGCAAACCACCGATTGCAGTCACAAAAAATCCAAGTCCTGAATATTGTTTTCCAGAAAATGTAATTTGTCCTTGCATTTGAGCAATCTTGAGCATCTGATACAAAGAGCTGTTTGTTGGAGCCGAAAGAGATGTTGTTGCGTCTCCAACAATAAGCTTGATTGTAGTGGTGTCAGGACTTACTGAAAGAGTTGGCTTCGCAACAGAATCTTTCTCTGTGATTTGTGTTGAAGGAGGCGTTGCGGGAGTTTCTTTTTTTGTCGCTCCGATATTTTGTACAACAGATACAGGAGGAGTAGATGGAGTAACTGCTGGTGTTTGCGCAGGCTTTTTTGTCATAGCAAAAAAGCCTGCGAGAATCGCAACAAAAATAATAACTGAGAAAATTGTGTATTTTTTATGCATATTTTTTCTTCTTTCTAATATCCGTTTTCACAAGTGGCCACTTGTGAAAACGGATATTGGAGAAACCGAGATTTGTACAACAAAAAAATCCCTTCCGAGGGACTTTGTAGAGACGAGCGCTTAACACGCGCTACATTTCCTGCTCGGGACACACTATTTATGATTGGCATTCGGACTTCCCAAGAGAGTCTTGGTATCACCGTAGCGGCACTGTGGAGGATTCAAACCTCACTTCCCCAATCACAAACTATTTTTTTATTAACTACTCTCGCAGTGTACACCTCTCTTAAAATCATGCAAGTGGGGATAAAAAACTCATTAATCTAGGTGCGCATGGTCGTTCCAAACCCAAATTCGCCAAGGATTCTCTTTTTCTGCATCATAACTAATAATAGTAACCCCTGTATTTTCAGCATAAAAAATTTGAGTACATCGAGAACACTCTTCTCCAGTCAGGGTATCTCCAAACAAAACACAGGCAATGAGTATACGCAAAAAATAAGCGTGTGTAACAACAACGATGTGTTCTTCAGGTCGATTTGATAAATACGCTAGTGCACTAAGGGCACGTTTTTTTAAATCATCAAAATTTTCTTCATCAGAATGACGAAATCCGGGTAGATGAAAATTTATAACAACATCTTTGTATGCTTCTACTGAAGCTGGATTGTCTTTACGTTTTCCATACATAATTGATGGCTTTCTACGTTCCGCAAACAAATCAGAGAATTCAATTGACACATTTGTTGTGCCGGAAATAATTTCTGCCGTTTCTTTTGCTCGAATCATTGAACTACTTAAAACGATTTCTATTGGAAGTTTTATAAAACGTTGAGCAACTGAAGTAACTTGCTCCTTGCCTTTTTTAGTCAACGGAGAAGAGCGGTCTTGTTGTATAAGACCTGCATTTCCCTCACTCTCACCATGTCGGACAAAATAGATTTTTTTCATCACCTAAAAATTTTATTGATACTTTGGTGATTCTTCGACTATACCTGTCACATGATTTGCCTCGCGGGCAAAGGCGTAAAATACACTTGAGAGACGATTGAGGTAGGCGCGAGTAAATTCACCCACTGGTCGAGTTCCCTCCTCTTGTACGGCCACCACACGGCGTTCTGCACGGCGTACAATTGTGCGACAAACATCGGAAAGTGCGGCGAGTTCTGTACCACCAGAGACGAAGAATGTGGTGATAGGAGGCAGTGTCTTTTCTATTCCATCAATAATGGATTCAAGCCATTTAACCTTGTCTTCAGCAATCGTTTTTTCTGCACCGGCGAGTTCGGCCTGCACGATAAACAAATCTTGTTGAATACGATTGACAGTTTCCGCCACAGCAAGTTCTTGGTTTGGCAATGACCACACAGCACTGCCAGCTTTGAGTTTCAAAAGTCCAAGGAATGAATTGATTTCATCGAGCGAGCCGAGTGCCTCAGCAATAGCCGAGCTTTTTGAAACTCGTTGATCGCAACCAAATGTTTTTGTAGTACCACTATCGCCTTTTCGAGTGTAGAGCATATGAATAAGTATAAAGTATAAAGTTGAAAGTATAAAGAAAATGCACCCCCTCTTAATCTCCCCCTTGGTAAAGAGGGAGAAGAATGCAAACTTTGAGTGTCTCCATTTGTATGACTTTCAACTTTATGAACTTTATAAACTTTCAACTTTTTTACACTTCACACACACCAGCAACACAAGCAAGTTCCTTCTTAATTTCAGTCTCATCATCTTTCTCGTACGTGACAATCTTTGAGAAATCGATGTGACTTACTTGTTTCAAAAGTTCTTCGTATTTTTCTTTTGTAATGGCTTCATATGGAGCGAGTCGATACACGTGATTACTGCGAGGCAAGAATGAAAGTCCACCAACGATGTCCCAGTTTTCATATACCCAGTTGCCCACCTTGATCCACTCATCTTCTCCTACAGAAACGGTTACAGAAGGATTGTGTTCAGTATAATTTTCTTTTACTACCTTCCAGTGTTCGAGTTGAGTGATAGCATCGACGTCATCTTTACAGATAGCACCATCTGGAGCTTTTACGGGAAATTCAAGAACAAAGGTTGATGCATTTTCCATTGTCTGTCCAACTTCTGGATAATACGGCACACCTTGGTCGCGAAGCATTTTGAAGAGTGCGTCTGTCGCAGAAATACGAATACGACGGATATAGTATGGAGCATGACGAGGGTGCATTCCACTTGAACAATCCACGGTCTGTGATGCAGTTCCTGAAGGCTTCACACAAGTAATACAGGTAGATTGTGTGATACCAAATTTTTCTGCGTACTTTTTGTTGACCTTAATCGCCTCATTCTTGAGTCGAACAAGAACATCAGCCTTTCGCGCCGTACTACTATCCCACTGACCAGTGATCGAAACTCCGAGCAATCGCTCCTTGTCACAATTCTTTTTCCATTCTTTTGAAAGATATGGGAAGAATGTAAGTGTAGATTGATATGTTCCAAGAATTGTTGCGATGCGAATCTTCTTCATGAGTGTCTCTTCTGTGTCTTCTGCGCGAGCCACTACTTCGGAAAGATTACAAAATTGTTTTGACTGCAAAATAATTTCTCCACATGGATTTGTTCCCCATGCTGGATAGATACCACCTTTGAATTGATCGAGGCGGCGCTTTGGCAATGTCTTTGCAAGACCGCCACGATTGAAGATTCCACGCTCACCGGAACCGGACTTCACGAGAGAAACCCATTCATCCAAAAATTCTTCCGTGCTTGGCTTTGCTTCATACACAGCAGAATTGTTTGCGAGAGAACGCTGACCTTCGTTGAGATAAAATTGTCCTTTCTTTGAATCACGAATTGCTTCATCATCAAGATCAGAAAGTGAAATCATCGCGCTACGACGAACTCCTCCAGCCACAACACAGTCTCCGATTTTACAGATGATGTCATGCGCATCGAGGTTTGTAAGGTGACGTCCTTGTCGACGAAGAATACGTTCACGAGTAAACTCGAGGAGTGCTTGAAGTGGTGCAGGACCAGAACTCTTTCCTCCCATTGTTTTCAAACGAGCACCGGCTGGACGAAGCAACGAGAAATTGAAATCAATATTGTTTCCTTCGTACCATGTTTTCATTCCAAGAGAGAATGCATCTGCCCAACCTTCCTTACTATCCACCACGATATGCGTTGGGAGTTTTTTGCCTGTTTGCATTTGTACCTGAGGAAGCGCTTGAATATTGCGACTTTCTACAGACCAACCCACACCAGTTCCACACATGGAGATGTACATAATTTCAGCAAAATCCTGGAATGATTGCGGAGCAATAAATGAACAGTTGTATGCACACACATTTGTACGATGCGCTGCTTTTCCGGAAAACTGCAAAAGACGCATTGATGGAAGTGCTTCATGATTGAGGATGGCTTCACGTACTTCTGCATATTCGGCATTTGAAAGTTTTGAACCGAGATTTTCTTTCATAAATGAAATGTAGCGGTCGACTGTTTCAATCCAAGTTTCGCGGCGGCCTTCCTCGCTCATCCAATTGGAATACGAACGATAGTACACGAGCTCGGCCAAAGGATTGCGGAAATATTTTTTACTTTGTGCTACGAGCTCCTTTACTTTTTCAGGTACAAACACGCCTGCCTTTCGTTTCTGAGCGCGTTCTTCACGGTAGAGAATGTATGCCTTGGCAGTAACAGGAAATGAAAGAGCGATCAATGCCTGTTCAACAAAGTCTTGTACACGTTCAACGTGTGGAACATATCCTTTGCCTGCTTCTTCTTTGTGATGCGCAAGGATATGCACCACTTTATCAGCAACACTTTTTGCTTCCTTCTCCCCTCCTTCGTTTGTGGCACCAAACGCTTTCAATACGGCACGCTCGATTCGTTCAATAGAAAATGGAACTACGTTTCCATCACGCTTCTGAATCAAAGTAATCTTTGCATCCTTAGAAGCTTTTACTGCTTTTGCACTTTTCTTTGCGACCGAAGCTTTTGCTTTTTTGATTGTTTTCTTTGCCATAAATATTATGAAAGTTTGATAAGAGGGTTACTAATAATTGCACGTGTTGTTTCTCTTTCACTGGTGAGCACTCGATACAAACTCGGACTAATAAAGTATGCGAAGGAAATATTTCCTAAAAGATGGAGTGCAGTAAATGGTATCTGTCCGACAAGCGCAATCATGAATGATTCATGAAAAAAGAGTGGTCCCACAGTGAGTCCGGTAATTGCGTCATAGAAAAGTGTGGCGAAGATAGCGAAGGTGACGTATGAGCGAGCACTGTTTTCTTTGTTTTTAAAATAGAGATTTGCACCAAGACCCAAAAATCCGTATGTAAATGCTGTAATGAGTGTCCAGATTCCTACGCGCTGTGTGACAAAATCAAACAAGACGATACTCGCAAAACCGAAGAGAAAGCCAGAGAATGCGCCGTAGACGCGAGAAAATGGCATTTGTGCGGCGAGAATTGGTTCTACATTGGGGGCACGGAACGGAATCAGACGAACAAAAAAGCACAGTGCAAGCCCAAGGGTATATGCAAACCAATTCTTTTTTCTCATACAATTATACAGCTGACCTAATAATAGAATTCGATAGGGATACGGGCGATAAAAACGCTTATTGGTGATTATACAAATAAGCGAAAATGAACTTCTCACGCAAACAAGAAAGAAATCTGGCACAAAAAACGGCACGGGTGTATACTTCCAATCGATGAACAAATCTCAAACTGTTTGCACAGTATACATCCCCCGTCGAACCACCAGCAATAGTGGATAACTCATTTTTTCTCTTGTTTTTCGTTGAGTAATTTTAGAGCATTACACTGCAATACTCATACGAAGCATTCCACTGGTAATATATTTTTTTGTAAAGGTCAAAATGTAATTATTTTTAATAAATATGGTTCATCATTCGGGTGTTTTGTGTAAAAATTCCTAATTCTTAATTTATTATCTCTATGTCAAAAAATATCATCATCGAAGAGTCTCCTGTATCAAAATTTTTATTCTCTAATACAAAAATGGCGTGGTTCTGGCTCATTGTACGCGTGTATGTCGGATACGAATGGCTTATGGCAGGTTGGGAGAAGATTCACAACCCTGTTTGGGTTGGTCCAAACGCTGGCCCCGCAGTTTCAGGCTTCGTACAAGGTGCATTACAAAAAATAAATGGTGCACACCCAGATGTTTCTGGTTGGTATGGAGCTTTTTTACAAAACGTCGTACTTCCTCACGCAGCTTTTTGGTCACATCTCGTTGCATGGGGTGAATTGCTCGTCGGTGTAGCCCTCATCATTGGACTTCTCACTGGTATCGCCGCATTCTTTGGACTCTTTATGAATCTCAACTACCTTCTTGCGGGCACTGTCAGTGTAAATCCGATTCTCTTTACCCTCAGCATTGGAATTATCCTCGCCTGGAAAATTGCGGGCTATGTTGGATTTGATTTCTTCGTACTTCCCGCCCTCGGCACTCCATGGCATGGGGGAAAATTATTTGGTAGAAAAGATATTGTTGCGTAGTCACTCATACATCCCGTTAGAGACGGTCCTGTTTCTATCTGGAATAATTTTTACGGTAAAAATATCTATAAAAAATACAATTATCAGTTTAATCCATGACGGAAATTTTTTAATTTCCTATCTCTAACGGGATGCACGAGTACAAAGAAATTCTTGGAATCATACCGATAGGTATTGCAGTAATCAGTTATTCTGATTATTTCTTCAACATATTCAAACGAGGAACAATTCCTCGAACAATTTCTTGGTTTATCTGGGGTGTACTTTCAGCAATCGCATTTTCCGTGCAAAGTGGTGCGCATGGTGGATCAGGAGTTTGGATTACCGGTTTTACTGCAGTCATGTGTTTTACGATTGCACTCGTTTCATTTTTCAAATGCGACGAACACTTCACACTGTATGACTGGCTTCCACTCGCCGGCGCGTTCATCACGCTCTTCCTGTGGCTTCGCACCGACAATCCAATCCTCGCAATCGTGCTGACCTGTACAACATACGCGATCGGATTTATTCCAACCCTTCACAACGCGTACCTCCATCCAAAACAAGAAACCGTGGTCACGTTCGCATTAAACGGACTAAAATTTTTCATCGCATTCTTCGCACTCGAATCCTATACGCTCGAAACCTGGCTCTTCCCCATCACCCTCACTGTACTCAACGTAATCTTGGTTGCAGTGATATTGATGCGAAGAAAGAGATAGTACTTATATTATAAAACTCCCTCACATGAGGGAGTTTTTAATTTTTTACTGCACAGTAACAAATCCGACATTAGGATTGGCTAGAAATGAATACATACCGCTCAGCGTTTTTTTGAGTACATCCATTGTTTGATGATATACGTATGCTATTTTTTCTTTTTTGAGAATACTCGGTGCATATGCAATAAAGGCAAGCTCTTGTAAGAGAAAAAGCACACCGTAATCAATCAATTCATCAGTAATTTCTGTCTTGCCAGCATGAAGCAAAACATTTCGTGTTGTAGAGCGAATCGCTTCTTTAAAACTAGCATCTGTGTCATACGAGTGTTTGATTGCGACAATCGATTCTAAATACTGAAATGACCCAACAAAAATTACGCTTATGCGTTCAAAAAAAGAAGCGGAAAAATGGAGAACGAAATTTAAAAAATATTTTTATATATGACAAAAAAAATAATCCCGAGGTTGGGATTATTTTTTAGCACTATTATTCTTTGAAACCTTTCATAAGTGTTTCAATATTTTTTTCTCTTTGTTTGTCTTGCTCCTCTAACTGGTCTTCGTGTACCTCCCAAGGATCTATATCTGTATGTGGACCTTGAAAATGAAAAAAGTTTCTAATTTTATCCTTCCAAGATTTTATCTTCAATGAAGCAGGTAGAGTTTTAAAATTATCTTTACCGTTATTATTACTTTTTGTACCATTGGGTCGAGAATGTCTTTCTCTTGTTCTAAAAAGAACTTTATTCCGACTCACTCCTCTATACCGAGAGGCTATCGATTCACGTCCGGGGAGTGTAGTCTCATTTGTATCTTCTTCAGCGACCGCCTCAGGTTTTTCTTTTTCATCGTTTTCATGGAAATACTTCGCATACTGTTTTTCGATTTCCCTTTTTACCAAGACCTCTCGCTCCTCAAACTGTTTCTTTTTTGCCTCGTAATCATCCTTAGTCTGCTTGCCTTCTTCAAACTGTGCGCCACCATTTTCTGGAGAAATAAACTCATGCAATGTATCAGTATCAATTGCCTGCTCAAGCCTTGTATCTACTGCATTTTCACCGCGCACAAATTTCATCGATTTTTTATTTTTACCGAGAAATTCCTTTTCTTCATTATGATCTTCAGGATTAAATACCATATGCCAGGATTATACCACCCTCCATCAAATACGTAAATTACATTTAATTGCACTGATCGGTAGTGATTGCAGGAGATAATCCCGTCGTCGCTCCATCATACACATTGCCAGAGGTGTTCGTATTTCGTGCGATGTTTGCACTGTCTACACAAAACCAACCATTAGAGAGTGGCCATGCCACTGCCCATTTTGATTGAGATGAGGCAGGTGTGCCTGCGGTGGCAACACATTGCGTATCAGGTGTTGTTTCATTTTGTAACGGATACAATTTTCCAATACCGTTGTTTGCGGTGTCAAAAATTGTTCCCGTAGCATCAAAGCCTCCTCCAGGAATTGGACACGGTGCTCCATCTGAAAGAATCACTGCATTCCCTACTCCGTTGTACAACTGTGCCTCTGAACGCATGCTCGAAAGCTGGCTTTTAATTTTCGCATCAACAGATCGTGTACGCGCAACTCCAAGTGACGCAAGCACAATCACAGCAAGAATACCAATAATGGCAATTACCACGAGCAGTTCAATAAGTGTAAAACCGGTAGATTTATTTTTATTTACCATAACTAATTATGTAATTTAATTACACAAAGGAGTGGTAAATATCATATCAGATCCATATACGGTACTAGCGGTAGTTTGTGCAAATGAACGGAAATGATAACTCGTACCACAGGAAAGATTTACATGGGATGAGAATCCAGCAGGACTCGTCATTTCAGAAACAAGAGTTGTGTTTGTGCCATATGCAGTCGTGTTTCCATAACTGAATCCAACAGTTGCAGTTGACGCGCTACCAAGCGTATCGAGGTGACCATTGAGTGTTGCTCCTGTTTTTGTTATCAAACCAGAACTTATCGTAGAAACAGTTGCTGGAACTCGCGCAAGACTTGATGATGCTGGTGTAACAACACTTGCAGAAGCTGGGGCCGTCGTGGCAATACCCTCTCGATCACGAATGTCAGTGAGTAGTGCGAGTGTCAATTTTCCAAGACCTCCCGTAGTCGCAAGACCATTCGCCTTTTGAAAAGCTTTGATTGCGCTCATTGTTGCTCCGCCGAAATATCCAGTCGCAGTTGTTCTTAAATATCCTTTTGCAATGAGTATCATCTGCACTGCGGTTACTGCAGAATTTGTTTGTCCGTATGATGCAGTCGCAAGTGGTGCCAGGCCATCAGTCGTAGTAAATGTCATGTCTTCACCATAGACTGTTCCATATGAGTTCGAAGCATATGCTTTGTAGTGATAGAGCGTATTGGGTATAAGACCAATAATATATTTTGTATACACTCCTGTTGTTTTTGTTGCAGGACCAGCGGCTACAATGTTTCCATATGCCAAGGTTGGTCCGTATACAAATCCAACAACCGTTGAACTATTTGGTCCTGGAATTCGAATCAGATTACCAGTAAGTGTTGCACGTGTGGTTTGAGGATCAGCTGTAACCGTAACAACTATTGTTGAACCATAAGTAGTCGGAGGACATGGCAACGTCGTGAATGTCATATCTACGCCTTGTCCGGTGCCGGCAGAATTTGTTGCATTTGCATGGAAAGTGTATGGAACACCACAACCAAGTCCAGTAATGGACGTACTAAATGCACCGAGTCCAAACGATCCTGTCGTAACGGAATGAGTTCCAACAAGACCACCGAATCCATAATCAAATCCGACACTTGAAACTGTTGCTGATGTAGCTGTTCCTCCGAGCGAAGTGATTAAACCGTTGAGCATTACACTATTTGCGGTTACTGCAGTTGCGGAAACCGTGGTAACTGTAGGAGGAACGATCGTACCTGTAGGACATGGCAGTGTGGTAAAGCTAATGTATGAACCATATCCAGTACCGATAGAATTTGTAGCAGTTGCACGAAAATGATACGGGGTACCACAACTAATTGGGTTTGCCATGAAAGAATAAGAACCTACCGGAAATGGACCTGAGGGACTGCCTGCACCAATATTTTGAGTGACATTTGTTATTTCATTTACAAAATCGAATCCAATATCCGTAACTGTAAATGCTGTCGATGATCCTGTTGAGACAATATTTCCATGAAATACCGCGCTGGTTGCGTTAATATCTGATACCGAGATTGTAGCAACAACGGGTACTAAAGTTGCTACTGTCGTCACTCCAGTATATAAGTACCCACCAATATCAGTTCCAACAATTCTTGTTGCATCGCTTGATATTGCAAGACCCCACCAGTTACGACTGCCTCCGGCTGTTTCAGCGGTCCAAGTAGAACCACCGTCTACTGATGTAAAAATATTTTGAGCAAGATAAGCACTCCCGGCAGAGAAAAGCTTCATTCCATCGGCGGATGAGGCTGTAACCGCATGAGAAGTAACTGAAGCATGAGGTGTCCATGTTACTCCACCGTCAGCTGATGTAAGTAAACGATTCGTACCATTCTCGTCAGATCCTGCAATAAGTCTGGTTCCATTGGCAGAAGAAGATACTGTTATCCAATTATCTATCCCCGCAGATGTACGCGCTGTCCATGTTGCACCGCTGTCAGTTGATGTATACAAATACCCACCATCCTGCACTGCAGCTATCAGTTTTACTCCGTCAGCAGAAGACGCAATCGATCTCCAGTGATAATTGCTTGGAGCTGTCGTTGAAGTGATTCGTAAAACCCAGGTTGCCCCGCCGTCAGTTGATGTGTATATGGCATTAGATTCAGTTGGATAACTCATGCCTCCTGAAACACCCGCAACAAGTTTCATTCCATCGGCGGATGACGCAACCGCCGTCCAATTATGCATTCCAGGTGTAGTGCGTGCTATCCAAGTTGCCCCACTATCAGTTGATGTATAAAGATATCCACCAAGATCGGCAGCAATAATTTTCATTCCATCAGCAGACATGGCAATGGATTCCCAAGAATGAAAACCTGCGGAGGTACGCAGTGTCCATGTTATTCCCCCGTCGGTAGATGTATAAATATAACCGTTTGTATGTGTACCAGCCTTATCGATAAGAGCCAGCTTCATTCCATCGGCAGATGCAGTAATTCCGCCAAGAGACCAAAAATGAGTACCGAATGTGGTATTCGCTGTCCACGTCGCAGCCGAAGCTCTGTTTGGAATTGCGACGATAATAAAAAGTGAAAGAACGACTCCGAGCAAGCAAAACACTTTTTTCATTTGATTCATAAAAGGGAGATTTAATTTGTAATGAATCAATTATACACCCACGTATATAAAATACTATTGGATCTGTGATTCGAGATACTCAATTGCCTTATTGACGGTTTTGATATAACGCACATCATCGGGCGTATCGCGATATTTTTCTCCGAGATAATCTTCGTGCATTTTCAGTATCCGTAAAGATACTTGTATTTTTTGCTTGTCTGTTGTCGCAATTGCTACAGCAAACGCATCACTGATTTCCTCAATAACGGATTTAAGATTTGGAGCGCTTTCCAAACCGACCTGAGCAGCAAGCGCCTTGGCCGTTTCTTGGATAGGAAACGCAACGTATGATTCTATTTTTGATGATTCCATACTAAGAAATATATCAGAATTCTTGCATTAATATTAGAAAGTGGTAAATAATATCAATTTTTTGATTTGATTCAAAATCTCGCGATGTCTTTCAAGAGTAGTCCCTTTTGGGTCTGGAACAGACCAACGAATGACTTTATCCCTTCCAATTACATAATCAGGTAATGGGTCAGCATCATCCACAACAAGAACTACCTTGTCCGCCTTGTTGAATATTTCTTCCGTCAGTTGATTTCTATAATTTTGAGAGACATCAATACCTTCTTCTTTGATGACATCAATCACATTCTCAGCTAAAGGTAAATCAACAAGAGGGCATTCTTCCCCACTTAACTTTGTTCCCGCAGATGAAATTGAATAATCACCTTTAATGTATTTCTTAAAGAGTGCTTCGGCCATCTGACTCCTTCCAACATTTCCACGGCAAACAAATAAGATTTTCATATAATTAATTATGTATATATTTATACTTTTGGGGAGGCATGTGGGCTTTGCACCCACGATAACAGTTCCACAAACTGTTGTGTTACTCCTACACTAATGCCTCCATAAATTTCTTTTCTACATCTTTGTAATGATGTAACAAGAAATGACAATTGTGGCACAGCCAAGCCAAGTTTGACAACGAGCTGTTTTTTCTATTTCGATCAATATGATGTACTGCCAATACTCGTAAATCCGCAGTCATGCATAAACGACAGACTTGAGGGATTTTATTTTTTAGCATTACACTTCGATACGACGCACTTCCATCTTTCCAATTTGCATGCTTCGAACCAACAAAAACTGAATTGCGCCATTTTGTTTGGCAAGACTTTGTACAAAAATATGTCTTGCTTTTTGAAATACGCAATGCCTTCTTCGTTTTATATACTTCTTTTTGACAGGCATGACAATTTACAACTTTGCCAGTCCTGCTTGCAAGACGCATACATTTATCAGAGCAATACTTTGCATGCCCATTCCGTAAAAAGAATGGTTTTGCATAAAATTCTTTTGAACAAATTTTGCATGCAACTATTGGCATGCTTCAATTTTATCAAAGAAAAAGACCTATGTAAACAAGATGGTTTATGATTAATTCAGAAATCATCTAGACACCAATACCCTTGCTTCCTGTGTGGACAAGAAAGCCCATATGTTATATCAAAAAAACGCTGAAAAAGCGAATTTTTCTCTTATAAAGTAAGCGGTAGTGGAACAATAGTCACCCAAGAATAATATGTGGCAAGGACGATAATCACACACAGGGTTGCTGAAAAAATACACCAGGTACACCATTGTTTGAGGACAAACGCCTGCACACTTGTGAGATACACTGAAAAAAGAAAGGCTCCGATTGAGACAAGCAATCCAAACCAAAAGACCATATCACTCACGTAGTATGGTGAGAATGCGAGAAGTAAATGGAGTAGAGTGACAAATGCGTAATACGCCATACCGAGATACTCAACATGAATACCGAGAAATTTTGAATAGTCACTCGTGGTCACAAAATTGCAACTGGTACGGAGTGGACACACGAGCGGCTTTTTTTTCTTTTTACAGAGGGATATATATGTGGCAATCGAAAAACCAACCACACCAATACACGCGATAAAAATATGAAGAAGAAATGAGTTCATAAATTATAATTCAATTATTATTAACCTGGATCCCAAATCAAGTTTGGGATCGACCGAATTTTTTACAAAAAAATTCGGTCGATTTTTGCTGCAAGAATAAAATCATTTTCTGAAAGACCACCTATGGAATGTGTCGAGAGTACAAGCTTTACTTTATTGTAACGAATATCAATATCGGGGTGGTGTCCTTCAAATTCGGCGAGGTCGGCAACTACATTTACAAAATCCATCGCCTTATCAAAATTTGTAAAAACCAAATCTTTCACGATTGATTTGTAATTCTTTGCGATTTCCCATCCGGTAAGCTCAACAAATAACTGATCGATAGCTTCTTTTGAAAGAGGCGCTGTCCCCTTCTTTTGCTCACACGGAATACATCGCTTGTTCTGTAATTTTTGCATTTGAATAGTATACTGCAAACCAGCCGTTACTGAAACGTGACACTAAACGGATACATTCCCATTCCACACATTCCCTGGAGTGGTCCGGCACTTGGTGTACCAATATCGATATCAGCTTTCCCTTTTTGAGGAAGAATTTGAGAGATATGAAGACTTGGAATCCGAACCGACGAAGAACAATCAAATGAACCACTCGTGGCAAACCGGATTTTTGTCGGAATACCTGCCTTCGCCACACTCACTTGCGGAGAATATCCCCCACCAGCTTTAATTGCCACAATCTGAACGCCATTTTCCATATACACATTTGAACCATCGACACTCATCTCCGGTACTTTTTTCGGCGAAACAAAAAAGAGTGACAGTACGAGTATCCCGGCGAGACTACAAATAATAATGAATACTGATTTTTTCATAAAAGTTATTATACGCTACACAAATGGATGCAGTTCGAGGCGCGAATGAGGCTTGTGACTAAGGTGTAGTAATCCTACTCCGCGGGAACAAACGAGTGAGGCAACGAAGAAATGAGCCATTTGTGTAGCGTATATTAAAAATTAAATACTGGTGGAATAATTCCTGCCACTGCTAGTGCATTGATAATATTAAATACTGCAAAAAGAATCACAACGAGTCCTGCGGATTTAAAAAATATGCCCGACTTTGCACTTTTTGCAATATTCGATGAACCAAATGAAAGTGCGGCGAGCACAGGAAATGTACCTAGTGCGAATGCAAGCATGGTAAGTCCTCCTTTCAAAAAACTTCCCGTTGAAAGTGTGTAAATTTGCATCGATTGTGTAAATCCACATGGCAGGAAAAAGGTGGCGACCCCAACAAGGAGTGGTGTCACAGCTCCATTTATTTTTGAAACGTTAAACGCATGCTTGGAAAGAATTTTTGGCATCCCTGGTTGCAAACGTTTTGACCAATGAAAAACATCGAGCAAATTGATTCCGAGAATAAGCATTACCAAACCAACAATGAGCCCAAGTATAAATGTCACTGTTGCCGAGAGTGCAAATGCTTTTCCCAAAAGACCAACGACTCCACCAAGTACAAAAAACGAAACGATTCGTCCAATATGGAAAAGAATCTGTGGACGAGCAGTACTACTTTCTTTTGCGAATGTTGCCGACATTGAAAGTACGAGTCCTCCCACCACTGCCATACACGAAGAAAGCGAAGCGATGATACCAATGACAAATGCCGTGCCGTACGTCACCTCTCCAAATCCACTCAGGTGCACAATACCTGATTTTTGGAGCAACAAAAAGAGTGCGGCAAAACCAATCGCGATCGGAACTGCGACCATAAATTCAGAAAGATTTTTTTCTTTTTGTTCTGCTTCAATCGAAAGTGTATATCCGTGTGGCTGCAATACATTCGTGAGTGTTTGTGCGATTTCTTCGGCAGTTTGCTCACCAAAGTCTCCTTCAACAACAACCGTGCGATTCTGTAAACTACTCTTTGCACTCGTGATGTATGGAAGCTCGGCGAGTTCACTCTCCGTAAGGAGTACACATGAGTTGCAATGCATGCCGTGCACATGAAATGTATATGTTTTTTGTGTGTTCATATAAATATATTATTCTCCATCTGAAAATGTATACGACGATGGCACAGGATTTGGAATTTCAGCTTTTGTTCCAAATGTCACGACAATTTCTTGGTGCGGAGCAAGAATAAGTGTTCTTGGGTCACCAGCAAATTCTTTTCCATTTACAAACACAGTGAGCGTATTTGTTGCATCACTCGTATATCCGCCAATCGCATTCGCTGTAAATTGCACACCCCAAATGTCGAAGAACTGTCCGAGAGTAAAATCTTGTACTGTTGGTGATTCAACGTGAATAACATTTGATGCATCGTGTGTATGAATCGGTGCAATAAAACGATCTTGCTCATTGATTCCAATTCCAGGCGATACGGCAACTGGTTTTCCGTGCACAAAAATATCGAGATGTTGATGTATATGGAGCGTAGTTCCCTCTTCCGGAAGAGCTGGCAATCCAATAGACGCGAGTCGCTCTTTCAAATGCGCTATTTCCGCAATCCATGGCGCTGCCGTCACCTGTATACCGAGTGTTGTATTTTCTGATACCGGAGCTTGTGGTGTGCTATTCGTTTTTCCAAGAAACACAACGAGTACTACGACGATGATACAAACAACGACAAGTAAAAATGTTTTTTGTGTTTTTTTCTGTTCCATACAATTTTTAGCTTTGCATAAGTGTTCCCTTGCGTCGAATTACATCGACGTAAGTGTTCCCTTAGAGTTTCTTAGTTTTTAATCGCAGTGAATTCCCGACAACGGAAACACTAGAGAGTCCCATCGCAAGTCCAGCAAATATCGGAGAGAGCAACCAACCAAACAACGGATAGAACAATCCGGCTGCGAGTGGAATGCCAACTATATTATATACAAACGCCCAAAACAAATTTTGTTTGATGCCACGCATCGTGAGTTTTGAAAGCCGAATAGCTTTTACGAGTTTTGAAATATCTCCGTGAAGCAAAGTAATGCCGGCACTTTCGATAGCAACATCAGTACCCGTCGCCATCGCAATACCCACATCAGCTTGCGCGAGCGCCGGTGCATCGTTGACGCCATCTCCTACCATCGCCACTGTATTGCCTTTTTTCTGCAAATCAACAATCGTTGCGAGTTTGTCTTCCGGCAAAACTTCGGCCACAACCTCATCGATTCCGGCAGAGCGTGCAATATATTCGGCAGTTTTTTGTGTGTCGCCGGTAAGCATTACGACGCGAATACCAAGCTTGTGTAATTGCGTAACTGCATCTTGTACTCCAGACTTTATGGCATCAGAGACAAACACTACAGCAAGAACTGCAGATTTTGTTGTAAGAAATACCGGTGTCTTACCTTCACTCAATTGAGAGGCAAACGAGTGTGTATCAAAATTGATATTGAATTCTTCGACGAGTCGAGCACTGCCGGCAAAATAATGCACACCATCAATTTCAGCACCCACCCCTTTCCCTTTCAATGCATCAAAATTGTTCATTGAGAGAACCGAAATATTTTTTTCCTTCGCATGCGTAAGAATCGCTCGTGCAATCGGATGCTCCGATCGAGATTCGAGTGTGGCAAGCAATTGTATAATTCTTTCATCACTCTCGCTCGAAACATTATTGAGTGTACTCAGTTCTGGTTTGCCATGAGTCACCGTACCAGTCTTGTCCAAGACAACCACATTCACCGTGTGCAATTTTTCCAGCGTTGCCGCATCTTTGATGAGAATACCCTCCTTTGCACCTTTGCCGACGCCAACGATGATAGCCGTCGGTGTTGCAAGACCGAGTGCACACGGACAAGCAATCACGAGAATACCGACAAATGAAGTGAGTCCATCGGCGAGTGCTTTTGAAAAACCAAGATGCGATGTGCCAATAGCAATCCACAATCCAAGCGTAAGGAACGCGAGCACAAGTACGACGGGCACAAACACTGCAGAAATTTTGTCGGCAAGTGCCTGAATAGGAGCACGGCTCCCCTGCGCATCTTCCACCATCTTGATGATATGTGCGAGCATTGTTTCGGACCCAACTTTTGTTGCGCGAAACGTAAATGTACCACTCGTATTTATTGTGCCAGCAACAACAGAATCTCCCGTATTTTTTTCGCGAGGCATTGGCTCGCCAGTAATCATCGATTCATCAACATACGAATGACCGTCGACAAGCACGCCATCTACAGGAATTTTTCCCGACGGCTTTACTACAAGCACATCGCCGACCACAACCTCACTCGTTGGAATTTCCATTTCTGTACCATCACGCGCAACAAGTGCTGTCTTCGCAGAAAGGTTGAGGAGTTTTTCAATTGCATCGCCAGTTTTCAATTTTGAACGAGTCTCAAGATATTTTCCGAGCGTAATAAATGTAATGACGATGATCGTGATGTCAAAATATGTTGCATCCACATTTATGTATCGAGCGAGCGCACTGCGAAAGAAAATGGTTGCGAGACTATATACAAACGCCACTCCAGTACCAAGCCCGACCAGTGTATCCATGTTTGCATTGCCATAGCGGAAAAATCGGTACAAGCCCAGAAGATATGGCTTCCCTACGTAGAACAGCATGTATGTAGCAAAAAGCGGAAGAAGAATTTGAAAAATTTCTTTTACCATTGTACTCATTTGGGGAACGAGTACATATCCTGCGAGAATGTCCCAAGTCATGAAAACGAGACTCACAATCGCGAGTGGAATAGCGGTGAGTACTTTTATTTTCAAACTGGTAAGTTCCTGCAATTTTTCTGTCTTTGATTGATTGAGTCCCAGATGCGTCGCGTGCTCACTCTGCGACATATGCATTTCTTCTGCGGTTGGAATAATGAGCTCATATCCGAATGGTTGGATTTTTTGAGACAGTGCTTCGGGAGAAGTTTTTGATGCATCAAAATCTACTTTGACGGACTCGGTGCCATAATTTGCCTCTGCCAAAGAAACACCGTCAGTTTTTTTAAATGTTTTTTCAATAGTCGCAGCACATGAGGCACAATGCATCCCGCGAACTTTAAATGTATTTGTATTTTGCATAAATTTTACTTTCAGCTTTAGGCTTTGAGCTTTCTACTTCCTTTTTAGACCATAGACTTTTAAAATTTCTTTTGTAGCCTTCTCCGTCTGCCCTTTTTTGATTTGATTTACCAAACAATGTCCAAGGTGTCCTTCGAGCAATAGATCTTCAACGTTTGAAAGTCCTTGCTTGATTGCCGAGGTTTGCGTAATAACATCAATACAATAGGTATCTTTTTCGATGAGCTCTTGGAGTCCACGCACTTGCCCTTCAATGATCTTGAGTCGACGAATGAGTTTTGTTTTGTCGGTATGCATATAAAAAAGTATACCCCCTCGGGGGTATACTTGTCAAAATACTTATTTTCCTGGAACAAACCGCATTGAAATAGAATTCACACAGTGACGAATATTTTTATCGGTAAAATGTTCACCAACAAATACATGACCGAGGTGTGCTCCGCATTTTGCGCAAGTAATTTCTGTTCGCATACCATCTGCATCGAGACTTTTATGAATCGCTCCAGGAATTTCATCATCAAAACTTGGCCAGCCACAATTGGATTCAAATTTGTCTTTTGAATTATACAACGGCGCACCACACTGGCGACACACATATACGCCTGTTGCCTTGTTGTTTACATACTCTCCGGTAAACGGAGCTTCTGTTCCCTTGTCGATAATGACTCGCTTTTCTTCTGGAGTGAGTTCGTTCATAGTGTAATTACTACTGAATCAAATTCAAAGTTCCTTTCATCATTGGATGAATACTGCAGTGATAGTTGAGAGTGGTTGAACTGCTTGCAAGGTCGGTAGCGGTAAATGTATGACTAAATGTTTCCCCGCTTGCAATCATTGGTGAATGCAAAACGTTGCCAGTGTCAGACACGATCGTATGCGGAGCGCTATCGCGATTGACCCACGTTACCGTAGTGCCAACTTGAATAGTTTGTGACTTTGGAGCAAATGCAAAATTTTTTATTTCAATCTGTACTGTTTTTACCGAAGGAGTTTGTGCGGGAACTGTTGTTGCTTGCTCGGTTTGCGATACAGGAACAACCGGCGCAATTGGCGTTGCATTATTTTTAGTATTTAAAAAAACACGATACATCACAAACACAGTAACCGCGAGCACAATAATTGTTATGATTGTTCTTTTCATACACATAGTATACCTTGCGTATTTTTGGATGGGAATAGAGAAAAAAATCTTTCAGTAATCACTGAGGGGATTCAAATAAGGACGATTTCTCTTTATTACCGAGAGTCCACTCTTTAAAGGCCCTAGCATCTTTACTATCGCCAAGTATATGTATTTGATATGGGTCAAATACCACATATTCATCAACAAGCCCTACATTTCGATCAATAAAATCTTTACCAATATAACCATTTCCTTTATTTGTATTGAAAGGTATACCTGTAACTTTCATAATTGGCTTATTGGGTCTTTCGATACTAATTTTTGCAGGGAAAAGTTTCCCTTTCTCTCCAGCAAAAACTTCTGAGTGTTCATATTTTTCACCAAAATATAAACCATGACTTAGTTTTAATCCAAAAAAATTAAATATCTTTCTTTTGAATTCATTGAAATGTTTCTTGCTTCCATGCCAAACAATATTTTTTACTAAACTATTCGGAAAAATTTTCTCGACATAGGCAGCATATTGATCCAAGGAACCAATTTCAGCAAGCTCAGGATTGATATCAAAAATCTTTTGCAAACTTGCCATATTCTTTTCAAGAAAATTGGACTCTTCCTCGGAAGAGGATGGCATCGCAGAAAATGTTGGGAATCCCTCAGTACTCATAAAGTCAGTATAATACTTATCTATTAATTAAAGGTATGGCGCTGGGAAATTGTTTTAACAATTCTTATATTCTTGTTTATTTCTTTCTCAAGATCCTCCAATTTAGAGAACTCACCCCATTCCGAACTATACAGAAAGTCTTCTAGGGCTTTCATTCGTACTAAATATTTTTTCTTTTCTTCTTCTAAAGTAATTATTTTCTCATTGTAATCTTCCATTTTTTCAACTAACTCATCGTATCTTGGTTTCAAGATTTGTTTTGCTACGACCTTCATTAGAATTTTCTCAAATACTCCACTAATACGACCAGAGGAAATACGCTCGATCCACTCGTCTCTACTACGAGCCTTCTTTAATGCGACTTGCCAAAGCTCATTTTCATGAAATTTTTCTTTAACATATTTTTCTGTTGAGTCATCAACCCACCATGATTCTTTACCATTAAGCACTTTCTCGATAGCTGTAACCTCGCTTCTTTCTCTTTGTAAAGCGTTAATCGCATTACTTAATCTTGAGATTTCCGAAGAAATAGTATGATAATGAGGAAATTCCTTATACGCTTCTGGGTATTTTTCTATAATGCGTTGACGTTCCTCTTTCTGTTTGATCAAGGCTTGGAGGGCTTTTTCAATAATTGATTTTTCTGTTATGTTTTCAGCATTTGTTACAAAACGCTCCGTTTGATCCCTTGAGATATCTCCATCCTTCTGCCATTCAAAATTATCACTATCATCGTGATTTTCAATAAAAGATTCGCTCCGGACTTGCTCATTGTCGTAATAAATTTCTTCTCTGGTTTTCTTGGCTTGCTTTTGGATATCAACGGCCTCATTTCGGGCGGGACTTTTAGACCATTCTAGGCTCATGAAAAAAGTATACAGTATGCACAATCTTGTTGTCTAGGCAAAAATACTCATAAGAATGAGTCTGCAAGAAACACAACAGATTCAAACCTAAAAGTTATATAGAAAAATACCTTTACAATGTAAGGGTCTTTTTCTGTCTGTGAGAGAGAACTTGATCACGAATATTCTGCTTGATTACAATCAAAATTTCTCGACCCCGCCTCGGTAACGGTCTTTCAGACCGGCTTCGCACCTGCGACTTTCAAGCCCTCTCCCTCACTACAAAACAAAATCGGCGAACCACATGGGTTCGCCTCATTTGTTTTTTGTGCGCGAGAGAGGACTTGAACCTCCACGCCTTGCGGCACCACCACCTCAAGATGGCGCGTTTACCAATTACGCCACTCGCGCCTATATATACTTTTTCTGTTGCTTCTTCTCTACCACAAGCGCTTTCTCAATTTTTATCTTCTTTCGAGAAAGGCAAATGACTCGACGATTATAGTACATTTTTTTAATAATTGCCAGTGCTTCTTTCTTTGCGTATTTTAACTGAAAAAATGCTTTCTTTTTTCTCCCAGTGATATGCCCCTTAACTTCAACTTCTTTTTGTATTTCTTCTTGAAGCCACAACAAATGATCTAAACTCGCAGAGACAAACTCTATGTAAAACATGTGACTGGAACGCCAACGTGGATCCCAATATGAGTAGAAACTACCATCCCCATCAAAACATCCTCTCAAAAAATCAAAAAAGTATTTTTTTGGTATTGCCAATTTGCCCATAGTTAGTGATTTTTTTGGAGTTAAACCAATAGACAAAAGAAAATCGTAAAAAATTCTGTTTTTAAATTGAATTCTTAAATTTTTACCTCCATGACCATTCAACTTACTGCCTATCGTAAATTTTATTCCAAGGCATTGGGAAAAATTTAATAACTGCTCTCTATCTTTGGAGGTTAAATCAATCAAGAGATTATCCTTTGACAAGCAACCATCTGTGGCAATTAAACCAATTGCATACGCCAAATTGGCATTCCATTTCTCGCTTATAATTCGTTTTGGCTTTGGTCCTCTCTTCCCCATGTGTAGATTATACCATACCTCTAGGGTATAGCGTCTACCAATTATTCTCAAAACAAAATCCCTCGAGCGAGGGATTTTGTTTTGTATTATGCTTCTACTTTTTCTTCTGCGACTTCTTCTACTTCGTCTGGAGTTGCATCTGCAATCACGCGAACACTTTTCATTTTCTTACGGATATCACGAACTGCTTTTTCGCGAACGTAATAGAGCTTGCTTCGGCGTGCTCCTGATTTTTTGATGACTTCAATAGAATCAATCATTGGTGAAAACAATGGGAAAATACGTTCTACTCCCACACCACTGGCAATCTTGCGGACAGTAAATGTTGCACCGATTTCAGCACCGTGTTTGCGAGCGAGAACGAGACCTTCAAATGCCTGGAGGCGAAACTTTCCTTTTTCAGGAATCTTCACCCAGACGCGCACAGTATCGCCTGATGCGAAATCAATTGCTGCGCGATCTTCTTTTTTTACTGGTGTAAGGGTTAATGCCATATAAATAGGTTCTAGGGGTTAGGTTATAGGTTATAGAAAGCTCGAATCCGCAATTCCATAAATACTGAGGTACATTACCATAGAAGACATAAAAACACAAGAACAAAAATCACCATAACAATAAGTCCAAAAACAAAGACATACGATCATGCTTTTATCCTTTGTTTTCTTGTTTATTGTTTTTATGTTCTAGTGATCCAATGTTCTCTTGTTCTAGTGCTCTTTTGAAATCTTCAGGGTATGGAGCAACGACTGTCTTTGTTTCGCCGTTTGGTAATGCGAGGCGAAGCTCTCGCGCATGGAGCGCTTGGCGAGTAAATCCGAGGGCTGGTTCGCGCTTTTGAGCATAGAGTGAGTCACTTACGATTGGGTGGTTTATCGAACGCAAATGCACACGAATCTGGTGTGTACGACCAGTTCGAGGACGAGCTTCTACAAAAGAATATGTACCTTTTTCAGTACTCCCGCCGATAGGAGCCTCGGCTACAACAACTCGCTTGCTCCCCTGCATCGGAGCGCCAAACCGTTTGAGCACCTGAATGTGCGTCACTGCATCACGCATCATTCCGCGCGCGAGATTGCCCACGACCCAACGACGAATATTTCCCGCATCGCGTCCGATTGGACTATCTATTGTTTGTTGGTCTTCCTTGATCCATCCATACACGAAACAGTGGTATATTTTTGCAATCTCGTGAGCTTGAAATTGTTTTTTAAAAAATTCGTACGCCTCATGTGTTTTTGCAAGAAGCATGACGCCGGAAGTATCTTTGTCGAGACGATGCACAATGCCTGGTTTTGGAATACTGATTTCTTCTCCACGTACCTGCATTTTAATTGGCTCACCCACCGCAAGAAGCGTTGGGTATTTTTCCAAAATCCAGTCGGCAAGAGTATATTGATCCGACTTTCCATCTGCATGCACAGAAAGCCCCGCCGGCTTATTTATAAAAAGACAATTGTCGTCTTCGTAGAGAATGGGAATATTAATCATTATGGTGAGTATAGCGTATTGTGTATAAAAAAATAAACACCGCGTACGCTTATAGCGCAAACGGTGAGTTAATTAGATTTGGAAACTTTCAACTAATTTAGTTGCAATTCCATAATAAAGCATTTCTTCAGCAGACAAAAACTTTCCCTCAAGGGAAATTACTTCCTTCGCGGTAAGCTTCGTTCTTGATACAAAATGATCAATCACACTTTTGTTTTTTATCTCGAGGTTAGGCTCGTGTGCGCCTACAATCACATTCATGTTTCTCACAGGCAAATGTATGGAGCCAACACTTGATTTTGTAACATGTCGTTCATGCATATTGACTGCAAAAATCAGTGCTGCTGATTCGGCTACAACAATTTGTGATATAAAACGGCTTTTATGATATTTTGTCATAACTGCCATGTGACCACTCATGAAATTCATCGAATGACCATTACCACCAAGAGAATCGATTCTGCATACAATACTCTCATTTTTGGGTTGCCTTCGCAGTGCTTCTTTAAAGAACTTAACCATAGGAGCGTTAAAATCTCCTTGCAAAACAATAACATTTTCGTCTATTGACATATAGGTCTATTTGCGTGTATAATAGCAATTATTATCTAATTTGTCAATAGACCATGGAAACTAACCCGAACCGTTCCCCGATAACACCACAAGGAGGAAGCAACGAGCTTGTTGATGCAAAAGGTAACCCTCGTTCATTGCAAAAAATGCCAGATGGCACATATGCAAGTATGAGCGAAGAAGAATATAATGAAGAAATGAATGCTCGCAAGGAAGAAGCAAAAAGTTAATGAATGCAAAAGACCGCCATTGGCGGTCTTTTGCATTATTGAACATTTGTTGTTAACTCTTTTATTTTTTCAATCCAGCCCATAATCGTAAGGAAAAGTTTTGTGTCACAAACACCTATCTCGCAAGTTCCGTATGGCAATGTTTTACGCTTATGCAAGCTCGCAGTACTTTGCTTTACATACGTTTTATAAAATTGCTTTCGAGGAATTTTTGTTATCTTTGACCAATACTTTTCAGTTTTTTCAACATCAGCATTATCAAAGGTATGAATATGTCCATAAAATTTATTTTCAGGGACAAGACAAACTTCTCGAAAAAATCGCATTGTCATTTGAATAATGAGTGGGTCGCTATTTGCCAAACGAACCATGCCTTTTCTTGTTTTTCCTCCTTCACCAAGGTACAGCATTGATCCGATAATTTTAAGCTCGTGCAATGAAATGCTTGAAATGTCTTTCTTCGCACTATCCATCACCGATCTAGTTTTTTTATATTCGTTTGCAAGACGACTTAAGCGTCTTTTTTCAATGGATTCCATACTCCTTCCTCGTTCAGTAATTTTATTTTTTTGTGATTTTGTGAGAACAATATCACGAACCCAAACACTTACACTTGCTTTTGAAAGCCCTGACTCGGCGACAATTTGATTAATGGACTTTCCCTGTTTACGCAAGATTCTTGCTTTTTCTTTTCCAGCCAAATTCATAAGTAGAATATACCATATAATATGGTATATTAACCAGTATAATATTAACTTGATATAGCAAGGCTATTAGTGTATAAATAATGAACGCGCGATTAGCTCAGTTGGTAGAGCGCCCGTTTTACACACGGATGGTCGCAGGTTCGAGCCCTGCATCGCGCACAAAAACGTGAATTTAGGAAAACTGCATTTATGCAGTTTTCCTCGTTTTTGTGAACCGTAGTGATGTCGCTCTGCGACCACGAGGTGGGGTCGCAGAGCACTTAGTCCACACAGGCTGTACTCAGCCGAGTAGACTTAGTGACTTGTGGCCCATACAAAAATAGCTGGCGTTTCGCCAGCTATTTTTGTATGCTACACATGTTCCCCTTATTTTTTTGCCCTTGTAGTTAAATGGATATAACTGCGGACTTCTAAGCCGCTATTCTAGGTTCGATTCCTAGCAAGGGCACAAGACGAGAAAGACTGAACTGCTTCAGTCTTTCTTTGTACTTGTGCCGACCACAGCCATGTCGCCCTGCGACAGGCGAGGTGGGGTCGCGAACACTTTGTCCGCACAGGGTGTAATAACCCGAGTAGACTTAGTGATTCGTGACCACAACCAAGGTCGATGCGGAGGTCTCATATTTTGTAAGGTTTTTGGCCTTTCGAAATCGAGCACCCCTCCAAGAATCGAACCCGCATATTACTTTAAATTCTTATTCACTAACTTTAATTCTAAATACTGTGCCATTTTTACAAGCGCTTAAGCACAAATCATTTCTAAAATTGTGATTCTGTCCTGTTTAAAACTTAGGTAAAACCACTCTAGTATTTAAACTAGAATAACTCAAGAACAATTGAACACAAAGTAGGCAAGCCTTGTCAGTTCCATTCACACGAAATCAGCGTTACTCTACCCGCTTAATTATATCAATATTTTTAATAGAATCCGCTTTCTTTAAAAAATTTTTAATATATTTACCAGATTTATCTTTCAGATCGGAAATTGATTGTAGAGCATTTGTTTCATTTATTCCAAAAGAAAGCATTCTTGTTAATTTTTCTTGTATAATACTAGCAGTTGTACTTGCTTGATAACGCTCGAGATACTTTATTGTTTCATTTTTAAATTTTTCAATAAGTATTTTTTCAATTGCGTTTGTAAATTTCTCTCGAGGTATTCCAAACTCTGAAACCTCACTAATCATATCGTTTGATGAATCAATTAGTGAATCAACAGGTAAAAGATACGGCTTAGAATTTTCATACACAAACCCATCAATAACTACATTGTGTATTTTCATTAATAGCTCGTCTCTCTTTATTCCGATACCAACCATCGCGCCAAGACTATTTTTAATAGATTGATGGAGCTCTGTAAATCCAGCATGCTTTATATGTTGTGAAACCTCCACAGGGAACTTTTCCAAAAATAATTTCTCTACCGATTTCAATATTGTTTCGTTAGAAACACCATAATGGATTAGTTCATCCATCTCGCCACGCACCTTCTTTGCAACGCTTTCACATGAATAAATTATAAGATCATTAGAAATTTCCTCAACTAAAAGTTTTACCACTTCAACTTCATTGAATTGGTTGAACTCATTAGTATTTCTTCGCCATTGGAATGGAGCGTCATCACCCCCAATCGATTTTTTTGTACGGCCACTTAACTCATTATAAGCCTCTCCAAGCAACTGCTGAACTTTGCCATAATTTTTTCGTAATTCCTCATCATTACTAACTTTGTCAGGGTGATACTTTAGGGAAAGCCTTCTAAAGGCTTTTTTTATTTCTTCTGGTGTTGCATCCGGTTGAAGATTTAACCGCTCAAGAAAACTTTTTCCACTCCATTCTTCGATATTTTCGAATGGTATTTTTTCTTGCGTGTTACTAGGTTTTACCTTAAAATTTTCGGCTTCGAGCATGCATTCATGTTATCACACCCAAAAAAAATATCCATCTGCGGTACTGCCGTAGCAGATACTCAAGAATGAGACAATTCCGTTACCATTCTTGACAAGCAGATTGTGAATTGTCTTACTCTGAAGACCATCGCAATGTGCGAGCGTGTTATTGAAACCCCATAATAGGTAGCCGATTTTTTCATCTAGGAGGTTTTCTCCACCGTCAGCTTCTTATCTCTCAACAATATTCTGCTCTTGATACAACTAAGCACCTCTCGTTGCTCAGTCAGTGTCCCGTGCATAAGCATATACTTCGCAAAAGTCTTAATCGAAATATCCTTGTGCTTCTTTGATTGTGGGAGGTCTTGCCGGAGCACGCCAGTCTGAAATAGTGCGTACCGCGCGACTTCCTTTTCAAGCTTCTGTTTCAATTCGGTCTTGTCGAGACTCATCATGTCGATAATCGGCAACATCTCGTCAATCAGGATTGATTCTTTGACCGATTCGTTCGGACAGTCCCGATTTTTGACTTTCGTGCATCGGTAGTAAATATGGGAGTTTGAACTTCCGTCTTTTAGCTCTTTGATTTTCTCTTCAGCGGTGATACCTGATTCGCAGTAAGCACAGTGAAGCATTCGTGTGAAGGCAAATTCTCTACCATAAGCTTTCTTCTTTTCGACCTGTATTTTCGCTTGTACCGCTTGAAATAGTTCCTGGGTGATGATCGGAGTATGCTTGCCGGTGTACCATTCGCCACTTCCTTCGGGGTACTCGAACACGCCATAGTAGAAAGTCATTCGTAAAATTCTATAAATATTCCCGAGCGTGACGTATTTCCCGCTCTTGCTTGTGAAGTGAATTTCTTTTAGCCATTTGTAGATTTTTCTGCCAGAGTAATTCTCATTCGCTACTTTCTCAAACATTTCTTTAATGACTGGTGCACGTAGCGGGTCAACCACGACTTGGCATTTTTCATCTTTGTTCTTACTGTTTAGATACCCAGTCGGTGCCATCGACGGGCGTAGCCCCATGGCCGCCCTCGTTCGCAATCCGCGCTTCACGAAACAGCATTTTTGTGTGCCATTTGTGCCATTCACAATTTCGTCAAAACTACCGATTCGGGAAAATTGACCCCTATGCGGGTGCATCAGTTTTACGCTTGGAAAATCTCCAAAGAACCTTTACGCTGGTTGATACCACTTCGTCCGAGACGCGGTTGGGGCACAAGACGAGAAAGACTGAACTGCTTCAGTCTTTCTTTGTACTTGTGCCGACCACAGCCATGTCGCCCTGCGACAGGCGAGGCGGGGTCGCGAACACTTTGTCCGCACAAGATGTAATCATCCGAGCAGACTTAGTGATTCGTGACCACAGCCAAGGTCGATGCGGAGGCCTCATATTTTGCAAGGTTTTCAGTCTTTCAAGATTGAGCACCCCTCCACGAATCAAACCTACTACTACTTAATCAAAACAATACTAATCTTGTTTTTTATTAAAAAAAATTCTGGCTAGGTGTAATTCTTCATATGGATAATTCATTCCAAGAAATTCGCGAACAGGGCCGAGAGCGGAACTGCCCATCTTTTTGAAAGCCAGAGTAATTGTTTCGAACCGTTCACCCGAGGGTCGCAGATATGCGAAATCCGCTTCGGGAAGGTCTGTCGCAATTTTTTCGATATGACTCACAATAGTCCCCACGGAGAGTCCCCGGGCTTGGGCAATCTCACTGATGGGCATTTTTTGCAAAACTAATTTTTTCGTTTCAAAATAAGTCGATCCGGTGTATCCAGGATTTATTTTTTGTCTTTCTTGTGCGTTCGATCTTGCAGTTGTACACGCAGGATGCGTTTCCTCGTATCGACAAATAACAGATAGAAACTGTTCTCCGAACTGCGAGAGTTTTTGCGCTCCAACTCCGCTAATCGCCAAAAATTCCTCAGGGTTTTTTGGCAATGATGTGGCCATTTCACGGAGCGTTTTGTCTCCAAAAATAATATATGGCGGGACTTTTAATCTTTGCGCTTCCGTAGTTCTTACTTTTCGTAATTCTTCAAATAGCATAGGGTTGTACGCAGTACTTCCAAAAGACGGTGAAATAGGCAGCTGTTTGACGCGAGTCCTTATCTCCATAGGTACTTCGAGTGGAGTCTGTACCACACACCCGTCGCAATTTCCGCAATTTGATTTGTTCCATGCCTCATTAAAATACTGCAATAAAAACCGGCGGCGGCACCCGTGTAGACTGCCATAGCGCAAAACGGTGTTCAGATTTTCCTGCGCTTTTTCCTGTTCTTTCGTATCTGCCATGTTGCGTATGAAATAATCATGTTTGAATTTATCCGCATAAGAGAAAAACAAAACACATCGAGCTGTCAGTCCGTCTCGTCCGGCACGACCAGTTTCTTGATAGTATCCTTCTATTGATTTTGGCAAACTGTGGTGAATAACGAGTCGCACATCAGGTTTGTCTATGCCCATGCCAAAAGCAATCGTTGCAACCATAATACTGACTTCGTCGCGAATGAATCGTTCCTGATTTTCCTTTCTCTGTTTTGCATTAAGACCTGCATGATACGCGAGCGCCGTGTATCCGCGCTCATTCAAATTAGCCACAAGCGTTTCTGTATCGTTACGGGAAAAACAGTAGATTATTGCGCTCTCGCCCTTTTGTTTGTTCAAAAGAGCCATAATAGACACAAACGCGTTCTTTTTCGGCAGAACTTCGTAGCTTAAATTTGGACGATTAAAGCTGGAAATAAAAATCTGTGAATTTTGTAATGCTAATTGTTTAACGATATCCTCACGCACTTTTTTGGTGGCCGTGGCAGTCAGCGCAATAATTGGAATCTCAGGAAATTTTTTCCTTAATAATTTTAGATTTCTATACTCTGGTCGAAAATCGTGTCCCCACTCCGAAATACAGTGGGCCTCATCAATAGCAATCAGACTAATTTTAAGTGTGTGCAAAAAATCCTCAAAACCGGCTACAGCCAGACGCTCAGGAGCTAAATACAAAATTTTTAATTTGCCGGTTTTTGCCCTACTTATAACACTATCAATTTCAGTTTGAGAGAGCGAACTATTTATTAGGTCAGCCGAAATGCCGTTTGTATGCAATGCATCAACTTGGTCTTTCATCAAGGAAATAAGCGGCGAAATAACAATAGTTAGGCCTTCGTACATAAGTGCAGGAAGCTGGAAACAAAGTGACTTACCTCCGCCTGTTGGCATTAAAACAACACAATCCTTGTTTGCCAAAATTCGCTCAATTATTTCTTTCTGGAGCGGTCGAAACTCTTCATAGCCAAAATATTTTTTCAGTATATCTTTCATGGTAAAATTACAGAACAACACCAGTATAATATGAAATAAAAAAATATCACAAATGAAATTCGAGTAGACACTATTTTTTTGATATTTCAATTCTGAGTTTTCAAAATATTTTCAGTCCTAATTTTTTCCCGTAAAATTTCTTTCGTTTTTTGAATTGTCTGTCGAGGAATTCAATTCTCTGATCGTGAAAATCAATAATTCGCTTTGCGCCATCGCCACGCAATCTGCCAATATACTGAGTAAGTTTTCCTTCAAATGAAAATGGAAAAGCGAGCACAATTGTGTCAATGCCGTAAACATCAAATCCTTCCCCGAGCAGTTGCCCTGTTGCGAGTAGCACTTGAAAATTTCCTGCTTTGATTTGATCGATTTTGAGTTTGCGTGAACGCGCTGAATCGTCGCCGGATATTGAAATGGTTTCTGTTTCGCCCTTGAGATAGAGATTGAGTATTTCAATGTGCTCTTTGCGTTCAGTGAGTACGAGCACTTTTCGTTTTGCTTTTACTTCTTTCAAAATTGTTCTAGTAATGAGTTCGTTTCGAGCAGAGTCAAACGATATGACTTTTGCTAGTGCCTCAAAATGATCTGTCTTATACTGAAACGGCAGAGTCAATTTTGTTGAATGAATTGTCACTTCAAATGTCTGGATTTGCTCAATGTCTCCTGATTTCATTTCTGCAATGACCGAACCAATCATAAGTTCGCTTATTTTCTCAGTTCCATGCCTTCGCTCGTGAGTTGCGGTCAAACCGAAGAGGTACTTACTTTTGAAAATCCAAATAAGTTCACGATATGTTTTTGCGGGTATATGGTGGCATTCGTCAATAACGATCACGCCAAATGAATCCAGGATTTCTTTGAGTTTTTTGTATCGAACCAGGGTCTGTAAAGAAGCAACTGTGATTTGTTTCCCTACCCTTTTCTTGGTGCCAGAAATGACTCCAATTTGTGTTTTTGGAATTCCAAGAAATTGTTCAATACGTTCGACCCACTGTGAAAGCAATTGATTTCGGTTTACGAGGATAAGTGTCGGTAATCCGAGTTTGGTTATATGTTCAAGCGCAATAATTGTCTTTCCACTGCCTGGTGGTGAAATGATTATGCCACTTGTTTTATTTTTTATGATCTCAAGTATTTTTTCTTGATCCGGACGAATAACGATAGTGCTTTTGAATTTTATACTTTCATGGTTTTTGTATTCTTCAGTGATTTTATATGGGATTTTTTCTGAATCAAAATATGAAATGAGTTTTTCTATGAATCCTCGCGGTAATGAAATTTCATCTTCGTGATCCCGTACCAGATTAAAATATTTTTCTGTGCCGAATGTCGATTTACCAAGCCGTTTTTTCGCCACATATTCTTTGTTAAAAATATTCAATTCCTCCTTTATAAATGAAGTTATATTCGAAGTAAGCTCTTGTTTTTTTATTCTTACCGAACCATCAACTGTAATATGAATACTTGTTGTGTTCAAATCGGTAGATTCAATTTGTGGTTCTCTGTGTCCAAAAATTTCATCATATATGCGGTCGAGTTCTTCCGTCGTGTGTTTGTGAATTGTTTTCAAAAATTCCCATTGGTTGGCATAAGCAGTAAAAGTTTCAGAATCACAAAATATGGAAGTGCTGTAAATAACTCGCTCGCCTTGAAGTGGTAGTCCGATCAAATTCCCAAATCCACCATCAATTATCGTGTCTTGGTTTGGAAACAACCTGTCAAAACTTATTTCCTTCACGAATTCAGAATATCCGAATATTTTTCGGATGAGTTCGAGCAACATCGCTCTTGATTTCCAGCATGGATATTTCTCTTCAAAAAATATCCAGACATGTGCGCCGTTTCCAGAGCGTGAGGTTTCTGAATAGGCGGACAGATTATATTTCGCACAAGCGTCAATCAATTTTTTCGCATCAGATTTCCAATCAGCTTCATCAAAATCGGCCGCAATAAAATACGAAGTATTGTCGGAAAGTATTGGATATATGCCAATCGTCTCTTTACCAAGCAAATGATTCAGTAAGACTTCATTCGTCACTGGTAGGAGAGTTTTGTTCTCAAAGTCCTTAATCGTGCCACCTCTTGCTCTGTGAGCATTGAATTCGTCCCAGTCGAAGGAGTATGCGGGGGTCCAGCCACTTTTGCCATTCTTTTCCCATCGTCGTGGGTACACATCATCACGCCCACGAAACAAGGAACGATAGAGAGTAAGTTTTTCTTGATTCGTCATACATAATTCGTTTTATATTTTCTTGTATCTCGTCGTTCGTCCTTGTCCAATGCGTTCCACTTTTTTCAAACGCAAAAGCGTGTCTAGTGCTTGTGATACAGTCGGTCGGGCCACTTTGGCATGTTTCGCAATTTCGCCAGGCGTGGCTTCTGATACGGTTTGCAGATACTGCCATACAGCAAGCTGTTTGGGTGAAAGTAATTTTTCAATATTTTCTTTTGAGAGCAATTCAATTGCCTGTTGTGATTGCGTTAAAACTATTCTCAAAAAGAATTCAAGCCACGGAGTAATATCTGCCTTCTCGGTTTTTAATGTTTTCTGACTCTTTCGAAGAACGAGATAATAGTCGGCTTTGTTGTCTTCAACAAGTTTTTCGTGTGAGACATATGGGACATACGCGTAGCCTGCCTGCAAGAGCAAGAGATTTGTCAGTACTCGCGAAAGTCGCCCGTTACCATCTTGAAACGGGTGGACATTTAGGAATTCAACAAGAAAATTTGCGATAATGATGAGCGGATGAATTTCTTTTAGCCCGATTGCTTCCCGCGTCCATTCCACAAGCTCTTGCATTTCTTTCGGTGTGAGCCACGCGGGTGTCGTGTCGAATAATACGCCGATAGATTTACCAGCATCATCAATCATTTCAACTTTGTTCTCAATTTTTTTGTATTCGCCGCGGTGGAGTTTGTCTTTTTCCACGTACTTCAAAAGTTCACGATGCAGATGTTTGATCGTGCTTTCTGAAAATGGAATTTTTTCATAAGAATTGAAAACGTTTTCAAGCAGTTCATAGTACCCTTGTACCTCCTGTTTATCTCTATCGGCAAATTTCTGCATCGAAAGTCCGCGCATCATTTTTTCAATGTCTTCATCGGAAAGTTTCGCACCCTCAATGCGCGTCGATGCTCCAGTCGAAGTGACAAGCACCGAACGCTTCAATCGTCCGAGTGCTTGCGGATTGAGTGTCGCTCCGCCAACCCAACGACCCTTTAACTCATCAATTTGATTGATGAGTGACCAGAGATTTTGTGGTATATTTTTGATACGCTTGTTGTAATTCATATTTTGGAATCTAATATATTAGATATATGAGATTATATTAGATTAGGTCATAGAAAGCAAATTCATTCCCAGTTTCCAAAAACACCCTTCAAAAAACCCATATTTTACAAGCTGAAACAACAATGATTACCTAAAATCAATATCCATGAAAATTAATCAGAGCGGATTCATCGGCATACTTTTTGTTATTCTCATGATTGTGGGAATCGCTGATTATTTAGTGGTAACCAAAAGAAGTCTGGCGCCTGTGCAAATTTCTCCATCAACTGAATCGGCAAATCCTCTCCCCTCGCCTCCGCCGGCACATGTTCTAAAAAACGAACCGGTGTTATTAAAAGAGCAATTTACTGCAAAGAAAAATCAGCTCATCTCGGTTGCCAATACCGATTTACAAATACGAATTACCAATTTCTATAACAGCCCATGTCCAGCAAACGCGGAGTGTTTTTGGAGCGGTGTCGGTGTTGAACTTGAATACATCCAAAATGGAAAATCGCAAAAAGGCATGAATCTGCTCGAGGCGTTCGGCTATCATACAACTATCATAAAAACTGATTACGAAACCTACGCGGATCTCATTGTAGAGCGAATGTATCGCTAAATAATTTTGAATTGTGTCATTCCCAATCTAACCGGGAATCCATACGAATGAATGCAATACAAGCCTGGATCCTGAATCAAGTTCAGGATGACACTGGAGGGCGGTTATATCTTTTTCTTTCCGGTGAAAATCTGATAGAAAACAGGTATAAATGAAATAATAAAAATACCTATCACAATCGGCAGAATGTAGGCGTCAATATTTGTAATTTTCGTTCCAAGGAAATATCCGGCAAGTCCAATAGAAAGACACCAAGTAATTCCTCCGAGCACATTCCAAAGAAAAAATGTTTTATATCGCATGCCTCCCACTCCTGCCACCACCGGTGCAAAGGTACGCACGATTGGTACATAGCGTGAAAGAAAAATAGTTTTCTTTCCATGCAAATCAAAAAAATGTTGGGCACGTTGTACATATTCTTGTTTAAAAAAAAATGAATCTTCGCGTTTAAAAAGTGCCGGGCCAAGTTTTTTCCCTATCCAATATCCCACGCTATCCCCTACTACCGCAAAGAAACAAGCTCCTACCAAAAGGAGTGTGATACTAAAAAATCCTTTTGAAGCCAAAATACCCGCAGCAAAAAGTAATGTGTCGCCAGGAAAAATAAAACCGAAGAGCAATCCAGACTCGGCAAAAATCATACCGAAAACTCCGATATAGCCGACTGCTTGAATGATTGGAATTAATGAGTTCATAAAGATAAAAGTTCGTAAAGTTTATAAGGGAACACTTATGCAAAGCTAAAGTAAATGCCTGTGTATGAATGTCGTATTTCTGACTTTAAACTTTATAGACTTTCAACTAGCGTACTCGCGATCCAGGGTTCACTTCGACTTCCGGAGTAAGAAATACTGGCTTACCATCTTTACCGTCGACAGCCATAAGCATTCCTTGTGATTCAACTCCGCGAATAGTGCGTGGTTCCAGATTTACAATATAGAGCACTTGTTTGCCAACAAGTTTTTCAAACTCTGGAAAATACTCGCGAATACCCGAAACAATCTGGCGAATATCGGGTTCAGTATCCCCTAAACCAGCCTGTACCTCAGGCTGGTCGGGCGAACCAATTTCTTTTTCTCGAGAAATTGGTTTTAGCCCTAAATTCTGCTCGACAGAATCGGGCGAGCTCGTTTCCTTTTTAACGAGCTTTAGCCCAAAATCAATCTGACATTTCAAAAGTTTGTCTGTGCCTTCCACAGGTTCGACGGCTCGAATCGTGCCGATTCGCATATCCATCTTTTTAAATTCATCGTATATTACGTATTCCATAAATCTTGTATCTTAAATCATTTATCTTGTATCTTACAATACAGATGCTATTCACGAAGCTTGGCAAGAGCGCCAAACAACATCACTCCGATTGTATCTGCCAACTTTTTGAGTCTATCACATTCCGCTTTATTCATATATTTTCTTTCATAACAAAAATCAATTAAATATTCGCTTTCTTTCAAAGACCCATATGCTATTTCCAAAAAACTTTTTACATAC
>JAHFNO010000004.1:63571-87307 GCA_023267275.1 Candidatus Nomurabacteria bacterium | reverse complement strand
GGCTAAAAATGCCAATTCAAAAAACTATTTCGGAAATACGAAGTATAGAAAAAGCTTGTCAGATTACTGATGAGATTTTTTCTGCGCTCATTAAAAATTTTTCATTTACCACTGAGCGAGAATTATACCTTTGGATTCGTCGAGAAATTAAATCTCGTGGTTTGCGAGAAGCGTTTCCGCCGATTGTCTCAGGTGGAGCTCGTGCAGGAAATGCTATTCATCCAAAAACAACAGAAGAAAAATTGGAAGGCTTTGTCATTATTGATTTTGGCGTTCGGGTGAACGGATATTGTTCTGATATGACGCGTACTATTTTTGTTGGCAAGCCTACAAGGCAAGACCTTGTAAAATATAAACGTGTGTCTGATGCAAAAAAAGCTGGAGAAAAAATTGCTCGAGTTTCCGTGCAATGCGCGGCGGCCGATGCCGCCGCGCGGAGCAGTATGGGAATGTACAAAAAATATTTCATTCATACACTTGGTCATGGAGTCGGAAAACGTATTCATGAAAAGCCAATTATTTTTTACAAACGCATGGAACCAGTTTTTGTGGAGGGAAGTGTGGTAACTATTGAGCCTGGAATCTATATTCCGAACAGGCTCGGCATCCGTATTGAAGATACGTATCTCGTGGAGAAAAAAGGTGTGCGACCACTCACCAAATCTTCACAGAAATTATTGGTATTTTAATTTTGCACTGTGTCATTCCGGACTTGATCCGGAATCCATTAGAATTTTTCATGGACCCCGGATCAAGTCCGGGGTGACAATACAATGGGAATCATGTATTCTCAAACCATGAATCCGCCAAGACTTTCAAACTCACAAATTATTAGTGTTAAGAAGCTTCTGCCTACGTCAGCCTCTTTTTGTGTAAAGAGCGAGAGTGGGTGGAAAGTATAGGCGGATGAAAATCGGTGTATTTGATTCAGGACTTGGCGGACTCTTTACTCTCGGAGCTATTGCGAAAGCGCTCCCGGAATATGACTATGTGTATCTCGGTGATACCAAACGTTTGCCATATGGATCACGCAGTCAGGAAACAATTTATCAATTCCTCAAGGAAGGAGTTAATTTTCTTTTTGCAAAAGATTGTGCGCTCATTATTGTGGCGTGTAATACAGCTTCTGCTGAAGCACTCCGAAAGATACAACAATCATATGTACCTAAAAAATATCCAGGAAGAAATGTGCTCGGCATGATTGTGCCGATGACGGAGGCGAGTGCATCATTTGCTCGTGTTGGACTTGTGGCGACAAGCGCCACGGTCTCGTCAGGTGCGTACGATCGGGAATTTAAAAAGCGAGCGAAAAAATCGAAGATTTTTTCGCTCGCTACTCCACTTCTTGTTCCATTTATCGAACAAGGAGAAATCGCTCTCATGCGACCAGCACTTAAAGAGTATCTTGAGTATTTTAAAAACAAACGCATTGATGCGTTGCTTTTGGGATGCACTCATTACGGAATCGTAAAAAAAGAATTTCAAAAATTGCTTCCAAAAGGTGTTGCAATACTCTCTCAAGATACAGTGGTTCCGAAAAAGACAAAAGAATATCTCGCTCGTCATCCTGAAATTGCATCACAGCTTTCGAAGAAGGGGACACGTGCATTTTATGTTACCGATATCACTCCAGAGCTCACCAAACTCGCAAATAAATGGTTCGGAAAATCTATAAAAATCAAAAGAGCGACTATTGACAAAAAATAAAATATGTATATAATAATGCACGAAATTAGACCCTTGAAAATAGGGTTTTTTGGGTTATTAGGGAAGGTTTTGCAAGTCTTTCGTAATAACCCAAAAAAACGAAATAATGAACATACGAAAAGTAACACCGAACATTTTGAAGGACATATTGATTTTGATAAAAAATCAGATACCAATGAAAATTATCTCAAAATTGTTGAATATTGCTGAGATAACAATCAAGGAATCATTACCGGCAAACTATAAAGCTGACATGGTGGATTTTAAAGAAGGTACTAATGAACAAAAATTACGACTTCTTTGTATTTACGCATGGCTGGTTGCCGATGAAATTGATTGCATCGCCACCTTAGGAACACCGTTTGTTTCAGGACTTAAGGATGAGATACCAAAGTATTTGCATTTTAAGGAATGGACAGCTTTTATTGATGGAATTATCTATTATAAAAATCTGGCCGAATGTAATACGTTTGATGATGCTGTACCTGAAGGATATCGGAAACTTATTGAAGTATTCTATCCTTCACCTAAATTTAAGGTGAAAGGAAAAGACTTGCTTGATGAAATTCTTGTCATGATGCACAAGGAAGAAATTCCGTTTCCGACAGAGGAAGATGTGAATCGAATTGAAAAATTCCTTGAGCCATATTTGTTGAAGAAATTGGAAACCAAGGAGGATGACCAGCTTCACGAAAGACAGATTTTTGTTCCGCTTCGACAAACCAGGCATTTTGATAAAGTATTCGTCGATGAAATAAAAGAGATAGCTCATGAGGCGTTTCCTGTGCGTACTATCGAATGTTTTGAATCATTCTTTGGAATTTCAAGTATGACTATTGGTGAAGTTGGAGATAAATATGACCTTACTGTGGAACGGGTCAAACAGCTTAAAGATAAGGCGGTAAGCAGAATTTTTAACCGTATACATCAGCGTTACCCGTATCTAATCGATGCAAACAGTGCAGATTATATTCCGCTTGCGAAAAAATTGTCTGAAATTTCCGGTAAATTGGAAATAGAGATAAACAATCACGCAAAATATGAAATTGACGCAGTGCAAAGCATCAATATGTTGCGGAGTAATATTGTTACGCTCAGCAAATACATTCATTCCATTCGTATTGAGAAGGAAATCCGAAAGGAAATTCAATTTGGTGGAGAAAAAGTACTGACAATCATTAATGAAGATTTTTCGGATTTTATTCAAAGTATCGAAGAGTACACAGATTTGGAACTGCTTAAAAAATTGAGAATTCCTGTTGAAGATTTGGAATTTTCAGTGAGAGCATATAACTGCCTGAAAGCTGCTAAAATCAATAATCTTGGTGATTTGGTTCAATATACATTCGATGAATTAACGAAATTCAGAAATTTCGGGCAAAAATCTTTGTCAGAGATTGAGCAGGTTTTACATGAACGTGGATTACAACCCGGCATGAAAGTACGTTTTGAATGGAATACATATCAGTAAAAATAAAGGGATTGCACATAATGCGATCCCTTTTTTATATGGAGCTATATGCTAGTATGACTTTATGGACAAAGCGAAGGCATTTTTTAAGGGTAAAAAGGTAACCGTTCTCGGTCTGGGTCTCTTGGGGAAAGGACTTGGAGATACGGCTTTTTTGGCGCAGTGTGGCGCACAGGTAACCGTTACCGATTTAAAGACTGCCAAAGAGCTCGCTCCTTCCGTGGCACTTTTGAAGAAATATAAAAACGTTCGCTTTGTGCTCGGTGGTCATGACATGAGCGATTTTGAAAATTGCGATATCGTACTTAAGGCACAAGGCATTCCACTCGACTCACCATACATCGCTCACGCACGAAAAAATGGAATCCCTATCCGTATGGACGACGAACTCTTTGCTGCGTTTGCTCCAAAAGGAGTAAAAATAATTGGTGTTACTGGTACACGTGGAAAGACAACCGTTACTTCTCTGATCTATCACACACTGAAACATGCTGGAAAAAAAGTGCATCTCGGTGGAAATATTCGCGGAGTTGCAACGCTCGCTCTTCTAAAAAAAGTGAAAGCAGGAGACTTTGTTGTGCTTGAACTTTCGAGTTGGCAATTGCAAGGATTTGGTGAACAAAAAATCTCGCCGACAATTTCTGTATTCACAAATTTCATGCCTGACCACATGAATTATTACAAGCAGAATCTCGATGCGTATTTTGCAGATAAAGCATTTATTTTTTCAAATCAAAAAGCAGGTGATGTATTGGTGGTCAGTAATAATTTCAAGAAAAAAATTCCAAAGTCATATGCAGGTACACTTGCTGTTGTGAATGTGCAGGATATTCCAAAATCATGGAAACTTCCAATTCCTGGAGAACACAATCGTGAAAATATTGCACTCGCAGTAGGTGCACTCCGTGCATGTAAGCTTCCTCTCGCAAAAATCCGTGCTGGAATCGAAAGCTTTACTGCGGTTGAAGGACGACTCCAACTTGTCAAAACTGCTCGTGGAGTACAAATATATAACGACAACAACTCCACCACACCAGAAGCGACAATCGCTGCGTTAAAATCATTTCCTAACACCAAAAACCAAAAACCAAAAACCATTGTATTAATTATGGGCGGGGCAGACAAAGGTCTTGATACGACAGAACTTTTGAAAACAGCGGAAGAATATGCGCATACGATAATTCTCTTGTCGGGCTCTGGAACAGAGAAGCTCAAAGCTCAAAGCTCAAAGCTTCAAGCGTATGAGGCAGAGTCAATCAAGGACGCACTCAATTCGGCAATTGCTTCGGCAGAAAAGGGAGATGTTGTTTTGTTTAGTCCAGGATTTGCATCATTCGGTGCTTTTATCAATGAGTACGACCGTAATGATCAATTTTTGGCACTAGTGAAGAAACTAAGATAATTAATTTTCGGGTCATCCTGAACTTGTGAATTAGCAAATTCACTCTTGGAGCTTCAGGATCCAGGATATAATAAAAATATGAAAATATATGTATCACATTCACGAGATTTTGATTTTAATCAGGATTTATATATCCCAATTCGAATGTCTGATTTAAATAATCAGTTTAATTTTTTCTTGCCACATGAAGATGGAAAATCAGTTGACACAAAAGAAATTATTCAAAATTCAGATTTAATTTTAGCTGAAGTTTCATTTCCTTCAACGGGGCAAGGAATTGAACTCGGCTGGGCGAATATTTTTAAAATTCCAATCCTGTGCGTTTCAAAAGAAAATACTAAGATATCTGGTTCTTTAAAATATCTTACTCAGGATTTTATAACTTATTCTGACTCGAAAGATCTTATTAATAAAATACGTATTTTTTTGAATAAGTAATCTGGATCCTGAAATAAATTCAGGATGACACGACCCCACAATATGAATCTCGATCTTACAAAAATTAACCCCGTTAGAAACCGCGGTCGCTCGGAAAAATAATTTAATTAATCAAAAAATTTATTTTTATATGACAAAAATGGATATTATAGAAGAAAATCGACCGCGACCTGTTTCTAACGGGGTAAAAAAAGTTTTCTTTGTCGGCATTGGCGGCATTGGTATTTCGGCTATCGCTCGCATGATGCTCTTCGAAGGAAAGGAAGTACTCGGCTCTGATATGTCTGAAGGAGAAGTAACCCATGAGCTTAAAGATTTGGGTATTCCTGTTTCACTTGGACAAGGATTCGATTTAATACCAGCTGACACTGATTTGATTGTTTATACGATTGCAATCAAGCATTACGATCCAGCGCTTTTGGAACAAATTTTTGCTTCCGGAATTCCCGCAAAAAGTTATCCGGAAATGTTACATATCGTAACTGGCGGAAAATATACAATCGCTGTTTCTGGTACGCATGGAAAGACCACAACGACGGCAATGATTGCCAAGATTTTGATTGAAGCTAAAAAAGATCCTTCAGTGATTGTTGGTTCTCTTTTGAAAGAATACAAATCAAATCTCATTGTAGGTGGCGGTGAACATTTTGTGGTGGAGGCATGTGAATACGAGCGTTCATTTCTCAATATAGAACCGAAGGTGTTGGTGATTACAAACATTGAAGCCGATCATCTTGATTATTACAAGGATCTTGCCGATATTGAAAATGCATTTACGGAAATGTGCATGCAGACGGGAAGTGCGGTGGTATGTGATCCGAACGATCCAGTTGTCAGACGCGTGATACAAGATTTGCGAATTGAGATTGTTGACTACACAAAATATTTTGACAAAGTCCCACACCTTGCAGTGCCGGGTGAACACAATCGCAAAGATGCTGCTGCAGCGCTTGCTGTAGCTCACTACATTGGTATTGATAGTGCAGTGGCGAGTGCTGGCATTGCACAATTTACCGGTACATGGCGACGTCTTGAGATGAAAGGCATAACCAAGAATGGAGTCATTGTATATGACGATTATGCGCATCATCCGACTGAAGTGAAGGCGAGTCTCGAAGCATTGCGAGAACTCTACCCGAAAGGTCAAAAGAAAATAATTATTGTATTTCAACCGCATTTATATTCTCGAACGAAGGCACTGTTTACTGAATTTACCACGGCGTTCAACGAGGCAGATGCAGTATATTTTTTGCCGATTTATTTTGCACGTGAAGTTCCAGACCCAACTATTTCTTCAGAAATTCTCGCCGAAGCTGTAGCAAAGAATGTGCCGAGCGCCCGAGCGTTTGCCAGTTTTGCAGAGGCTGAGCAATTTTTCGCCGAGGCTGGTTTGGGTCAAAATGATATACTTGTTACGATGGGAGCTGGAGAGGCTTATAAAATAGGAGATGTATTTTTGAAGTAATATATGGAACAAACAGCAATTAAAAATAGTGCAGAAATTTCTCAAGAAGAACTTGCAAATCGTCAACTCGAGCGAGATTTTAAAGAATTCGTTGAAGAATCACACATGCCTATTTCGATTGATAAAATTATTTTCTTAAATAAAGAACAAAATGAAAAAGTTGTAGTTTTGAAAAAAAGAATACAAGAGTCAAAAAGTTCTCATAAAGGTATGGCAGAAGATCTACTTGTTTTTAATGAGACTGCTATTACTTCAGACAATCTTGTTACAAAAGATGACGATGACATTCGGGATATATTGGAAATGAATTTAGAAATTTTATCAAAAGAAGCATTAAAAGAAGAAGATCGCCAGAAATATAATAAATTATATATTCATTATAAAAATAACCCACTAAAATTAAACAATCTTTGGAAGCGTTTTTTTGTTTATAATTATCACAAGGAAGATGAACATTTTCCTTTAAGAAAAGAGACAAGGAATCTTGGTGAGATGCTCGGAAAAAAAGCTTTTCCAGGAGGTCCATATGAGCGTGATAGATATCATCATATGTCATTGGATGAGAAATTTGAAACAATTGAGATTGCTCGCGAATTTACATTCCTTTTTGTCGAAGATCTAATTGCTATCGAATAGTTTACTGTTTTTTATTTAGTATTATTTTGTGAATTCTTCAAATAAATTTGAATTAGAATACAAAAAGCTCAACACTGCACAAAGAGATGCCGTGGATTCTTTGGATGGTCCGGTTATGGTAGTGGCGGGTCCTGGAACAGGAAAGACACAGGTCTTGGCTCTTCGTATTGCAAATATTCTGACAAAAACAGACACGCCAGCTTCTGGTGTTCTCTGTCTTACGTTTACCAATGCAGGCGTTCGCGCTATGCGCGAACGCCTGCTCTCACTTATTGGGTCCACGGCGAGCGAAGTGTATATTGCCACATTTCATCGATTCGCAATTGGTATTATTGAAAAACATTTTTCGTTGCTTGGTTTTGAATCAAAGCCTGAGCTCATCGCTGATACTGAAGCAGTAGCACTTGTGGACGAAATTTTGGAAAACAATGAATGGCAATACATTCGACCTCGTGGCGATGTTGCGCGTTATTTTGGCGATTTGAAATCACTTATCTCACTTTTAAAGCGCGAAGGACTCTCTCCTGAACAATTTCTTGATGCCGTTGATCTGGCAATCGAAAAAATCAAAAACGATCCTGATAATATTTCTTCTCGCGGAGCACGCAAAGGTGAACTCAAAATGGAATCATTGAAAGAGATTGAAGCACTAGAGCGTACACGTGAAGTCGTGCGTTTTTATGACGTGTATGAGCAGACAAAAAAAGACCAGGCATTGATGGATTATGATGATGTGCTTGCATACGCTGTCGAACTCGCACAAATCTCTGAAGATGTTCGCGCGACGCTTCGTGAAAACTATCTTTACGTTCTCGTGGATGAACACCAAGATTCAAGCGGAATACAAAATGCATTTTTAGAGGCGGTATGGGGAGGTACAGAGAAACCGAATATTTTTGTGGTAGGAGATGATCGTCAGCTTATTTATGGATTTGCCGGAAGTAGCTTGGAGCACTTTACCAATTTCCGCACTCTTTTTGGTAAGGCCAAAGAAATCACACTCATTGAAAATTATCGTTCAACACAAGCAATTCTTGATGCTGCGGAATCGCTCCTCAAAAGCTCGATTGCTAGTGACAAGCTTGTGAGTGTCCACTCGCGGAGCTTCGCTCCTTCGGGACGAAAACCTGAGCAGAAAATACAGGTTTTCGAATGTGATTATCCGCGTGATGAAATTTTGTATATTGCCCGTGAAATTAAGAAGAAGCTCGATGCTGGCATATCACCAGAACAATGTGCAATTTTGGTTCCCAAAAATCATCATGTGCGCAGCGCGGTGGCGATTTTGAGAGACCAAGGAATTCCTGTTTCAGCAAACGGAACCGTTTCTTTTTTTACTGCACCGGAAACAAAAACAATTCGTGATATTTTGAAAGTGATTGTTGATCCGTATGACAATGTTGCACTCACGAGTTTGATGCTCGATGGAGCTATGAATATTCCGCCCATCATGACACACAAATTTTTGCGCGAAGTGGGCACACGCAAACTTTCTCTATTTACACTCACTGAGTATGGCAAATCTCGTTTACCAACAGACCCCATCGCTCATCTCAGCGCACTCCTTGCGGATTTTTTGGAGTGCTCCAACACACTTGGACTACACAGTCTCGTTCAAAAAATAGGGGAGGAAGTCTTTTTTCCTAAATCGCCCATCGGGCGATCGGACGAACCATCGCAAGGCGATGGTTTTAGTCAACATTCACTTACTCACGAAAAACTCATTCGTCGTGTTGAAGTAATTCGTACGTTTATTCATCTTGTCGAAGCACAGTTGGAAAAGCCCGCCCGACTGAACGGTCGTTCGGGCGGGCATACAGCTATCACACCGACAGATTTTCTGTCGTACCTCGCTCGACTAGAAGAATACGGTCATGAGATTCCTTTGGCCGTATTTTCTGCCGATCTTGGCGTGCGAGTTTTGACACTTCATGGTTCGAAAGGGTTGGAATTTGCACATGTGTATGTGGCACATCTCGATGAATCCTCTTTGATGAAAGGACATCGCCTTGGATTTACCTTGCCAGAGGCCGTAGAATCGCGCATAGAAGCAAAAAATGAATTGGTGGCACGAAGGGAGCTGTATGTGGCAATTACGCGTGCAAAAGAATCCTGTACGCTTTCGTATTCTCGTCATACGTATTCTGGAGCTGAACTTGAACCCGCACGAATTCTTGCCGATTTGCCAGAAACACTTGTAGAAAGAAAAACACTCGCCGAAACAGAAAAAGAAATGCTTGATCAAGATCCAACACTCTTCGTGATACAAAAAGAACAAGCTTCGCGCGGAACAATTGCTGAACTCACTGCGGTTGTGGCAGAAGAATACGCAAAAGTGAATGTATCGGTAACATTGCTGAACAACTTTTTTGAGTGTCCATGGAAATGGTATTTTCGAAACTTACTCCAGCTTCCTGAAGCCAAAACAGAAAGTTTGTTGCTTGGATCTGCGGTGCACACCGGAATTGAATATATTTTGAAAAATCGTGAAGATCTTTCTCTGAGTGCACTCGACGGTGTAGTAGAAAATGCACTTGAGCGAGAATATATTTCTGATGAAAAATTTTTGCAGCGTATTTTTCGCGAGTCGCAAAAGATTTTGAGCAATTTTATCGATGTGTACTTGCCGAATATCGCAGAAGATGCGCAATCTGAACGTTCGGTCACGTATCGTGATCCAAAATTGCCGCACCTTACGTGTTACGGAAAGATAGACATGACGGAGCGAGAGGAAGATCGTGTTGTTGTGGTGACCGATTTCAAAACAGGGAGTGCAAAATCAAAAAATACAATTGAAAAATCCGAAGGTGATGAAGGTCGCATGAGCAGTTTGTTGCGTCAGCTTGCGATGTACTCATATCTCATTGAAAACGCAGAAAAAGGAACCGAAGTTTCGCTTTCAAAACTGCTTTTTATTGAAGCAACCCCCAAAGGGGGCGCCGGTATGAGTACATTCTCGTTGAGAATGGCTCCAGATGCCGAGTATGCGACAAAAATTACGGATGAACAGATCGCGATGCTTACAAAAGATATTGCCGATTATGACGAATATATTCGCACTGGCGAATGGACCAAGCGTCCTTGTGAAGCCAAGCTCTATGGCAAGAATCAAGAATGTGAATATTGTGCCAAAGCAAAGCTTTTGTATTCTTAGTTTGTCGTTCCCGGTCAAGCCGGGAATGACACAATGCTTAATTATGAGACTTTTATTTGATTGTGTTAGAATCAAACGGTGAAAATTGTAGTCAAAAATACACTTGTTAATTATGAGCAATTTGGGCAAGGACCCGAACAATTGCTTATTTTGCATGGGTGGGGACGCTCACTTTCTGAGTGGCGAGAAACAGCACAATTCTGTGCTCAAAAATACACAGTGACCATTGTCGATTTTCCCGGCTTCGGTTCGTCTGATGACCCTGATTATGCGTGGGATACATACGACTATGCCGAGTGTATTCATGATTTTTTAATGAAGATGGGACTTAAAAAGGTCACAATAATTGGACATTCTTTTGGTGGACGAATCGCCACAATTTTGGCAGCACAGCATGCTGAACTCATCGCAAAAATTATTCTCGTTGATGCTGGTGGTATTGAAATAAAAAGTATGGCAGTTCGTTGTCTCCATTTTTTCTATGCAGTTTTTGTAAAACCATTTCGAAAGTTGTTGAGCAAAAAAATTCGCAATCAATTTGGAAGTGCCGACTATCGAGTACTTTCCGGTACGATGCGCGATGTTTTTAAGAAAGTGGTCAATCAAGACTTGCGACAATTGTTTTCTGAAATCAAACAGCCAACAGTAGTGGTTTGGGGCAGCAACGATCAAGTGCTTCCAGTGTCGTATACAAAAATATATAAGGCACTCATTCCACAATCAGTGATTCGTATTGTGTGGGGCGCAGAACATAGCCCACACCTCTCTGGAAAAAAGGATTTTTACGACATTCTCAAAGAAGTACTCCTATGAAAAAAATAATACACACTATTTTCCCATATCGACTGTATTTACATATTTTTCAACTCGAAGGATATTCTGTGATGCGTACATTTCGTTGGATTCAGAAAAATCCATTTGTTCGTACGACACAAAACAAAAAACCACTGCAGTATACCGGTAGAGTTAAAGCCATTGTTGTACTTTCGGTACTGATTGCCTGCGGAGCTTTTGTAAGCATCGCACGTATTTCGCTTTCGACCGGCTTTTGGCTTCTCACACTTTTTATTATTGAGCCATCAATACTTATTTTTCTTTCAGATCTTTGTATCAAGCCATATGCTTGGTTGAAGAAAACTCGTGCATTATTTACGACAAGTAGCAAGATCGACTCACTCACTCATGTGCAAGTGGTCGGCATTGCTGGTTCGTATGGAAAGACGTCAGTCAAAGATATTTTGTATCATTTGCTGAAAGAACAGTATCGAGTGCTTAAAACTCCACAAAGTTACAATACAATTTTTGGTATTGCACAGGTTGTCGATTTAGAACTCGACAATACATATGATTTTTTCTTGTGTGAATTGGGAGAATTTAAGCGGGGTGATATTGCCGAAATGTGCCGTATGGTGCATCCAACGTTTGGTATCATTACTGGAATCAACGACCAGCATTTGGAACGATTTAAAACGATCGAAAATACTGTACGAGGTATTTTTGAGCTTGCCGATTTTTTGCAGGAAAAATCTCGTGCAACTGTTGTAAATAATGCAAACACGTACATTGCCGAAGAAGTACAAAAAAGAAGTAACGAAGATTTTGTTTTGTATGGCGACACGAGCGGGGAATTGCAGGTGGGTGATATTCATTTTTCAAAGAACGGTACAACATTTTCTTTGCGACAAGGTGAAAAAATATTTTCTTTGGAGACTCCACTCCTTGGGTATGCACAGGTGCAAAATATTGTCGGTGCAATGACACTTGCGCTTCAGCTCGGTGCGCCGATTGAAATGCTTGTTGAGCGCGTGGCGACATTGCCGCACGTACCACATCGATTTGATCAGAGTGTATTGTCGAGCGGGCTCGTGCTCATTGATAATGCATACAGCAGTAATTCGGACAGTTTTAAAGAATCAGTTCGTCTTCTTAGCGAATTTGGAAAGAAATATACAATCCTTGTTACGCCGGGTATGGTGGAGCTAGGAGAAACAAACGATACAGTGCACAGCAAGCTTGGAGCATTGGCTGGAGAAGTGTGTACCAAAGTTATTTTGGTTGGAAAAACAGCGAGAACAAAGGCGCTTGCATCAACAATTCCAGAAGAAAAAATTGTTTGGATGGATCACATTATGGATCTTTGGAAAACCGTGCAGACGTTTGGATATGATCCAAACGAGACAGTCGTTCTCATTGAAAACGACCTTCCAGACAACTATCAGTAAAAGTTGTGTATCGTTATAGATTTTTGAAAATCTGCGGAGAAAATTTGCGTGTTTTTTGTTGTTGCATCGAATGCTTTTTGAAAGCGAGATCTATCATTTTTGTAGTGAGCTTGTCGAACGATATGCCACTTTTTTCCCAGAGGTAATATGCGAAACTTCCCGGGATTGTATTTACTTCTACAAGTACGTATTCTTCTGTTTTTTTATTGACCAAAAAGTCGATGCGTACTACGCCGGCACAGTTGAGTAAGCGAAATGCTTTCTCACCATCGTGGGTGAGTTTTGCAAGCAATTCGTTTGATATTTCAGCCGGAATATGACGATTTGTAGAAGCCATACCTTTTGAACCACTCGTTGTTTTTTTCGACTGAGCACCTTTCTGATATTTGTTTTCGAAATCAAGAAATTCGGCATCGGAATACACTTCTTCAGATACGGAATGATCCACATCGTCGTTCCAAATACCCATAAAGGAAATATTTACTTCAGCATCTTTAGCGAATGCTTCTTCGATGAGTACTTTTGCATCAAACATAAATGCCACTTCGAGAGCATGAGTGAGTTCCTGAATATTTTTTGCCTGACTCACACCAATACTTGAACCACCGTTTGAAGGTTTTACAAAGAGTGGGTAGTGAATATTTTTTTCGATTTCTTGCAGCGTTTTGTTTTTGTCTGCAATAAAATCTTTTTCAATTACTACATGATATTTTGCGGATGGAATACCTTCGTTCTCAAATATTTTTTTCATTGAGAATTTGTCCATGGCAAGACTCGCTCCGAGTACATTTGAAGATGTGTAGGGAATACCGAGTGTCTCGCAGTAGCCTTGAAATGATCCACCTTCGCCATATGCACCATGAAAGGCAAGAAAGGCGCAATCGATAGGAGTTTTTTTACTGCCGAGTGCTTTTTTTGCAAGCAATACAATTTGTTTACCATCTTTTGCGAGTGAAATTTTTATTGCCGCAGCCAGTAATTTTTCTTTGTTTTTATAATTTTTGGTTTCGGTAATATTTTTTCCTGTGTACATTTGACCGTCGAGGTCAACAAATACTGGTATGACTGAAAATGTGTTTTTATCGATAGCAAAATACGCTTGAATTCCGGTGAGAACGGAAATTTCGTGTTCAGGAGAGGCGCCGCCAAAAAATACTGCAATAGTTTTCATAATGATGTTGATTTACTTTAAAAGTGGCCAAAAACCAAAGTTTGGACCATTGTCGAGCCAGCCTAGATAAAAAGCTATGATCAAGGCAATAATGCATAAAATAAAGATCCATACCCGCATTTTTTTCATAATTATATCTTAGTACAAGAAGCCATTTATGGCTAATGGTAAAAACCAGCAAGGTCGGACCTTGCTGGTTTTTAATCATTCGCGATATACTTAGTCGTATGAGAAAAACACCGATAATTCAGAATCAGTATTATCACATATACAATCGCGGAACTGAAAAAAGAAAGATATTTCTAGATCACAATGATTACCAGAGATTTCTTTTTCTTTTGTATTTGTGTAATGGAACCGAACCTGTCCGTATCGGTAATTTATCAAAAGATCCACATAAGATTTTTAGTCATGATAAAGGGGAACAACTTGTGTCCATTCACGCATATAGTTTAATGCCTAATCATTTTCATCTTATTCTAGAGGCAAAGAAAGGTGATACTAGTATTAGTATTTTTATGCAGAAATTAATTACTGCATATACGATGTATTTTAATATAATGAACGAACGATCAGGGGTTTTGTTTCAAGGAAAATATAAATCAATTCATGCTGGAACAGATCGATATATTCAATATTTATTCGCATATATACACGCCAATCCATTTTCTAGTGTTACTCAAAAAGGAAATCAATTCATTTTAGATATTGATAAGGTAATGAATTTTCAATATTCGAGCATCAAGGATTATCGATCTATCGAACGTCCAGAAAACGCAATTATTGATAAATCTTTTTTTAAAGATGATTGTGTCGATGATGAATCAATAAAAAAATATTTAGAATTATGGCTTACCTACCATTCTGATGAATAATAGAAAACCAGCAAGGTCGGACCTTGCTGGTTTTTACAAAATTGCTTTGATTGCAAGGTTGTAATAGTATTACAGCATATGGAAAAGCAACCCGCTCGTGGCACAGAGCACCCACTTTCAATACTCCGTGAAGAGGCATATAAGGTCTTTACCGACCTTGGCTTTGAGGTGGCGACTGGGCCAGAACTTGAGACGGAATGGTACTGTTTCGATGCTCTTAATATGCCAAAGGATCACCCTTCACGTGATATGCAGGATACTTTTTGGATTAAAATGAGTCCTGAGGAAATTGCAAAAGCACAGGAGGGGGAAAGAAGTTTTCGTCCGGTCATGCGCACTCAAGCGACAGCAGCAACAGTTCGCGCACTTGAACAAGCGCAAAAAGAAAATCGTATTCCAGCAGCATTCATTACGATTGGAAAAACATTTCGTAATGAAGCGACTGATGCTACACACGAGGCACAGTTTTACCAGATTGATGGATCAATGGTTGGTGAAAATATAACATTAGGTGATCTAAAAGGAGTTTTGCTTCATTTTTATAAAAAAATGTTAGGCGAAGAAGTGGAGATACAATTTCGTCCAAGTTATTTCCCATTCGTTGAGCCAGCGCTGGAAGTATTCGTGTTATTCCGCGGAAAATTGCTTGAAGTGATGGGCGCAGGAATGATTCATCCAGTTGTGTTAAAAAATGCCGGTCTTGATCCGGAAAAAGTACAAGGATTTGCCTTCGGTGGAGGTCTTGATCGTATTGCAATGGTGAAGTGGGGAATTACAGATATTCGATATCTCTATCAGGGTGATTTGCGATTGAATCAATTTTGATTATGAAAATTTCTTACAATTGGCTGAAATGGTATGTGCCTGAAATTCTGGAAGCAGATAAGACTGCCGATGTTTTTACGTATCACCTATGCGAAGTAGAATCTCTCACTCCTGTCATGCCGGAATCCGATCCGGCATCTATGAAAGATTCAAATGGATCCCGGATCAAGTCCGGGATGACACAACCCGAAGACTGGATTTTCGATCTGAATATTTTGCCAAATCGTGCACATGATTTGCTTTCACATCAAGGAATTGCACGAGAACTTTCAGGCCAGCTCGGAATTGCCTTTAAAGATCCAACCGAGCTCTACAAAATTCCAGAAGCACAACCGACAACACTCGCAATCGATATACAAACTCCGCTCTGCCGTCGCTACATGGGACGCATTGTTCGCAATGTAAAAGTAGGCCCATCACCTGAATGGGTAGTGAAGCATCTGGAATCAATCGGTCAGCGTTCGATAAATAATGTTGTCGATGCAACGAATATTGTTCTTTTTGATTGTGGACAACCGGCGCACGTCTTCGACTTGCGCAAGTTGAAAGTGGAAAGTGAAAAGTCAGGAGCTTTGCATAAGTGTTCCCTTAAAGTCGAAATACAAATTCGTACAGCAACTGCTGGAGAAAAAATCCAATTGCTTGGCGGTGAAGAAAAAGAATTAAAAGAAACCGATATGGTTATTGCTGATGTTGATGGAGCATTGGCACTCGCTGGTGTAAAAGGTGGAACGCGCGCCGAAGTCGATGAGAATACTGTCGATATTGTGCTTGAAGTTGCCAATTTTGATCCTGCGACCGTGCGTAAAACTGCACGCCGATTTGGTATGCTCACTGATGCCTCAAAACGATTTGAAAATGATCTTTCTCCAGAGTTTGCTTCCTATGCGATGCGCGAACTTTCGGCAACAATTTTAGAAATGTGTCCGGAGGCGACATTTGAAGAAATCGTAGATATCTATCCCGCACCACAGCAATCGCGCGAAATTATTTTCTCGGTTTCTGATATAAACAGAAAACTCGGTACTAATATTTCCGCAGATGAAATAGAGACTGTTTTCACAAACTACAATTTTACATTTGAGCGCGAAGAAAATGCGTTCAAACTTGTTCCTCCGGCGCTTCGTCTCGATCTTGTTGGCGTGCATGATGTTGTGGAAGAAATTGGACGCATTGTTGGCTACGAAGAGGTGGTTCCGACAATGCCAAGCATCAATTTTGCTGCAAAGAAAAATACTGTCTACGAAGCAATGTGTGCGGCGCGAGAAAAATTGCTCGCCGATGGATACAGTGAAGTTATAACCTATTCATTTGGTAAAAAAGGAAAAGTGGAGGTTGCGCGCGCAGCAAAAGGCAAAGAATTTTTGCGTACAAATCTCGCCGATGGACTCAAAGAATCATACGAACTCAATCGTCTAAACGCACCACTCATCATTCAGCAGAATGACTCTTGGAGTAATGGAAAGTCTGAGATAAAAATCTTTGAAATCGGAACTGTATTTCCTTCGACACAAGAAGAGGTGCATGTTGTGTATGCAGACAAAAAGGGCGTTGTTGAGTCAACGCTTGAAGAATTTTCTGGCGGATTACCGCCAGAAAATTCTTCAAGCGAGTTAAAAGTCGAAAGTGCAAAGTCAAAAGTATTTGCTCCATGGAGCAATTACCCATTTATCTCTCGTGACATTGCAGTATGGGTGCCGGTAGACACAGATCCCAACGAGCTTGTTTCTCTGTGCAAAGAGAAGGGAACAGCGCTCCTTATTCGCGAGCCACAACTCTTCGATCAATTCACCAAAGGCGATAAAACATCGCTTGCTGTGCGACTTGTATTTCAATCAATGGAACGCACGCTTACTGATGCAGAAGTGACAGAAATAATAACAACTATTTCTTCGGCAATCACAGCAAAAGGCTGGGAGATACGCTAAGGACAAGAAAACAAGAGAACACGAGAACATAAAAACAGAGCCCCGAGTCGAACTCTGTTCATTGTTTTTTGCTTATTGTTTATATGGCTCATATGGTATGATTTTAGACACAGAGGAAATTCTCCATGCTCACACAAGTCATTCATATTGCTCTCTATATTGTGATACTCATTGTTTCAGTGATGCTACCTGAAATGATGCACGCGTATGTTGCCGACGATCTTGGCGATAGCACGGCTCGTAAGGCAGGATTTCTGTCATGGAATCCGATTCGTCATATTGATATCGTCGGTTCGATTCTATTTCCACTTATTCTTGTTTTTACAAAAGCAGGCTTTATTATCGGCTGGGCAAAACCTGCGCCATATAATGTATATAATTTCAAAAATAAAAAAAAGAATGTTGCGCAAGTTGCATTAGCGGGAATAGTGACAAATATCACACTTGCACTTTTCAGTACCGTTGCAATACGCATTGCAGTATTTAACGGATATCACAATACATGGTATATTTTTATTGCAACAACGTTTGCGCTTATCAATATTTTACTTGCACTGTTTAATTGTTTGCCGGTTCCGCCACTTGATGGGTTTAAAATTTTAGTTGCATTTTTTCCTGGTTCGACTGAACGAATCGAATCGATTGTTGAATATTATTCTGTGCCAATTTTGATAATCGCAATTATCCTTGTGTGGCCACATGTGTATCCTTTTATGAACTCTCTCTTTATGTATCTCACTGGAATGCCACTCCCTATAAACTAATATGCACTCATCTTTTTTAAAACGTATTCTCGGTTTACTTTTTGTTGCAGGAATATTTTTTCCAGGAGTAATTTTTGCGTTTACGATAGATGGTACTTCAAACATTGCTCGACTTTGTGACGCAGTTCCTGGAAACACCGATTGTCATTCATATACAAAAGTATATTGGGTTGTATCATCAAACACGACACCAGTTACAGTGAGTGATTCGGGGCTTACTGGATTTATTTGGGCCGAACGACTTGGTTGGATTAATTTAAATCCAGTTGCGCTTCCAAATGATGGAACGAAGGGAGTAAAAAATACAACAGATGGAGTTCTTTCTGGTTTGGCCTGGGGTGATATTCCAGGTTGGGTAAATTTTAAACCAACAGTTACTCCTGGAATTGGTGTGACAATAAATTCGAGTGGAGAATTTAATGGTTGGGCTTGGATGTCCAATTATGGTTGGATGCGATTTGATTGTTCTCTCTCTGACGCCTGTGTTAAAACCGATTGGCGACCTACTCCACCAGATACAACAGATGGAGGAGGTGGTGGACACGTGGTCCCTCCACCAGCTCCACCGCCATCACCTACACCAGTACCAACACCGGTACCTACTCCTGTACCATCGCCTGCGCCACATCCGATTCCAGTACCAAACCCAACTCCAACGCCAAAACCAGTTACAGTGATTGGTGGTGGCGGTGGTGAAGATCCTTGTTTGATTCAAAATCCAACAGAGGTTTTTGGTCAACTTATTGGCGAAACAATTCGTAGTTATTGTCAGACAAAACAAAAAATACAAGATACGGGTGATGCAATCAATAAATTACTCAATTCTCCAATCGGTGACGCAACAACAAAAACAGTGATTGCTGTTGGTATTGTCTCCGGCGCAACCACATCGATTCTTTCTGCGCTCTTCCTCAATCCTATTTCATTCTCAGAAATTTTCTTGATCCCTGTTCGTCTTTGGGCGCTCTTCCTTGCGGCAATGGGCTTGAAGAAACGTCGTCGTCCATGGGGTACAGTGTATGACAGTATCACAAAGCAACCGCTCGATCCGGCACAAATTATTTTGCGAAACGAAGAGGGAATCGAAGTGGCGTCAACCCTTACCGACCTCGACGGTCGCTACGGATTTGTTGTCACCGATCCAGGCAATTACACACTCACTGCGCATAAAACAAATTATGTATTCCCATCACAAAAATTGGTGGGTCGTGACCACGACGAATTGTATCGTGACTTGTATTTCGGCGAACACTTCATGGTAAATACCGCGGGCGAGATTGTATTCAAAAACATTCCAATGGATCCAGAAAAATTTGATTGGAATGAGTTTACTAAAAAGAAAAAACATCTCATGCGATTTTATTCAAATCGCCAACATGCATTGCGTATCTTTTCTGACACACTCTTTGGTATTTGTTTCTTTATCACAGCAGTGGCAGTACTTGTCGCACCAAAGACCTACAACATTGCAACGTTTTTGTTGTATGTAATGCTCTACTTTGTTCGTGTATATGGAAAAGCATCTCGACCATACGGTTATGTTGTTGAAAAAGAAACGGGCTATCCAATTTCATTTGCAATTATTCGTGTCACCAATGCTTCCGGTGTTGAAATCATGCACCGTATTACTGATGCTGAAGGTCGCTATTATGCATTATTGCCAAATGGTGAATATCATATTCGTATCGATCGCAAGCTTCCTGACGCAACATATAAAACAATTATTGCCGATCAGCTCGTAACAGTTGCTCAAGGAAATCTCGCAGAAAAATTCTTGGTAGCGACACAGGTGCCAGAAGGACAAGTAACACCGACTGTTCCTCCAACACTCATACGCGAATACAAGGCACAGGTTCCAATAGTTGAAGTTGTTCAACAATCACCAGTCGTGCAACCGGTACAGCCGGCACAGACTTCTGTTGCGCAAAATGAAATTATACAACTAAAAACTACCGAGGAAAATACTGAAAAAACAAGCGAATAATTCTTTTCTTAAGCAGTCATTCCCGACCTGATCGGGAATCTATGAATATATTTTATTCTTAATTCTAAAATGCACGGCGCGCTTTGCGCGCCGTGCATTTTGGTTGTCCACAGTCTAGTAAATACTAGCTCTTTCTTATATAATTAAGGGTGTTCCATAAGATGGCTCGTATTGTAACAACGCGTTTGTTTTCTATGCACCAATTCTCAAAAAAAATCTTTAGCTATTTAGGAAAAGAAAATCGCCCGATAATTTTTACGTTGTCTTTTTTGCTGATTTTTTCTTTTGTAACATCTGTGTTTGCGCGTACTGCTCCGTTTACACTGTCTGATGTTCCAAACACCGACCCAAACTGTCTTCCAACAGAATCATTTTGTTACGTTGTTTCAACTCCAAAAAATAATATGATTGCCGATGTTGATCCAAGTCCATCAACTGACAATCTTGCCGCTGGATATACTATTGGAAGTATTTGGTTTAACAAAATTGCTCAAACTATTTCTGTCGCAGAAGATAATGGATCTGGTGATCTTACCTGGCAGCCACTTTCAACGAGTGGAGGTGGAGGTTCAGGAAATATTGTTTCAATTAATGGCAGTAATAAACCTCTACAAGTAATTGCATTAGGAACAGATAATACTACAACATCCTTCACTATTACGAGCGTCGATACTGGTTCAGGTAGTTCCGCAACCACAACTGAAACATTTAATATTCCACTTTTGAGTAGCACACATTATACCGATGTTGTATCCGGTTTACTTTCTGGAGCAGATTATAATACCTTTTCGTTAAAGCAAGGTGCAGGCAACTATATTACTGCACTTACAGGAGATGTCAGTCTTTCTGCTTTTAGTGCAGGTTCTGCAACTGCAACAATCCAAGCACATGCAGTTTCCTATGGAAAAATGCAGCAAGTTACTCCAGCAAGACTTGTTGGTAATCCGACTGGTTCACTTGCTGACGCAAGTGAAATTGCACTCGGTAGCGGATTGAGTTTTGATACTGGCGTATCTCCTGCCGTATTAAAAAATACAGGAGTACTTTCTCTTGGAAATTATACGAGTGATGGCTCGCTCACATTTTCGGGAACCACCGGAGCAATTACTGCAAAAATAGATACCTCAAATGCAAACTCATGGACCGGTCAGCAAACATTTGGAACATCATCTCCTATTTTTAGCACAATAACGCAGAATGCGATTTTGTACGCAGGATCCGATGGTTTACTTTCTGGCAACGCCACAAACTTTGCGTACAATACATTAACACCGCGATTTAACGTTGGTTTTTCTGGCAAAAACTTTTTGGATTTAAATCCATCAACACATACCTATGCAATCGGAGATGTGTCTACTCCTTCATTTGAAAACGGTTCAAAAATAGTGATTGATGACCAAAAGCAAACTATTGCGTTTAATAAAACAATTATTGAATCTGCAATTCAGTATGTTAGATATGATGTAGGAACTGTGAATGATGCTTCGGGTTTTGGAGGAATTCAAGATATTGAATTTACTTGTTCTCCTACTTGTACTGGAGCTCCAACCGTGTTACTCCCAACTGGAACAAATGCTCCAATCGGAACAACCATTACTATTTCTGATCTTGACCGTATTTCTCAGTCGAACAATATCTCAATCGATGCTGGAACAGGAAATACTATTAGTGCGCGTGCATCAGCTCAAGTATATAAAATCAGTAGTCCCGGAGGATCGGTACATCTTAAGAAAGTGAGTGAGAGTCCAAATGTATGGAAAGAAGAAGCCAATGATGGAAGTTTGGATCATGTTCTTTCAACAAATAATCTCATCATTGGAAACATTTCCGGATATGCCGAAAATGTAGCACTCGATACAACATTGAGTGACATTAGTGCTACGTATATTGAATCTGCTTCTGCAAAATTGAATATTGGTGCCAATAAAATTTATGACTCGATGATTGCAACGAGTGCTTCTATCTCTGTTGCAAAACTTGCAGTCATTGGTAGTACTGGTACTCAAGTACTTACCATGACAGATACAGCCGGAAAACTTACTTCATCTGGTATTACGTATAAAACAACATCTGCGGATCACCCAAGTGTTCCAAGTTTTGATATTGGTGGTTCGATGTTTCTTACAAATCTTCCAACACCGACCGAAAACTCAGATGCTGCAACAAAAAAATATGTTGACGATCTCGCGACCGGTCTTCAATGGAAAACTCCAGCAACAGTTGCAACAACACAAGCACTGCAAGGAACACCAACATATTACAATGGTGCAGGTAACGATGGTATCGGCGCAAGGCTTACGGGTTCAGATAATACACCTTTGGTAATTACTCAGATATCTCCAGCTACCGATGTGACACCTATTGCCGGTGATCGAATCTTGGTGAGAAATCAAGCCGATACTACACAAAATGGTATCTACGATGTGCAACAACAGGGTAACGGTACAAGTCAGCCGTTTATTCTTATTCGTTCAACCGACAGTGATACGGCTTCCGAACTTGCAAGTGCCGGTGTCTCAATCAATCAAGGTACATTTGCAAACATTGCATTTACACAGACAACTTCATTCTCAGTATTGGCGGGTGCGGGTGGAGTTGGTCATACAGGAGCCTTTATCGTATGGGTTCAATTTTTGAACAATTCATATATAGCGGGATCGGGTATTAATATTGCAGTTGGAAATACAATTCAATCTCTGCTTACTATCGGTAGTAGTACCGGTCAGACGGTTATCGGAGGAGCTAACAGTGCGGGAAGTTTGACTCTCCAATCTACATCAAACGCAACCAAAGGATTTGTGTATTTTGGCGCAAATCCTCACGCAGCATATGACGAAACAAATGGTCTATTGGGTATTGGTGTTACCACAAGTCTTGGAGCAAGACTAGATATTCAAGATGGTGGAAGCGCCACACTTGATGGTTTGCATATTTTGACGAGTGCAGCTTCTGGTTCTCAAGCAAGTAAAGGCGCATTGATTACTCAAGGATATGGTGTAGGTCAAACAGGTACTACACTTGTTGCAAGTTCAAAGACAACGGGTACAGGTTTTGGTCTTCTTGATGTTCAGTACAGTGATACATCACACAATGGTACTGGTACATCTGCATTCTATGTACGCGGAGATGGAAAAGTGGGACTCGGTGTAAGCAACAGTGGTCTTAATAGTCTTGGTTTGTTGAATCTTGCGAGTGGAACTGATGCCGCTCATGGAATTTATTTTGACACTGATACAACATTGTATCGCTCTGGAACAAATACACTCAAGACAGGTGGAAGTTTTATTGTGAATGGTTCACTTACTGCTTCTGGTCTTATAAATAATGGTACACTGAGTGTTGTTTCTCCTACTGCGACAGCATTTACTGTCGCAGCAGCCGGCGTCAATTATGGCCTGCAAGTTGATGAATCTATCAGTTCAGCAACAACGGGTGTAAAAATTACGGCAAATGCAACTGGTTCAGGAGTTGCACTCGATGTCATTTCTCCTGGAACAGATGAAAATCTTTCTGTAAATGCGAAAGGATCAGGTGTGATTAATTTAGGAAGTAACATTACCTTTACTGGCACCACTCTCCGCACCATCACCGGTCCAACAACTGGTGGATTGACTATCACTGATGCAACCGGACCACTCACACTTTCAACTACGGGTGCTTCAGGAACAAGAACACTCGCTGTAACTTCTGCTGG
>JAHFNO010000004.1:0-63561 GCA_023267275.1 Candidatus Nomurabacteria bacterium | reverse complement strand
CTCTCCGCACCATCACCGGTCCAACAACTGGTGGATTGACTATCACTGATGCAACCGGACCACTCACACTTTCAACTACGGGTGCTTCAGGAACAAGAACACTCGCTGTAACTTCTGCTGGAGCATTGAATCTCACTGGTGCAGCAGATTCATTATTTGATCTCGGTGCTACACATACTCTCTCACTGCAAACAACAGGCAATGGACCAATCACGACTGGTACTGGTTTGCTCACTCAAGGAGGTGACATTACTTTTAACGGTACTTCTCTCCGCACCATCACCGGTCCAACAACTGGTGGATTGACTATCACTGATGCAACCGGACCACTCACACTTTCAACTACGGGTGCTTCAGGAACAAGAACACTCGCTGTAACTTCTGCTGGAGCATTGAATCTCACTGGTGCAGCACCTTCGGCATGGAATATTGGATCAAGTAACGCGCTCACACTCACATCTTCATTGTTGAATTTGGATACAAGTGGAAATTTATCTCTCGGAAAAGCTGGAACACCAGGCTCATTGGTTTTATATAATTCCGGATCAAATACCACTACACTTAAATCAGCAAGTAGTGCAAGTAGTTTGGTGTATACGCTTCCAAACGCATATCCAGCTGTTTCTGGTTATGCGCTCGTGAGTGATGGATCAGGAAATATGTCTTGGGCTCTTGCCGGAGGTTCATCAGCTTTGTCGGCTATTAGTGTACCCACTGTCACCGGGGCAAACGGTTTTACAACAACAACAAACTCAAATACAACTTGGAATTTCAATGGACTTACCACAGGAACAGCACTTACTCTCGGTGTGACTTCCGCAAGTACGTCAACAGTTGCAAACGGAGCAACATTGCTTGGTCTTACCATGAACGGTACACAGACAATTTCAGGTGGAACTTCATATGGTGCTGTTATTTCTAATACAAGTAGTGGAGCAAACTCAGTAAATGTTGGGTTGAAAGTGAGTGCAACAGGTGGTACGCCATATGCGATTATCGTTCCGAATGCTTCCGGCTATGTTGGTTTTGGAACAAGCACACCTACTGCATATTTGAACGTCGTTGGTGCGAATGCTACAGGATCTGGCGCGGCAGATAATACATTTGTTGTTACTGGAGGAGTTGGAGGAACAATCAACAGTGCAGGTACTCCTGCTGGAGATGGTTCAGCAGCACTCATTACTGGAGGAGTGGGAGGTGTTCAAAACAACGCTACTGTTGGAGCAGCAGGTGGAGTGGGTGGAGCCGTGACACTTACTGGAGGAGTGGGAGGAACAAGTAACGCAACACCTGGTGCCGGTGGATCTGTAAAATTGAACGGAGGTATACCAGGTAGTCTTATTTCAACTTCTACAAGCAACATAGGTGCATTGTTCGGTGACGTGTTATTACAAACTTCTACAGATACTGTAAACTCAGTTTCAGGTAGTACCGGAAATGTGGGTGTAAATGCGACATGGGCTGGTGCAGCATATGCTGGACTGGAAGTTTCTTCAAACGGCGCTGCGGCTTCCGGCGGAGCTCTCTTTGGTGGTGGCGGCGCTGGTGCATGTACTGGTTCTACTGCAACATTTAGTTTGGCAGGAGCAACTGGTTGGCCACAACATGGTTTGATGATATTTAGTGATAACTCAACTACTGCAAGCTGGGGTCTTCCATATACTATTTCAACAACTGCAAGTTTGATTCGATTGAGTTCAGTGTCATCTCCTCCATTTGGCGGATCATGTACCGGATCAGCAGCATCTCGAATCACATATGCTTCATTTATGGTTGATCGTGGTAGTACAAGTTTGGCACCAACACTTATGGCAACAAACGGTGGTCAAGTTGGTATCAATACAGTCGCTATTTCAAAGGCAGCATTGTCTGTTGCTGTTCCAGCAAGTGTGACCTACGCTGCTACATTTAGTGGTGGTAACGTCGGTATTGGTACTGTCACGCCTTCAGCACCATTGCATATTCTTAAAACAACAGAACAACTTCGTCTTGGATATGATGCTACGAACGCAGTGAAATTCACTGTTGGTTCGGGTGGAGGTTTGGTAATAAATCAACTCACATCAGGTCTTGCCGCTGGTTTCAACTTTACAAAGACAGATGGAACAACAAGTATTCTCGATGTTGATACGACCAATGCTCGTGTGGGTATTGGAACAGCAGCTCCGAGTGTTGCATTTGAAGTAAAAAATGGAAACATGTTTTTGAGTAATGCAAACAACACAGCGGGGGAACTTCGATTCCAAGAAGGTTCTACTGCAGGTACAAACTACATTGCATTTAAAGCTCCTGCTTCTGGTATTACTTCTTCGGTAACCTTTACACTTCCAAGCGCAGATGGAACATCTGGACAAATTTTGCAAACAAACGGTTCTGGAACACTGAGTTGGACTGCAAACTCCGCCACTGGAATGGCGAATCCGATGACAACTACAGGTGATATTATTTATGGTTCAACAACAGCAGCTACTTCTACTCCAGCGCGTCTTGCAATTGGATCAGCAGGACAATGTCTCGTTGTTTCAAGTGGATTGCCAGCATGGGGTGCATGTGGAGCAAGTACTTCAGCTGCGGGATCAAACACACAGATTCAATTTAACAACTCGGGAGTATTTGGTGCTTCATCAAACTTTGCTTACGACGATGGTGCGAGTGCAAAAACATTGAGCGTCACTGGAAGTATTTCTGGAGTCAAAACAAGTCTCGCACTACTCAACTCTTCTACCGGAAGTACCGCTACCAACGAAATTCATATCGGAAATAGTTCAGCGGCTGATACACTTTCGATTAGTGTAAACTCACATGAGTTTACAAGTGCTGGAGACCTTGCATCGATTTATAATCGACAAAATGCGGATTTGCGACTTGGTGCAAACAACGCAGAAGTTATGAGAATTATTTCAGGAGGTAATGTGGCAATCGGTTCTACTACTGCTACATCTCGACTTGTTATAAAAGGATCTGATGCCACTTCTTCAAACTCAGGATTGAATGTTACCGACAGTGCTGGTAATAGTAATTTCTTCGTACGAAATGATGGAAATATTGGTATTAACAATTCGACTCCAACTTCTCGACTTTCTATAAATGGCACAGACGCTACTTCTTCAAATTCGGCATTGAACGTTGCTGATAGTACTGGTTCAAGTATCTTCTTTGTTCGAAATGATAGTACTGTAGGTATCGGTACAACATCTCCACTTGCAATGTTTAGTGTGGGATCGGGTTCACTTTTCCAAGTCAATTCAAGTGGAGCGATTGCTGCTGCTGTAGGTATTACATCTGCTGGTGGAACAATTAGTCTCAATGACAATAGTTCTACAAACACTGTAAGTATTGGTGGGGGGACAACAACCGGTTCAGTTACTCTTGGTGGAACTGGTACACAAACAATTAGTATTGGAAATGCTGTGGGAATAAAAACAGTCAACCTCGGATCTTCTACGACAAGTTCTACAACAACAATTCTCTCCGGTTCTGGCGGACTCTCATTGAATGCAAGTAACAACCAGCCAACAAACATTGGTACTGGTACATCAACAGGACTCATTTCGATTGGTGGTGGTGCAGCGACTGTTGCAATAGATACAAACTATTGGGATATTAGTTCGCTTGGTGTCGCGACTGGATTTACTGGAGTAACTTCATCCGGAGCAATCAATTTTACTGGTTCAGCGATAACATTCTCGGGAATAACGCCTGGTACAGCATGTAATGACGGTACTCATGCTCTTGGATATGACTCAACAGGATTGCTTCTCTGTAACACACCAGTATCTGACGTTCGTTTAAAAAAAGAAATTACTCCACTTGATACTGCAACAGGACTTTCTGCAATCGAAAGATTGAGTCCAGTATCGTACTACTGGAAAGATACAACTCTTCCAGGAACAGGAACAACACAGCAGCAATTTGGATTTATTGCTCAAGATGTAAGTACTATTCTTCCAAATCTTGTTACGGTCAATCCTCCAACATATCTCACTCCAGATGTAACCTACGGTTTGAATTATCAAGGATTTACTGCAATTATTGTGCAGGCTATCAAAGAGCTTGATTTGAAGATTCAACCACTTTCTTCAATCGATCCAAATCTTGATGGTTCGCTCGCAAATCTTGTTACAACATATTTGAAAGATGCCACAATCAAAATCAAAGATCTTACGCTTGAAACATTACATATTGGTTCTGCAGACAAGCCAGCCGGAATTACTCTCTACGATACAGTTTCAAAACAGCCATATTGTTTGACTGTTACCAATGGTGTACCGGTAAGTACGGCAGGGGAATGTGGAACAGTTTCTATTTCGACAACACCATCGACTTCAGGAGGAACATCTTCTGCTACTACAACAACAACCTCTACTACGACTACCTCCCCAACAACCACAACTGATTCGAGTACAACCTCGACAACTTTACTTGATCCTTCCACTGTAAGTTCTTCGACGACGACTGATACAACTACAACGCCTACTACTGATACAAGTAGTACGACCAGTACCACTTCAGGAAGTACGGCAACAACTTCGGGAAGTACAACCACCGACTCAACTTCATCTACTTCGGTAACTACTCCGACGACAACCGATACAACCACGCCTGCAGTCACAGACACAACAACTGCGACCACCCCATAATTACAAGGTCTTGCCTTGTTACAAGGCAAGACCTTGTAATTGAAGTAACTTAATTAGATTATGTCAGTACGCAAAATATCATTTGCAGTTGGCGAATATTATCATGTATACAATCGTGGTAATAGTAAGCAGGAAATTTTTCATGACAGACAAGATTACGAAAGATTCGTCGGTCTTTTATATGTGTGTAATGATAATCAAAAATTAAGAATCAAATCAATCCTTGGGGAAAAAGGATTTTTTGAGACAGAAAAAGAAAAACCAATTATTTCAATTGGTGCTTATTGTTTAATGCCAAATCATTTTCACTTACTCATTACGCCATCTGAAGACGGGGACGTTAGTCTTTTTATGCAAAAAGTTTCAACTGCATATGTAATGTATTACAACAAAAAGTATTCTCGAACAGGAAGTTTATTCGAAGGAAAATTTAAATCAAAACATGCTTCTTCTGATGAATATCTTAAATACCTTTTTTCTTATATACACTTAAATCCAGTAGGATTGATAGATCCTCATTGGAAAAAGATTGGAATTCAAGATAAAAATAAAGCACTTGAATATCTTTCTTTGTATCATTACTCAAGTTATTTAGACTATTCTCTTTCAGAAAGGAAAGAGGGGAAAATTCTAAATAGAAGTGCCTTTCCAGATTATTTTCCCGAAAAAAGCTTATTTAATAAGGAGATTTTTGACTGGATAAGTTATGTCCCCACATTACAAGGTCTTGCCTTGTAACAAGGCAAGACCTTGTAATGTCGTGTTCTAGTGTGGGGATGATTTCATATGGGAATATGCTACAATTCTTGAACGAGAGCTTCGAGAAAGACTTTCATTTATTACTAAGGATTTTACTATACGCCTATGAAAAAATTTGAGATGTGTGACCGTGTGAGTGTTATTGCGCTATCGCTTTCTGTAGTGTTCGCGATGCTAGCCTTTATTCCCGGCGGATTTATCTCCACTGGTGTGTTAAAAGGATATCTCATTGTTGTTTCAATACTTGTAGCGCTCGTTGCGTGGCTTCTCGGACGTCTTCTTGAAGGCTCGTTTTCAATTCCTTGGTCTCCAGTATTGCTTTCTACGAGTGTTTTGGTTTTTGCGCTCTTTCTTTCGGCACTTTTTTCTCATACCATGTATCTTTCCTTGCTAGGAGAAGGATTTGAGCAAAACACATTTGCTGTGCTTGGCTCGCTCTCGCTCGGACTCATACTTACAAGCATGCTCTTTGTTACGCGAAAGCGCATCATAACTTTTCTTCAAGCATTTTTTATCGCATATATCATTCTTGCTCTGTTCCAATTGTTCCATGTTATTTTTCCCGCACACACGACGCTTGGAATTTTCTTCAACAGTAGCGATTCGCCAATTGGTTTATGGGGTGATTTCGGATATATTTCCGGCGCAGCGCTCATTGGTTTTGTTCTTATGCTTCAATTTATGAAGCCGGAAAAAATCATGCGTCTCATTTCTATTGTCGGAGGATTGTTCGCACTCTTTTTTGTAATTTTGACCAATATCTTTACTGTGTGGATTTTGGTAGGGCTTTCTGCGATATCAATTCTTATTTACGTACTTATTATCAATCGCAATTCTGAAGTGCGTCAATTTTCATTTCTTGCGTTTGGTCTTTCTCTTGTAGCACTCTTTTTTATTCTTGCAAACAATCTTGTTGGCGGAATGCTTGCTACACTTTTACATGTGCCATATATTGATGTCCACCCATCAATTTCAGCAACTTTCCAAGTTGCAGGATCTTCACTTCGCGCGCATCCTATTTTTGGTATTGGTCCAAATCGTTTTCTTGGTGAATGGCTTAAATATCGTCCTGTTGCAGTAAATATGCATACACTTTGGGATACACCATTTACCGCTGGCGCAAGCATGTTTCTTACTATTGGAATATTGAGTGGTATTCTCGGAATTCTCACTGTTCTTTTCTTTGTCTTGTCATTCTTCTATGAAAGTATTGGAAAGGTATTTGGTAAATCTGCTGGTGAGCATCATGTTTCAGGACAAATGATTTTTAGCTTGTTTATTCTCGCTCTTTATTTTGTCATTGCACTTCTCATCGCAGCTCCAGGTCTCGTTGTTACGGTATGTATGTTTGCCTTTGTTGGTATCTTTATAGGAGCACTTGTTGAAGAAAAGCGTATCAATACAAAGCATCTTTTCTTTTTGAAAGATCAACGCTCAAGTTTCTTTTCTATCTTTTTTATTGTTGCACTCTTGATGGTCTCGGCCGGAACAGCATATGCAGTGACTGAGCGTTTTGCATCATTTGTGTTTTATCAAAAAGGATTGCGTGCTTCGCAAGTGGGGGATATTGCAAAGGCAGATGCCCATCTTGTACAAGCTATCAATCTTGCCGATATTCCATTGTTTGAGAGAACGCGCGTATTGCTTGCAGAGCAATCGATCCAAAAAACGATTTCAATGCCATCGAACAGTCTTTCTCAAGACAATACTAAGGCAATATTGCAGTCTGCAGTGAGTGTAGGAAATGCCTCAGCACGTCAGGCAATAGCACTCGATCCATCTGATCCAGCAAACTACATTGCATTTGGTGACTTGCTTCGCATGCTTGCTCCACTCAAGATTGATGGTGTGTTCAACACAGCACTCGATACATATAATCGTGCAATCAATCTCGCACCAAATTATCCAAAGACTTATTTGAGTCTTGCTGAGTTGTATTTTGATTCTGGCGACAATGCAAATGCACGCGTGTATGCAAAGAAGGCACTCGATGCAAAAGCAAACTACACAGATGTATTTTTCTTGATGTCGCAAATCGAGACTGCCGCAGGCAATTCGCAAGCAGCCGTAAAACAATTGCAAGATGCTACGCTTATCGATGCAAACAATCCTGATACGTATTTTGAACTTGGGTTGTTGTATTTCCAGAATGGAAATTACACAGACGCAATCGGTGCATTTAGAGCAACTGTTGCTTTGAACAATCAGTATTTGAATGGATGGTATTATCTCGCACTTGCCGATCAAAAGACTGGAAATACAAAAGAAGCAAATGATATTTTGACTGCGTTGCACACAAGACTTCCAGATAATCAGAACATAACAAATGCTTTAAACAATCTTACTGAGCCGGCAACTCCAACGAAGCCAGCAAGCACGAAGACGGAAAAAGCGAAGAAACTTCCACTTCCTACGACTTCAACGGACACCAAAAGTACTCAATAATAACGGATGAAAAACGAGCGATGGGCGTAGCCCCTCGCTCGTTTTTCTGTGTATAAATAGACCCTGAAAACCTCTCGTATTTTGCAAAAAAATATGCTATACTCTACGCATAAAAACAACATTTAGACCTTACGAAATAAGGATTATTTAATCATTATTACACCACATGGCGGACAAAAAAGCAGGATCATACGGAGCAGATGATATTTCAGTTCTTGAAGGGCTCGAACCAGTTCGAAAGCGACCGGGAATGTATATCGGAGGAACAGGCATCGAAGGCTTGCACCACTTGGTGTGGGAAATTTTCGACAACTCACGCGATGAAGCCATGGGTGGTTTTTGTAATGAAATCGAGGCTGTGCTTTTGCCTGGCAATCGTATTCGCATCGCCGACAATGGTCGCGGTATTCCAGTAGACGTTCACTCAAAAACAAAAGTGTCTGCATTGGAAACGGTTATGACCACACTCCATGCCGGAGGAAAATTTGGCGGAGAAGGATATAAATTTTCTGGAGGATTGCACGGCGTGGGAGCTTCAGTAGTAAATGCACTTTCTATCTATACAAACGTCGTGGTTCATCGCGATGGTGGTATTCACATGCAGGAATATTCTCAAGGAAAGAAAAAAGCTGCTGTCAAAAAAATTGGTACTTCAAAATTGCATGGAACTATTACTATATTTGAACCAGATGTAGAGATTTTTAAAGATTTGCAGTTTGTATGGGAGACAATCGTCAACCATTTCCGTGGACAAGCATACCTTGTAAAAGGGTTGCGTATTCGCTGTATCGACGCGCGTGGCTACGAAGGCAAATTGAAACTCGAAGATACATTTTGGTTCTCCGATTTGGAAATCGATTTGCCATCGTACTCATTTTTCTTCGAAGGAGGTCTTGTTTCTCTCGTAAAATATTACAACCTTTCTCAAAAACCGATTCACGACAACATCTACTACATTCAAAAAGAACAAGATAACGTCACTGTTGAACTCGCATTGCAATATACCGACGACATGTCTTCAAAAATTGTTGCGTATGCAAACAATATTTACAACCCAGAAGGTGGAACACACATCACTGGATTTAAGATGGCACTCACTCGTACACTCAACAGTTATGCGAAAAAAGAAGGATACATCAAAGAATCTGACGGCGCATTTACTGGTGACGACGTACTTGAAGGTCTCACTGTGGTTGTGTCTGTAATGCTTCGTGAAATTCAATTCGAAGGTCAGACCAAAGGAAAACTTGGCTCGCCTGAAGCCCAAGGAGCCGTTGCTACGGTCTTTGGAGAGTCATTCGCAGCATTCCTCGAAGAACACCCAGAAGATGCAAAGGCTATCGTCAACAAAGTAATCCTTGCTGTTCGCGCACGTAAAGCTGCAAAGGCTGCGAAAGATTCAGTACTTCGCAAGGGAGCAATGGAAGGCATGACGCTTCCAGGAAAACTCGCCGACTGTCAGACTCGCAGTGCCGAAGAAGCCGAAGTGTTCATTGTGGAGGGAGATTCCGCGGGAGGTACGGCAAAGACTGGACGCGATCGTCGCACGCAGGCGATTCTTCCGCTTCGTGGAAAAATCCTCAACATCGAACGTGCGCGTCTCGACAAGATGCTTGCTTCTGAACAGATTCGCAATCTCGTGGTTGCAATGGGAACAGCGATCGGCGACACATTTGATATTTCAAAATTGCGTTATCACAAAATCATTATCGCAACAGATGCGGACGTGGACGGAGCGCACATTCGTACGCTTATCCTCACACTTTTCTATCGTTACTTCCGACCGCTGATCGATGGAGGATTTATTTATATCGCCCAGCCACCACTCTACAAAATCAAAAAAGGTAAAGAAGTATTTTATTGTTATTCAGACGAAGACAAATTGAAAATCACTGGCGTGCAAAACGAAGACCTCGACGAAATGATTGCTCGTGCAGAAGCTGATGGCGCAGGGGAGCAAGAAGGAGATGAGGAAGAAGTAGAAGAAAAAGGTGCTGTAAAAAAAGCTCCAAAGATGCACATTCAGCGATACAAAGGTCTTGGAGAAATGAACGCTGAGGAACTTTGGGAAACAACTATGGACCCAGCTCGTCGTATTCTCAAGCAAGTAGCTATTGATGATGCAGCCGAAGCTGATCGTGTGTTTGATATGCTCATGGGAAGCGATGTTGCTCCACGTAAGTCATTTATCCAAACCTACGCACACACCGCCGATATTGATATCTAATCGGAAATTATACATGGAACGATTGGATTTTCTACCACAAAATAACGAAGAGCAGAATAATAAACAACTCCAGAGTTTGCGTGATTTACGACTTCCAACTGCAAATGATGACCGAGAAAAAACTGCAAGTAACCAGGGAACTTTGTATAAAGAAGGTACAGATATAAGTTCAATCAAGGAAAATTTTTTTGAGCAAGCATCAGTACCGAATGATATTTTTTTAAAAGCGGGATTTGGTTTTACTGAACAGGAAGTTTTGGCCAATATTCATGACAAGAGAAAATATATGGAATATATACAGACTATTAATGCCAAGCGTGGTGAGGCATGGCAATTCGGTGATGAAGATTCTAAGGCTCGTATCGGTAAAGCACTTGATTTTGTTGAAAGTAAAAGATTGGACTATGAATATAATAAAAGAATGGGAAAGATATAAAATCTGAAATGATTACACTCGAAAAAACTGATGACTTTGAAAATGTGCTCCAGGTAGTCGGTTGTTTTCTTGAGCATGAAGGAAAAATTCTTTTTCTAAAACGAACGACAAATAAACCAGAGAGTGGTGTGTGGGGAGCCCCTGGCGGAAAAGTGGACCCACACGAGGCAGGGAATATTGTGCAAGCAATAGTGCGAGAAGTGTTTGAAGAAACAAGGATTATTCTTGATGATAAAAAACTCCAGCAAGTTGGAGTTTTTTATGTGATTCACCCAAATGAAAAATATTTTGTGTATACAAAATATCGATACGTACTTGATGAAAAGCCGGAAGTTGTCCTCCGGGAGGCAGAACACACTGATCTTATTTGGGTGACACCGACCGAATCGTTACAATTACCACTTGTTCTCCATGAAGATTTTACAATAAAACATGCATATGGAATTGAATAATCACACACGACAATATTGGGAAGAAAAAGATTTGCTTAATCTTGAACAAGCGGAAACAGTTGAGCAGATGTTTGCTGTTGGCTTTCGTGTACTTAAACGAATGCCACAACCAGTAGGTCAGGTGTGTGGACCTATTAGTACTGGTGGAAGAGGTTCAATACTTGAAAATCTTATTGCCTTTAATGAAACAATTGTTCTGCTCCAGTCAGAAGGAAAACATATTTTTGATCAGATGCCGTTTGAAGAACCAATGCAACGAGTAAAAAATGCATTTCCACCAAATGTATATGCGACCACTCTTCTTACTGATTTTTATCTTCCATTGTTTGAGTCAGGTTTTATTAAAAAATTATATTTTCTGCCCGACTGGCAATCGTCAACAGGTGCACGATGGGAATACGAACAAGCACAACGTCTCGGTCTTGAAGTTGAATTTTTGCATTCATAACCTGAAAAATTATTTATTTTACCATTTAACTTTTGTCAAAATTTAAAAAGTAAGATGATGCAAGAAAAGGTGGAATGAAAAAATTCGCGTCTAGAATAGTGTGCGTCTGTGGAAGTTCTACTATAGTTAATGTACAATATAAAGCATGGAATTACTCACTAATAGTATTGGTTGGATTGGCACATTTCTTATTGTTATTGCTTATTTCCTCGTTTCAACAAAACGCGTAAGCAGCACAAGTAAAGTGTATCAATTTATTTGGAGCAATAGGAGTAGGGGCAAATGTTCTCTATCAACATGCTTGGCTTATCCCTTGCCTTACAAATAATTTGGGCTTGTATCGCTATATTCTCTCTCATTAATATAAAGAAGAACATCAGCTAAGCATTTCTAGATTTTTCCTTATTACTTTTTAAGTTTCGGCCGAAACTTAAAAAGTAATAAGGAAAATATTCTGAATTAAAAATTTTTAATCTGGCAGTTTGAATTTTGATCGGAGCTGGCTGTCTCCCTCAAGTGATTCAACAATGAGATAGAGTACTTCATCTCCAAGCTTGAAATACGTTTTAATAAGTGTGACGATACTTTCACAAGGAAATGGATATGCCCATACACTTGCTTGTACCTGCCGGAATCCGTATTTTTTCAGTCGGGATCGAAGCATAGTGCGGGCAACCCGTCTTTTTTCAGGAATATCAAAAATAACTACTCGCCATTTTCCATCCCATTTTTTCGGTGATTGTTGTTCTGCTTTTTCAAATATATTTTCCTCAACAAATTTTTCTCCTTTTTTGGTTAGTGAGGCAGTAAGGCATCCATCTCTATTTTGGAATTGAATTAAATCTTTCTCTTTTAGTTTTCGAAATGTTAAAGAAAATCCTGCTTTTTGTCGTGCGGATGTAAAAATATCTCGGTATGAGGATTCAAATTTTCCCTGATAGGGGAGCTCTTTATTTTTGACCCCAAGAAGCAATTGTAATAATCCTTTTTCTATAGAGCCAACACGGTAGCCTTTATAAGAAGCAGACATACTGTAGAAAGTATAACATAAACTTTTTAAGTTTCGGTCGAAACTTAAAAAGTAAGATGAAACAAGAAAAGAGGGAATGAAAAAACTGCAATCCTTTCGGGTTGCAGTTTTGTTAGGTATTATTATGCAAATAATTTATATAAATTGTCCTTTAATTGTTCCAGTTTTCCATTATTGTATACGGGAGTGAGATACAAATCATGTTGTATTAGTTTTTGTCTGATTTTGCTTTCCGCTCTGGTCCACCAGGCCATTTTTCTTTTGATTTTTTTCGGGTCTGGCACACCTGGTTGTCCATCAATGCTGAGATCAAGGCGGCAGTCTTCTTTTGTGCGCTCGATCAAACGATTAAAACACAGATCGTATGGAGAAATTACTTCTATGGTTTTTATTGCTCCGCCAAAAAATCCAGATTTTTTCCAAATAAAGAGTCGGTCGGCGTCTTTTACCCTGCGAGGGCCTCCGTTCAGAATAATAACATCCACTTTTTTAGCCAAATTAAGAATTCTTCTAAGAACAAAAGCTTCGGCGATGAAATCAGGAGTGAGTTTACCCAAGTCATTGATGAGGCGTATGTCTTCGGAATATGCCATATTGGATTCGATATAATCTCTGATGCAATCTCCGGTAGAAATTATTGCATACGATAATTCATATTCTTCCAATATTTCCATAAGCATTTTTATCAGTGTATTTTTTCCTGATCCGCTTTGGCCATTTACGGTCACTATCTTCGGAAACAATAGCTTTTTTATCATTTTCTATAATTTTTAAGGAGCAAAAAATATAGATGAATATTACAATATTTGAAACAAAAGTCAAACGCGCAAAAAATAATCGCCAATGCAACGGCGGTTATTAATACAATTCCTTGTTTAAAAATGGCAGGAGGGCGCTAATTACAGCGGGTGTGTACCAATCGGTATACGTGAGTGCATTGTTGGTGAGTGGTCCAATCAATCCATTTCCGGTTTTTGTACCTGTGATTTGAAAGGCTTTATCTGTCGCATGACTTTGTTCAAGACCTTCCTCAATCATTAGATCGACGACTTTCTGTGGAATGACAAATGAAAAAGTTCTTCCACGTCCACAACGGTCGCCAGTCTTGTTTTCGGCAATGACCCAGCCAGAACAATAAAAATTTCCATCAATTTTTTCAATTCCTCCTTCGAGTGCAATCCAGATATCTGCATCTGGAATGAGTTCTTTTGAATGACCAATTCTGCCAATCGCACCAGCAATCATTTCATCATAATTTTGTGGTTGAGCGCTGACACCTGAGTTTGCATTTACGCATTCAAAAATACATTCCTGTTTTGGAAAAAGAGCTTTCACTCCATTGTGGACAGCAGCTTCTTTTACAGGGCTTTTTGAGGCTATTACTATTTTCATAAGAGCTTAGTTTAGTGTTTTTTCTACTATCTCCTTTTGCAAGCGATTTGTAAAGTCTGCAAGTGTAATTCCTTCAATCTTTTCGCCACGAGTTTCGATGGTGAGTGTTTGCGAATCTTTTTCTTTGTCTCCCACGACGATTACGTACGGCACTTTCATTGTTTTGGCTGCGCGGATGCGTTTGCCGAGAGAGTCGTTGCTTGCGTCGAGTTTTACGCGGATACCTTTTTCTTTGAGTACTTTGAAAATAGATTCTGCATATTCAGCTTGGTTTTCCATGACTGGTACCACTGTCACTTGTGTAGGTGAGAGCCATACGGGAAACGCTCCAGCGAAGTGTTCGATCATGATTCCCATAAATCGTTCTACCGATCCAAGCATTGCACGGTGAATCACCACAGGACGACTCTTGGTACCCTGATTGTTTGTGTAGTCGAGTTCAAAACGCTCTGGAAGATTGAAATCGAGCTGAATCGTAGAGAGTTGCCACTCGCGACCGATTGCATCCTTGAACATGAAGTCGAGCTTTGGTCCGTAAAATGCTGCCTCGTCTTCAGCTTCTTTGTAATTCCAACCAGTTTTTTTCACGATGTCACGCAATGCATTTTCGGCTGTTTCCCAAACCGCATCAGTACCGAGATATTTTGATTTATTCTGTGAATCACGAAGTGAAATACGAACATAAAAATCGGTAAGACCAAATGTATTGTAAAGCTCGCCAATCATTTCAAGCATCACTTGAATCTCATCATGGATTTTTTCTGCTTCACAGAATACATGACAGTCGTCTTGAGTAAGCGCACGCACGCGAGTGAGTCCAGAAAGTTCACCAGATTTTTCGTAGCGATAGTTGGTTGTTGTGCACGTATAGCGGACAGGAAGATCACGGTATGAATGGGGAAGTGAACGGTAGAGCATCATAAAATGCGGACAGTTCATTGGTTTCAAATAGTAATCATCCTCGTCTACGCGCATTGGCGAATACATTGCATCGTATTTATCGAGGTGACCAGAAATCTCATAGAGTTTTCCTTTTGTAATGTGAGGAATCCAGATAGGCACGAAGTCGCGCTTTTCTTGAATTTTTTGGATGAAGTTTTCGATTGTTCGGCGAATGATTGTGCCGTTTGGGTAAAAGAGTGGCAAGCCCGCACCGATTTCATCGATAACAGTGAAGAGTTCGAGTTCTTTACCGAGTTTGCGGTGATCACGTTTCTTGGCTTCTTCTTGCTGTGTGAGATACGCATCGAGATCTTCTTTTGTGGCAAAGGCGAGTCCGTAAATACGAGTAAGCATTTTATTTTTCTCATCACCACGCCAGTATGCGCCAGCTACGCGATCGAGTTTGAATGCATCAGCCGAAATTTCTGTTGCAGGACTTTCTGCGTGTCCGCCACGACAAAGATCTTCAAAACCACCACATGAGTAGAGAGTAATTTTTTCTCCGCGCGCTGCGATTTCTGCGATAAGTTCGAGTTTGTATTCATTGCCGGCAAAGACTTCTTTTGCCTCATCTACTGAAACCTCTCGGCTGGTAAATGCAGTCCATTTTGAGAGATTTTTGCGCATGAATGTCTGCAAATCTTTCAAATTTTCATCGCCGATTTTTTCACCTCCAAAATCGATATCGTAGTAAAAACCATTATCGATTGCGGGTCCAAGAGTGAGTTTTGCACTAGGAAATTGAGCTTTTACGGCTTGTGCCAAAAGGTGGGCAAGCGTATGGCGAATATTGTGTAGTTGTTCGGGTGTCATATATGCAAATCCTAGCATGATAATCACCTCCCCTCAATCCCCTCCTCAGTAAGGAAGGGAGGAATACAATATTATACCGCTTTGGCTTTTTCAATAATAAGACTTTTTTCGCCGTTGCGTTCAGACACTCGCGCTTGAATCGCCACAATCGTATCAACAAGCAAAATATTTTGCAGTTCGGCAAATGATTTTGTAAAGACGACTCCTTCAATCGAGCCAGTGAGATCGCCGACTTTTACAAACGCCATTCGCTCGTTTGTTTTTGTGATAATGACTTTTACTTCTTCCACCATACAAGCAAACGTCGCAGGGAATCCAGCCTTCAACTCCTCGCGGATTTTTTTGATTGTCATACCACTTTTTTCAATGCGATCCTTGATGCGTTCGAGTGGATGACCCGAAACATACAATCCAAGCAATTCTTTTTCCCATTTCAATTTATCGATTTGTTCTGCAGGCGGAGCGTCCATAAGTGTGAGCGAGAGTACTTGTTCCGGCATATCTCCAAAGAGCGACACTTGCGAGCCGGTATTTTGACGCTCTTTGTTGTAAGCAAGCATTGTTTCCATATTGGCGAGCAGTTTTCCGCGTTCGCCGAAATTGTCCGTTGCTCCAGATTTTACGAGTGCTTCAAGTGATTTTTTGTTGAGGTTTTTGTGAGTGATGCGCTCCAAAAATTCAGTGATAGATTTAAATGGTCCACGCGATTTGCGTTCGGCAATAATTGCATCGGCAATATCTGACCCAAAGTTTTTGATAGTGAGCAATCCAAAGCGAATAATTCCTTCGCCGGGTACATTGGAATTGTTGACTACGGTAAAGTCGGCGAAACTTGCATTGATTTCTGGAGGAAGCACCGTGATTCCCATTTTCACTGCCTCGCCGATTATTTCCGCCACCTTTTCTACGTCACCAGATTCAGCGGTGAGGATGGCACACATATATTCGACAGGGAAGTTTGCCTTCATGTATGCGGTTTGATACGCCACGCGACCATAACTCGCCGCATGCGCCTTGTTGAATCCGTACGCGGCAAATGGCTCGATGAGCTCCCAAAGTTCTTGTGCTTTTTGTTGGGTGAGTCCGTGTTCAACGAAACCAGTAAGCAGTTTTCCTTTTTGCGCTTCCATTTCGGCAGGAATCTTTTTACCCATAGCCTTTCGCAGTTTGTCGGCCTCGAGCCATGAATAACCTGCGAGTTTAATCGCGATCATCATCACGTCATCTTGGTAGGTGATCACTCCGTATGATTGATCAAGAATATCTTTCATGCGCGGATCAAGATACCGAACGAGGGCAGGATTTTCTTTACGTTTAATATATTCTGGAATCATTTCCATCGGTCCTGGACGATAGAGTGCCACCATTGCGTTGATATCGTGGATTGTTGTGGGCTTCAATTGTTTGAGATACGCCGTCATGCCAGAGCCGTTCAATTGGAAGAGCCCCATCGTCTCTCCGCGAGCAAGCATTTCAAATGTGAGCTTGTCTTCAAGCGGAACTTTGTCGAGGTTTACATCCTCGTTGCGCAGCATTTTTACGAGACGCACAGCGTCGGCAAGAATCGCGAGGTTACGAATTCCAAGGAAGTCGAATTTCGGTAGACCCACATCCTCGATGTAGTGCATGTCGTATTGCGTGATGATGTTTCCGCCTTTTGGATCATATTGAATCGGTGCAAATTCATACAATGGTTTTGGTGCGATCACCACTCCCGCAGCATGCACGGAAACGTGACGAACACAGCCTTCCATTTTTTTTGCGAGGTCGATAATACGTTTTGTATCTGATTCTTTTTTGTATGCCTCAGCAAGTTCGGGAACCATTTCCATCGCATGTTTGATAGTCATCGGCATACCCTGACTTCCGAGCGGAATCATACTCGAGATACGGTCACCAATCGTGTACGGATAACCGAGCGCACGCGCTACATCACGTACCGAACCTTTTGCCATCATTGTTCCAAATGTTCCGATCTGTGCTACGCGGTCTTCACCGTATTTTTGTTTTGCATACGCAATCATTTCTTCGCGACGGTTATCGGCATAGTCCATATCGATATCGGGGAGTGATGGACGCTCAGGGTTCAAGAAACGTTCGAAAGGAAGTTTATAGGTGAGTGGATCCACATTGGTAATACCAATGAGATATGTGGTGAGTGAGCCCGCAACCGATCCTCGAATATTTGTAAGAATTCCCACTTCACGGGCGAAGCGCAACAAATCTCCCACTACCAGAAAGTATCCAGCGTAACCTTTTTGTTTGATGACGCCGAGTTCGTATTCAAGGCGGTCGAGATAAGGCTTTGTTTGTGGAAGTTCGCGAAATGCGAAACCTTCATATGCGAGTTCGCGCAATTTTGCATCGGAGGTTATACCTTCAGGAAGAGGAAAGTCAGGGAAGTATGCAACGCCAAGTTCGATTTCATAATTCTCACACATATCTGCGACGATAGATGTATTTGCAACAGAATCTGGAACGTCGCTAAAATATTCGAGCGCTGTTTTTTCATCGATGAGTGAAAAGTCATCTTTTGAAAATTCGAATTTTCCGCCGTTGTTGTCTCCTTGTGTGTTTACTTGCAGGAGTGTGTTATGCGCTTCATGGTCGTCTTTGCACGGATAGTGAGAGTCTTGTGTCGCAACGACGGGGATGTTGTGTTTTTTTGCGATAGCAACAAGCTTGCCGCGCAGTTCGGCATCGCGCTCGATTGTAGGGTGTGCTTGGATCTCAATAAAATAATTTTCTTTACCAAAAATATCTTGATACTCAGCAATGAGCTCGTCAGCTTTTTCGTCATTGCTAGCAAGGAGTGTTTGTGAAAGTTCGCCACCCATACATCCAGAAAGCGCGATGATACCTTCGTGATATTCACGCAAAATTTCTTTGTCCATGCGCGGCTTGTAATAATAGCCTTCGAGATTGGCAATCGTTACAAGACGCATGAGATTTTTGTATCCCTGTAGATTTTTGGCGAGCAGAATGAGGTGGTAGTAACGCTTTTGTCCGGTCTCCGCACTTTTTTCTTTGCGTGAACCTGCCGTCATGTAGGCTTCAACACCGATGATCGGCTTGATGCCTTTTTTCTTTGCGAGTTTGTAGAATTCGATTGCACCGTACATGTTTCCGTGGTCGGTGAGTGCAATTGCAGTTTGGTCATTCTTTTTTGCAATGTCTACCATGTCTTCCAATTTGGTAAGACCGTCGAGCAGGGAATAATGACTATGGGTATGTAGGTGTATAAATTTGCTGGACATAAATTAAATGTTGAGTATGGAGACCTGCCCCGTAGCAAGTCGAGTGTGCATTCGATACGAGACTTTGCTTTTGGGGTGGACGAATTTTGATGCCATTGGTGAAGGTAGTATACCCGCACACTTACTTTTTTGAAAGAGTGTACCTCGTGCAAAACACATCAAAAAAGTAAGTGTGCGGGTATATCAGTATCTAGTGGTAATTGACAAAAAAAATCATAGTGGTATTGTTTTTAAAAAACGCATCATGTCACAAACGCAAAGGGTAGGACTCTCTACTAGAGAAGCCATCGGATATATATTTGAATCTTTATCTGATGATATAGACAAAGAGATTGAATCTTTTTTGAAAGATAACCCGCATTATCAAAAAGCTCTGGAGAGTTCATTTTACAGGGAAAAAAACGAATTTGGGGTTGATGAAGAAACCATGCTAAGAGTCCACGATCGGGTTAATTTTGACCTTATTGCGCAGTTGTATCTTCCAAAACCAGCCATCATTTACCGTGAGTATGTGAAGACAGTAAAAAAGAAGAAAAAGAAGAAGTGCAAACTTCTAGTAAAATGATTTACCTGCACGATTGTGCAGGTATTTTTTTGTATTGACACTAGAATTCTACGGAGTACAGTAAGAATAAATAAAAATGATCCCCTATGGAAAAATATGTTCGTTGTTCCGAAAAGATTCAAGTGAGAAAACACATTCACACTGTTCTCTCTGACTGGAATAGTAAAAATACCAAAAAAAATAATATAAAAATTCCACCGTGTTCGTTTCTTGATTCGGGTAGTATGTGTGAATGTAAGACTCCTTGTTTGGCATATAAAATTGCTAAAAAAGAAAAAATTGCACAAGAACAAGACGCTTTAGTCGAATTAGTAAAATCAGTACTCATCATAGAGCCATCCGAATAGGGTGGTTTTTCATTTGACATTTTTTAGGTAAGGAGTACTTTTTATACAAACACACGACTATGCTTAGACGTTTATGTATATTCCCACTTATTGTATTTTGGATATTCGATTTTTTTGTTTGTTTATGTAAATACAAAAAACATAATTATCCATACATTTTTTAGGCCTGCGACATTTTGCAGGCCTTTTGTTATGATGGGCAAATGAAATCAGTTATTGGCATAGATGAAGTTGGTCGAGGTCCACTTGCGGGGCCGGTGGCTGTGTGCGCGTTTTATCTTGATTCTTATATCTTGAATCTTAAATCTTTTTCCATTCCGCTGCGCGATTCAAAAAAACTCACACAAAAACAACGTGAGCTTTGGTATACACAAATACTTATTTGGCAGAAAGCTGGAAAATGTGACTTTTGTGTCACGATGATTTCGGCAAAGACAATCGATACGATTGGAATCGCTCCCGCAATCAAGCGCGCGTTAGCGCGCTCACTTTATAAACTTTCGACTTTCGACTTTCAACTCGAGGTACTCCTCGATGGTGGATTGAAAGCCCCGGTAGAGTTCAAAAATCAAAAAACATATATTAAAGGTGATGAAAAATTTCCAGCGATAGCTCTGGCTTCAATTGTGGCAAAAGTGATTCGTGATCGTCATATGCAAAAACAAGCAAAAAAGTTCCCAGAGTACGGATTTGAAACGCACGTCGGGTATGGCACACGAAAACATTACGAGGCGATCAAGAAACACGGCCTCACGCCACTCCACCGGAGGAGTTTTTTGAAGAAAATTAAATCAGTTATCAAGGAATAAACAGGGTTTGCCTTTAGTTGTGTTTAATTGTATTATTCAAATTACTTAGCGATAAAACTTTTTATGGCAACAACTTACGCAAAAAAGAGAATACTTATCATACTTACCGGAGGAACCATAGCCGGGAATGTTGCTATTAGTAACGTATCTGAAAATATTAAATCTGACCCATCAAATTTTAGCTCGGTGGTTGAATCGTGTGTAGAAATTTTGAAAAAAAATTGGGCAATCGAAATAGAGCCAAGTATTTTGGAACTTTTCAATGTCGATAGTTCCGATATGCTTCCAAGTAATTGGACAACAATCATAAGTAAAATAGAAGAAACATATGATGACTATGATGCATTTATTTTACTTCATGGCACAAACACGATGGGGTATACTTGTGCAGCGCTTTCTTTTGCTTTGGAAAATATAAACAAACCAGTAATTGTAACTGGAGCACAGGTACCTTTGGGTTATTTAGGAAGTGATGCAACTACAAATCTAGTTAATGCTCTTCGTATGGCTGTTTGGGGATACCATCCTATAAAAGGCATTATTGCTGTTTTTGGAAGTAAAATAATATCGGGGGTAAGAGTTAAAAAAGGTACAGATTTCGATTACGATCCTTTTTCTTCATTTTTAAAAGGATCACTCGGTCAGGTTGGGAGATTTATGCGAATAGACGAAACAGCGCTTGATAAACACAACTCGTACCTTTCTAAGATTAAACCTTTAGCAATACAATCTAGAGTATTGAGTGTAAAAAAAGAGTTTGACGCATCTTGCATTGCTTCGCTTACTGAGTTTCCTGGAATGTCCCCAGATATTTTTCAATCACTCGTTGAAAATAATGGGATAAAAGCTTTTGTTTTTAGATCGTTTGGAGCAGGGGACATAAGTACTCATTTGCGTAAAGGTATTGAATATCTTAAAGAAAAAAGAATCCCTATAGTTGTTACAAGTCAGGCTCCAGCCGGAATTGCTAGTTTTCAAGTGAACGAAAATGGAAAATTTCTGAAAGATAATGATTTGGCTATTCCAGCTTTCGATATGAGCATTGAATCTATGACAGTCAAATTGGCTTGGTTATTGGCTCAGAATTTTAGCTACGAAGAAATAAAATACAAAATGTTGCAGGATATGCACGGCGAAATAACGATTGAAAATGAAGCAATTTAATTGATTAGATAAAAAAAGAAGCTACTAAAATTAGTATTGAAACCAACACTTTTTTAAGTGTTGGTTTCTCTTTTAAGAAGAGTAAACTTAAAATGAACACAAAAATTGGCGTTATGTTACCAAGGGTTATAGCGACCCCTGTGCTTCCCAAGGTCAACGCATAATATAATAAAACCCATTGACCAATGACAAATAATCCGCGCACAAAGATGAACGTATAGATTTTTAAATCTAAAGCTTTAAACGAATCTTTGAAAATAAGTAAAGAAAAAAGTCCGATAAGAATTGCCCGAATCATATAGAGTGTAGGGGCATTTGTAGCTCTTAATGTAGAAAGGAGGTATTTACTTGGAATTGCAGAAATTCCAAAAAGAAGTGAAGATAGTAATGCTGGATACAGTGTCGTTGTATTAAATCTAGGTAAGTTTTTGAAATCAGTAGAAAAGATTATGACAAGTATCATTATACACATAGCACTTATTATGTTTATAACTGGTGGAAATTCTGCTAAAAAAATTGCACTAAATAAAAATGTTATTATTGGAGCAAGAGAAAGGATTGGCACAGCGATACTCGCTTCCGTTTTTTCAAAAGTTTTAAAATAAAAATAATTTGCAAGTGTATCAATGATTGCTATTAAAAAAACAAGACCAATGCTTTTCCACGAAAATATGAATTTATAAAATAGCGGTGATAGAAACAATAGTGTTATTGCCATTATAAAAAAATTCACAGAAAGAATTTTTTTAGTAGGAATATCTTTAAGAAGCATGCGAGCTAAAATACTCGCAATTGCGGCTAGCAGAGCGGAAGTTATTGGAATAGCAATAGCCATTGTCATATTTAATGATAATACAAGATTTGGTTAATAAAGCACAGAGATTATTCTTTTTGTTACAGTGTAAGTGTTTTTTTTAGATTTTCTTTATAAATTTAGATATTGGGATTTTAAGGCTGATTCTTGTACTCAAGGGAACAGCTACTTCCATAAGTCGAGTACGACTCAAGCAGTGTGGTTGCATTTTTTTTTTAAAAATGCTATTATCAGCCCTGTATGGTTATTCGAATGCGTCACACACATGCTCATACGGCAAATCGCCGTAGTCACCACGCTCTCAAGAGCGCGGCATTTTCAAAGTGTTCACACTGTGGAACACTCCGCCCTCCACACACTGTGTGTATGGCCTGTGGTCACTACCGTGGACGCAAAGTTCTCGATATCGTAAAGGGTGTTGAGAAAAAGACAAAAAAGAGCAAGTAACATCGAATAATCGTGCTGTTTTTGTAGTGCAGAGAGGAGAGGTTGAGAATTTTTTTCTCCATTGTCTTCTCTACATTCGATCTGTTTCTTTAAACAAACAATTTCATTCATATCTATGGCAAATCGCCACCTTTCAAGGTCTATAGTTCTCCAAACACTCTTTGAGTGGGATTTTAAAAATTATCCCAACGAAGGGATTGTTTCTATGCTTGAACGCAACGAGGGCGAATTTGCGCCTGGAAACGAGGACCTCGCTTTCATGAAGAAGATTCTTGGATATGTCATCGACAAGCGTGAAATTATCGATCAGATTATTGAAAAGGCTGCACCTGAGTGGCCAATTGAAAAAATAAACGCCGTTGACCGCAATATTTTGCGCATGGGTCTCGGTGAACTTTTGTTTGGTGATCACAACGAAGTACCTCCAAAAGTAGCCATCAATGAATCAATCGAACTTGCAAAAACATTCGGCGGAGATAGTTCTTCTCGTTTTGTAAACGGAGTACTTGGCGCTGTCTATAAAGAAATAGGCGAGCCAGGCAAAGACCAAAAGTCCAAGCATCAAAAGAAAAATGAGGAAGTAGATATTACGACACTTCCACTTGAACAAAAAGCCGGTGCGCTCATTTATGCGCGCAATGGTGACGAATTATATTTTGCGCTTGTACATGATATTTTCGGTTACTGGACTCTTTCAAAAGGTGGAGTAGAAGAAGGCGAAACACCCGAGCAAGCAGCAGTGCGCGAAATCAAAGAAGAAGTAAATCTTGATATCAAAATTGTGGGTATTGTCGGCGAGAGTGAATACATCGCGTCACATCCACAAAAAGGAAAAATCCGAAAGCACGTTACCTTTTTCCTTGCAGAGTCTCCGTATGTTCCGGTAACGCTCGAAAACAATTCCGGTGGTCTCGATGATGCACGTTGGTTTACTGTTGCAGAGGTGGCAGGACTCAAAATGTATGACGATGTGACTGGATACATGGCGCAGGCCATCGGCCAGCTTACTGGCACCGCGAGTTAAAAGTCAAAAGTGTAAAGTATATAAAGCAGGACTCGCTACGACTGGATTTATAGAATTTGCATGACTTTATAACTTTACGAACTTTATAAACTTTCAACTTATTTTTATGACTGAAAAATTAGTACGTGACTGGGCTCCGTTTGAAAAAAATATTGGCGTAGTATTTAAAAATCGCGACCTGCTTGCACAAGCGTTTATTCACCGTTCCTATTTGAATGAAAATCCTGGTGTTGGACTTGAACACAATGAACGTTTGGAATTTTTGGGCGATGCCGTGCTTGAACTCGCCGTAACCGACTTTTTATATCGCACATACAAAGATTCTCCAGAAGGGGAACTCACTGCCTACCGTGCAGCACTTGTAAATGCAAACACGATGGCGGAATTTGCAAATGAAATCAATATGAACGAGTATCTTTTCCTTTCTCGCGGAGAGGCAAAAGATACTGGCAAGGCGCGTCTCTATATTCTTGCCAACGCCATTGAAGCACTCATCGGTGCGATGTATCTCGATCAAGGCTATGCTGTGGTAGAAAAATTCATCGATCGTTTCCTCAACAAGCGTGCAGCAGAAATTGTAAAGAAAAAATTGTGGCGTGATTCAAAATCACTCGTACAAGAAAAGTCACAAGAACATCTCGGCATTACACCAAGCTACAAAGTGATTCGCGAAACAGGTCCCGACCATGACAAGAATTTCACCATCGGTATTTATTTCGGCAATGAAAAAATCGCCGAAGGCAAAGGACATTCAAAACAAGAAGCCGAACAAGACGCAGCCCGCGCCGCAGTTGAAGCGAAGAATTGGCTCGATTAGTTTATAAAGTGAAAAGTTCATAAAGTTTATAAAGTAAAATGCCATCCATACAAAAATTTGAAAACATTGTTGCTTGGCAGAAAGCTAAAGTTTTTTCCTTAGCTATTTATATAACTTTTGCTTCGTGTAAAGATTTTTCTTTTAAGAATCAAATTGAGAGAGCAGCTGTTTCCGTTATGAATAATATCGCTGAAGGCTTTGAGCGACAGACAAACAAGGAATTGAGAAACTTTTTATTTATAGCTAAGGGGGTCAGCAGGTGAGGTTCGTTCGATGCTAGCACTTGCTCTTGATCTCCGGTATATTAGTAGAGAACAATATATACAGCTGTCAGAACAAACTGAGGAGATTTCAAAAATATTGTCCGGTTTTATTAAGACTTTACGAACTTTATAAACTTTACGAACTTTCAACTTCTAATGTTAAAAAAAATAGAAATCAGCGGGTTCAAATCATTTGCGAAAAAAACAACGCTGTCTTTTGATACGCCCATTACTGCAATTGTTGGACCGAACGGTTCTGGAAAATCCAACGTTGTGGAATCGATTCGCTACGTACTCGGCGAACAATCAATGAAATCACTTCGTGGAAAAGGTTCGAGTGATCTCATTTGGAAAGGTTCAAAATTGCTTCCTGCTGGAAACAAGGCTCGTGTTGCGATTTCGTTTGACAATGCCGATCGAAAATTTGCCTTCTCGAGTTCTGCGGGTTCTGCCGCCGATCTTTCATTCGACGAAATTACACTCGCACGCGAGGTTACATCCGACGGCGCTTCAAACTATTCTATCAACGGCACCAATGTGCGTTTGAAAGACATCACCGAGCTTCTTGGCTCGGTGAATATTGGCGCGTCTGGACACCATATTATTTCTCAGGGCGAGGCCGATCGACTACTTACTGCATCTGCAAAGGATCGTCGTGGAATGATTGAAGATGCGCTCGGTCTTAAAGTGTATCAGCTTCGTATCCGCGAAAGTGAACGCAAGCTGGAAAAAACCGCTGCGAATATGAAAGAAGTCCAAGCACTTCGCCGTGAGCTTGCACCACATCTTACATTTCTCAGTAAACAAGTAGAAAAAATTCAAAAGACTGAAGAACTCCGACAAGAATTTGCCGGGCTATTCAACGAATATGCTTCGCTCGAATCTGGATCGATCGCTTTTGCCGAACACGCTCTTGGAAACGAGGAGCGAACAATTAAAACCGAACTCGCTGGTATTCCCGAAGTTGCTACCACAGAATCAAATCAAGAGCATGACCAAGCGCGCAATGTAGTATTTGGTGTAATTCGAACGCTTGAGCAAGATCAATCAAAACTTTTTCAAGAACGTGAAGAACTCTCTCGTACCATTGGACGTATTGAAGGAAAACTCGATGCGCTCACTTCTGTTGTAACCGAAACACCTGGCGTGACGAGTGTATCAGTGGGGCGCGTACAAACAATTTGTGCTGACATTATTTTTGCAATCGAAAATGCGGAGACGGTTGATTCGATGGAAGCAGTACGAATGGCACTCGCATCAATGAAGCAAAAATTGTCGGCATTTACCGATTCTCTTAAATCACAAAAACATGAACCAGTAGATCAATCTGATATTCGCGCACGCATTGAAGGTGAGCGAGCTCTCTTGGAAAAGCGTTTGCACGATATTGATGCAGCAATTTCGAAAGTGCGAGAACAAATGCAGATTGCTCGCGAAAAACTCGCAACAATCGAAAAGGAAACTCGCGAGCAGGAACGCGATGCCTATGCTGGCGTCGCTCGTCGCGCCACTCTCGAAGGAATGTTGCGTGAATGTGCACTGCGTCGAGAAAATCTTGCACGACGCACAGCTATTTTTTCTGAGATGACACGCGAAGCCCATGCGCTTATCGGTAGTGCCTTTGTCCCATCTTCAGAAAAAAATACAGAGGCTGATACCCCAGAAAAAACGGTAGAACGCGAAGCACTCTATCGCAAGCTCGAACGTATCAAAATCAAACTTGAAGATGCTGGTGCAGCGAGTGGTAGTGAGGTGATTAAAGAATACGAAGAGACAAAAGATCGTGACGCATTTTTGGCAAAAGAACTTGTCGATATCGAAGCAAGTATTGCGTCGCTCCGTGAACTCATTCACGATTTGCGCGACACCATTGAACGTACTTTCAAAGAAGGAATTGAAAAAATAAATATTCAATTTAGTGATTTTTTCAAACTGATGTTCGGTGGTGGAAATGCATTTCTTTCAATTATCGTAGAACATCGTCGACCACGTGACGAGGAAGAGGGAAGCGAGGATGAAGATTCTTTGCCTTTTGAACACGGGATTGAGATCAACGTAAATCTTCCACACAAGAAAGTGCGTGACTTGCAGATGCTCTCAGGTGGAGAACGTTCGCTGATCTCCATTGCACTTCTCTTTGCGATGAGTCAGGTCAATCCGCCACCATTTCTTGTGCTCGACGAGACCGATGCTGCGCTCGACGAAGCAAATTCTCGTAAGTACGGCGACATGCTCACACATCTTTCAAAACACTCAAAGCTCATTGTGGTCACACACAATCGAGAGACAATGTCTCGAGCTCAAGTGCTCTACGGAGTCACCATGGGCATCGAAGGTGCCTCAAAACTCCTCTCAATTAAATTCGAAGAAGCAGTACAGATAGCAAAATAGCCCTTGAAGGGGCTATTTTGCTAGTTTAAAGTGTAAAGTTAAAAGTCAAAAGTCCGCCCAAAAGCCTTATAAATAAAGGCTCTTTTTGCTTGACAACTGTATTATAATATGCTATTATACACGTGAATTTGAAAGCTTGAAAAATATATCAGTTGACGAGTCTTTTTTAGCTCCCCGAGAAGTTGCATGACTTTTGGGGGAGCTAAAAAACCGCTCTTAAAACTGGTATTATGAAAAAATTTGTAACAATTATTGCATCGCTCGCCTTGTTGGCTTGTAGCGCATTTGTTAACGCCCAAACCGTGACCAGTGGTTCCGGAGTAAGCAAAACCGTGTATGTGGATAAAGATATTCCGCGTACTGCCACGATCACTTGTACGCACCATGCGTGGTTGACCGGAGCAGAAAGGATCACCGGCTGGGATCACACGAAAGATCCGATAAGCATTAACGTAACCAATGATGAGCTTAATGCTCATGGCTACTATAATGCGATACCACCAGTGCCTTATCATTGGCCAACATTTATGACCGATTCTCCCTGGTGGTTTAATTGGTTTATGCTATGTGTGCTTTTAGGAATTGCTGGTGTAATTTTTGTTGGTTTGCGCCGTTGGTATACTAGTCCGCGCAGGCCGGTTGCTCCTGCATGTACTACCGGTGGTGATACACATCATCACTACCATGGACCGGCTCCCGTGCCAATTGATTTTGGACATAAGGAGCCCTCATTTGACGAGGATGATGTAGTAAAAATTATGACGCAGATGCAGAAATCTGAATCAGGCGGTAAGTTCTATTATCGTCATGGTCACGAGGTTATGGCGTTTAAGACGGGTAAACCTGTTGAAGGAGCAAATGCACCTGCAGCACCGGCCCCGGCAACGCAACCGCCAGCACAAGGAGCTGAAGAAGTAAAAAAATAAAAGAAAGCCAATGTGAATTTAAATCCCCCGGTAAAACTCGGGGGATTTTTTATTGCACAAGTGAAGGAACAAAGTTTTTATTGAGTTCAATAGTGTGGGAAATAATATCTGAAACCGTTTTGTTTTGTATTTTTGCTGTGATAAATAATCCACCCATTGTTTCTTTTGAAAATGGTTGATCAAAAATAAAATTACCGAGACTGTAGAAAATAGGTGCGCCGTTCAGACTACCAATATCTTCTGGTACGTGTGGATGTGCTCCTACAATCATCGCTGCGCCATCGTTGATTGCACGATTCGCGAGATCTTCTTGTCGCACGGTATGTGTTGTTTGATATTCGATTCCAAAATGGAATGAGACAATGAGCGCACTTACTTTTTGCGATGCTTTTTGAATGATTGAATCAAAATCGGGATCGCTCGTGAGGAGGATTCCGCTTTGTGTGTTGCTGACTGCCATCGTGTCCGGTCCAACATCGGAAAAACAAAGGTATCCAACAGAAAAATTGTTTTGACTCACTATTGCAGGAGTTTCTGCTTCGGTGCGATTCATACCAGCACCACAAGTGAGAATACCTGCATTGTGTAGACGGGTGAGTGAATCTTCAAATGCTTCGCGTCCATAATCGCCCACATGATTGTTGGCAAAACTCACTACATCGATCCCTGCATTTTTGATTGCGGGAATAATACTTGGATCCATGCGAAATGAATACAGATTGTGTTGGTCGGTGCCTTTGTTTGATACTGGTCCTTCAAGATTGGCAAAAGTAATGTCGGGAACTTTGAGGAAATCACTTTTTGTAAACATCTTGTTGTAGTCGCCACCAAAATTGCGAATGACAGATGCTTTGATTCCGCGATCGAGCATGATGTCACCGACAAATCCGAGCGTTACTGGTCTTGTTGTTATAGTCGGTGCAAGATTTTGTTCTGTGGCAAGAATTGCTGCGGCAGAATTGATGTCGTTTGTGTTTGAAAAATGAATCGGATTGCGCTCAAAATAACTTCCGCCGAGACCGGCAAGAAGCGTGATGAACACAAGACTAAATAAGAGTTCTTTGTCGTTGTGAGATTTCATACAAGTTAAAAGTTTATAAAGTTCGTAAAGTTTATAAAGTCATATACATTCCGAACACAATGATTTTGAGTTTACTTTAAAAACTTTATGAACTTTTTACTTTATAAACTCGATTATGAACTTGTTAGACAAGTTCATAATCAATCTGTCTTCGTTCTGGATCGGCTCGAACAATTCGTACTTGTATTGTATCACCGATTCGATATGATTTTTTTGAGATTTCCCCAGTCATTGTCGCAAGTTTTGGATTGACGATGAATGTTTCGCTACTCATCGAACGAAGTCCGACAAGTCCTTCAGCAGTTGTTTCTTTGTCGCGCACGTAGAGACCCCATTCAGTGACACCAGTAATCATTCCAGTGATTGTTTCGCCCACTTTTGTCGCCATAAATTCTGTGAGTTTAAATTTTACACTTTCACGTTCTGCTTCTGCGGCGCGCATTTCGGCCATCGAACACAGACGAGAAATTCGTTCGTATTGTTTGCGGAGTGATGCAGGTGCAGGCTTGCCAGCAAGCGCATAGCGGAGGAGACGATGAATGACGAGGTCAGGGTAACGGCGAATTGGCGAAGTAAAATGCGTGTAATGTGCAAACTGCAATCCGTAGTGGCCGATATTTTTTGTTGTGTACACAGCTTTTGCCATCGAGCGAATGACGAATGTGAGAATCGTTTGTTTTAAGTCGCCATTCTCAAGTTTTGCAAGTGTTGCAACAAGTGCTTTTGGATCGATAGAGCCATCTTTGCGCAAGGTTATTGGGTGTCCCACTGAGCGCATGAAAAATGCGAGGTCTTCTGCTTTTTCAAAACTTGGTTGATCGTGAATACGATAGATTACGGCGTGCTCCGCATCGCCTGGTGTTTGGTTTTTGGTGTTTGGTGTAAGCTTTTTCGTCCGGCCACCGCGCTCCAAAAATTCTGCAATGCGGCGGTTTGCAAGCAACATGAGTTCTTCAATGAGTGTGTGACTTTCGGTACGAACTTTTTTTACAATTTTTGTTGGACGACCGTTTTCATCGATGAGTACTTTGATTTCTTCTTGTTCAAGAATGAGTGCGCCTTCGGCTACACGATTCTTTCCGAGGCCGCGCGCTATGCGCGCGGCCGTCATGAGTTCTTCTTTGTATTTGTGCGGAGCGCCATCGATCACTTCTTGTGCAGATTCATACGTGAAGCGTTCTGCAGAGTGAATCACTGTAGGACCAAACCACGCACTTTTTTCAGTACCATCTGCACCGAATGTGATGACTGCACTCATGGTGAGTCGATCGACATGGGGAAGCAGGGAACAGAGATCGTCGGAGAGAACACGAGGAAGCATTGGAATTGTACGATCGACAAGATACACGGAAGTTCCGCGTTCGAGTGCTTCGCGATCGAGTTCGGTTTTGAGTTGTACATAGTGCGACACATCGGCAATATGAATACCGATTTCTGTGTTTCCATTTGCGAGTGTTTCTACTGAAATCGCATCGTCAAAATCTTTTGCATCGTACGGGTCGATAGTGAAGGTAACAATTTTTCGAAAATCTCTGCGGTCGCGCAAGTCCTCGGCGGTGATACCGCGTGCATCAATTATTTTTGCTTCGGCAATTACTTCCTCAGGAAATTCTTCCGTGAATCCACGCTCAAGTGCAATGGCTTCCATTTCCGTCTCGTGTTCACCGGGAACACCAAGCACCTTGATTACTTTTCCGGTTGGATTTTGACGGGCGTTGTTCCATGGATTCATGGCGACATACACACGCTCTCCGACTTTGGCACCGCCGAGGTCAGCTTTGTCGATTGCTATCTTTGCATACATCTTTGGATCGGAAGCTTTCAAAAAATACGTGCCGTTGTTTACCATAAGCACGCCAGTAAATTCTGTTTTTGTACGCAGTGTTATTGCAGTGATGGCACCAACCGTTTCTGACGGTCGTTTGCCGATAACTTTTACTTTGACTTCGTCGCCATGGAGGGCCGTGTTTACATTTTCTTCATAAACACGAATACCATCTTTATATTCTTCGCATTTTACGATTCCACCACCACGACCAAGCACGACAAAAGTACCCTCGATGAATTTTGAATTTGTATTTTTCTCCCCCTTGTGTCGTATTTCTTCCCCTCCTTGCCTTGACCCAGTAGGTGATTCTGCTGAATCAGGAGGGGATTGAGGGGTGGTGGGAGCAGGGGAAGAATATTGCTTTTTCTGTGCAGGCTTTCCGTTGCCGAATTTTCCTTTTCTGTGTTGTTTTTTCATCTATCCTCGATTATAGCAGATTAGTTGACTTTTTACACGGATGTTATAGAGTAAAAACAAAATTCACTTAAAAATTAGGAATATGAAAAATGAATTAATACCTCTCGCACTCATTCTCGTCATTGTTATTATCAACGCATATCTTATTAGTCGTTGTATAAAATTAAAACGCCAAATTAAAAACAATAACGATCGATCCAATGTTTGGGTAAATTTGTATCAGGATTCTTTGCGCGGAGCCCTCGATATTTGTCGGCTGAATAATGGAATTGTAGAAGATGTCTCTTGGGGTATCAAAAGTTGCGCATGTCACATTTTAGAGGAACGACTTGTAAAAAAACAAAGCTCTGATTTTGATGATGATCTTATTTTGTATTCAGATGTAGGAAGAATACCTTCTCAGTTTTTGCGCGATGAGATTGCCAAGGAATTGGAAGCTTATATTGTTAATTATGCAAAAAAAAATGAGCAGAGTAAGCAACAAATTTTCGATTTATATGATATTGCTTTGAAAGATAGCAATCGAAGAGTTTGTAGATTCATCCATAATACACTGTTTATACCGGGAATCATATCAATGAAGCAGACTATGGCATAAACGTTACAAAAAAATAAGTAATTTTATCCCCACTGTAATTTACAGTGGGTTTTTTCTTGCTTTTTTACACTATTGTTATAAAGTAAATTTAAATTACATTTAAATTACATTCCATGGAAGATAAAAAAATAACTCGTCTCAATGAGATAATTCGCTTTTGTATTTCTGGTGGAGTTGGAGTCGGATTGAATTATGTAATCCTTTATTTCCTTACAGAAAAACTGCATGTCTGGTATCTGTTCTCATCCCTCGTTGGTTTTTTAGTGAATGTGATATCAAACTTTATTTTTCAAAGATTTTGGACGTTCCAAAATAAAAAAGAAGCTGATATTAAAAAACATCTATTTAGCTACTTTGCACTAAGAATTTTTTTGTTATTGCTAAATTCAGTCTGTTTGTATTTGTTCGTAACTGTGTATGATTTTTGGTACATGGGCGTTCAATTTGTTCTCACTATTGTGTTGAGTTGTATTAGCTATTTTGTTTCAAAACGTATTTTTAAAGGAAAAGGCAAGTAAGACTTGCCTTTTTTTCATTTTTTGGTAGTATAGGCGGTACATATGTTAATGATCCGATTACAACGCATTGGTCGCAAAAACGAGGCACATTTCCGTGTCGTTTTGACTGACCACAAAAATGCCGCAAAAAGTGGTAAATTCCAGGAAATTCTTGGTTCTTACAATCCTAAGTCTGGTGAAGTTACTCTCATGGAAGACCGCGTAAAGCACTGGATCAGTGTTGGAGCACAGCCTTCTGATACAGTACACAACTTCCTCGTTACAAAAGGAATCGTAGAAGGAAAGAAAAAGAATGTTCTCTCACGAAAATCTCCTACAAAAAAGCGCAAGGAACTTAAAGCAGCCTAAAGTAGTACAATCAAAAAGCGAGCGACAAAGTCGCTCGCTTTTTGATTGTATAAAAATACCCCGCATAATGCAGGGTATTAGTGAAATTCAATTTGTTTTGTTAATAAGTCGCTTCCAAATCTACTGATTGTCACTTCTCGCCAAAAATCATAATGTGGAATTCCTGTTTTTGTCAGAATACTCTTTTTTGTGTGTGGTGTAGCTATTTTTCTTCCACTATCAAAATAGTCACATAGATTAACAACAGGGAATGAAAATAGCGGATTGTCTAACTTGAACAGTTCTTTGATTAGAAAAAATTTCTGATCAGTATTATCTAACGTTTTGGTTAGATAATTTATTACAGGTTCTAGAAAAATGATATTTCCGGCAAAAATTTCATGCAGCGCCTCATTCATTCCGTCAAGTTTATCAACGAACGAGCAGAATTGCGATTCAAGACAATTTTTTTCATGAGCCTTTTCGAGGATAGTTTTGGTTTTGAATTTTTTTTCTTCACCAATTTTATCTGGGTAAATTGGCAAAAGCTTTTTTATTGCCATCTTTTCCTTTTCCTGCAGAATTTCTTTTTCAGATTGGTTCATAAGTAGCTTTAGCTGTAGTGATATATCACCAATAATAATCTCAATATCATCATGATAGTCTGCGATAGTAAGCGCAAGTTCGAGATTAAATTTGGGATATATTCTACTTATGAAAGGATACATATTTTGTATCATCGCCATAATCCGCTCTTTGTGTACATATAGATTTGTTCTATACATCATTTTTTCAATTCGTTCATAACGAATTATTTTTTCAAGTATTGGTACTCTATCCGAATACAGAAGTTTAGTTCTCATAACGCTAGTGTTTTTTGAACTGTAATTCATATTAGAGTTGAAGTCAACATGCAATTTTGCAAATTTTTTATTAACAAGTATACTATTTTCTAAGCACTACTGTCGAAGTAATGCACATTATATTTAGTTAATTCAGATAGATCTTTATGGATGGTGATGTAACATTTCTAGAATATGTAGTGAAAGCGCTTGTCGACAATCCGAACGATGTAAAAATCGAACGAACAGTTGATGAAATGGGTGTTCTCGTGAAGCTTACCGTAAATCCTGCCGACATGGGTAAAATCATCGGACGTCAGGGAAATACAGCAAAAGCAATTCGAACTCTTCTCCGTGTTATCGGAATGAAAAACAATTCTCGCGTAAATCTTAAAATCAACGAACCAGAAGGAGGAACAAAAGCAGCTGGTGTTGAGGCTAGTTTTGACGAGGCTATGGAAGACCTTAAAAACATGTAGTAAAACTTTTTGGCTTGGCGCACTGCTTGAGCTTCCCTCGAGAATTTGTTCACCGTACAACGAGTACGGCTCTCAAATTCTCTCGGTCCAGCTCGGAGCATTGCATCCAACCAGAAAAGTTTTACAAAAAGCTCCCGAACGGGAGCTTTTGTTTTACGTATTCAATTAAGAATTGAGAATTAGGAATGAGGAATTGAACCCAAAATGCAGTTTTGAAAATTTTTGGGAGATGCTATACTAGACACATGCTTACAGATGAAGATATCAAAAAAATACAAACTGTCATCAAAGAAGAAATTGTCGGAGTGAAAACCGATGTGGCTCTTGTTAGACAGGATGTAGCAGAAGTCAAATCAGATATCAGTGACTTGAGAGAGTTAGTTCAAGGGCTTATTGTTTCTTGTGATTCTATGGCTAAAGCAATAAATGATCTTAAACTTGAATACACGGGCATCGTTCATCAGTTGAATCGTCATGATGATATGGATAAAGCAACTCGCTGATAAGATTGGAATTGCGCTTACGGAAGATTAAAGAAAATTCTAAATACAAAAAGCTCCCAAACGGGAGCTTTTTGTATTTTTGACAAGATTTTGATTAGGGAGTAATGTGAAGAAAAATTTTCAACCCCGCCTTAAAAATAAAATAATATGTGTACTCAAAAAGTTACTCTTGCTAATGCCGGCAATGCTGAAGGGCACAAGGAACGTCCAAAAAGTTTTCCACTGAATGAAATGGTGGAGATTCCTGAAACGAATAATTTTGACCTCAAAGAATATTTTAAAAAAGGCAATCGTTTCAGTACTATCGATGAGGTTAAATTTAACGATTGGTTTGATAGACGTTCTCTTAATAGTCCGGCAGTTGTTTGTCAAAGGTATAAAATTCACGAAGATGTTGATCGTAATCAAAAAAAGTTTCTCTGGCCGTCTTACGAACAGCTTGGAGGAGACACAACTCTTCAACTCAAAAATGCTATGAGTCAACAAGAATTCTTGGACTTTATTATCAAATACAATCTGTATGTTGAATTTACCATAGTACACATTGCTTTTATGTGTGGATTTTTTCCTGGTGGATTAAATTGTCCATGTATACTTTCTACCGGTGGAGATTATATGTTTCTTGTTAAGAAAAAAAATGGCCAATTGGGATGGCTCTGTATTGATGTAACGGAAGAAGAGCCGTTTGAACATGATTTTGGTTATAATTGTTTATTTTTGTATGATTTTGAACCAAATCTGGCTATGCCAAACCATAGTCCATATTTACTTGGTTCAAAGAGTTTATTTTTTGAAACGATAAAATAATAAAAGAGATAGCATTGCTATCTCTTTTTTAATACTATATCGGATGATGTAAATGGCTGAAGTCATAACCCAAAAAGCTCCCAAACGGGAGCTTTTTGTATTTTTGACAGAGTATGTTTTTGGATGTAGTGTGGAAAACGATAGGTTTATTGTTTAACATTTAAATTTAGCTGAATGAAAACACTGTTCAGTAGCTTTCCGGATCATAGAAGTTCCGGCTTGCTTAAAGATCTTGCTACGCGCCTTGATAACGGCGGGCTCTGCTCTGCACAATTGCAGATTTTACTAACTGGAGGGAATCCAAATAATCCAAAGATTTGGAAGTCTCAGGAATGGTCAAATTTTTTTGACGACCTTTTTGATTATAAGGTTAATCTTGATTATTATAAATTTGACCGAAATAATATGGTTGAATTTAATGTTGAACATGGTGCTGATTTAATGCTGTTGCCTAGTCCAGAACAATTGACAATCGTGCAGATATTAAATGCCTGGAATGCAAAGGTCTCAACAGGAATGGCTATACCGGTGCAAAGTAGTTTTGATGTGCTGAAGGATAAATACACAAATCTTGACGGATATCGATCTGTTTTGTTGTACGGAGCAAAAAGCAGGGAGGAAGAATTGAAAATAGTCAAAATGGAACCAGGGGGAAGTGAGGGACATACTCTTCGAGGAACCCTTCTCTATCTCATGTTTCTTTTTTGGAAATATGGAGTGATAGATATATTTAACGATGTTCCGAAATCGAAAATTAGGAAAATAAAAAATTGTCAACAGTATCTTATACCTTGTGGACGTACACTATATAATGAAGTAGATGAGAATAATCCATCATTTCCTTTTATTGTTGTGGAAGATAAATTTCGAATGTCGATACTTCCTCGAGGTAATAAGGAGTTGATTGATAAGTATGTGCCTGGGTCTGTGGTAGGATTCCTTTTTTAATTTTAGGCCCTGCATAGTTGCGGGGCTTTTTTATTGCCTTTTTTAAAAAATAGTGTTATTGTTATGAACGTAACTAGCCCCGCAAGGGCTTTATTTTAATCTATACTACTTATGACAGATATCAGAAATCTCGAAGGAGACCGCCTTCACCGAATGCGCTCGGCGCTCCCTACCGGGCAGGCATCGCTTACCATTTTTAGAAAAGTAATAATTGAGAATTATGACAACCGATATTAGAAATATAGCTATCATAGCCCACGTTGACCACGGCAAGACTACTCTTACCGATGCTCTTTTGAAGTTTACGGGTGCGGTGGATGAGTCTGCTTCATCGATGGATTCCAACGATCTTGAAAAAGAGCGCGGTATCACTATCTATTCAAAAAACTGTTCTCTCATGTACAAGGGAACAAAAATCAATATCGTTGACACACCAGGACACGCCGACTTCGGTTCTGAGGTAGAGCGCGTGCTTCGTTCGATCGACACAGTGCTTCTCGTTGTGGATGCGCAAGAAGGTCCTATGCCACAGACACGTTTCGTTTTGAAAAAGTCTCTCGAACTCGGTCTTAAACCGATCGTGGTGGTAAACAAAATCGACAAGCCAGCTGCAAATCCTGCACACGTGCACGAACAAGTTCTCGAACTTTTCTTGGAGCTTGGTGCAAACGATGAACAAATCGATTTTAAAACTGTGTACGCAATTGGTCGCCAGGGTATAGCAGTGCGGAATCTCGCTGACCTGCCTGCACAGGTAGGTGATTCAAAACCTGCCCGAACGACTGACGGCGTTCAGTCGGGCGGGGATCTCGCACCACTTCTCGATATGATTCTTGAAATCGTGCCATCAGCTACTCGTGATGTTGATACACCTGCATGTGCACAGGCATTCAACCTCGCGTACGATTCATTCCTCGGACGTCTTGCTATCTGTCGCGTATACGACGGTACAATTAAAGATGGTTCGACAATCTTTGTAAAACACGGCGATACTACTCGTACTGCAAAGATTACAAAAATGTTTTCATTCATCGGACAAAAGCGTGAACCAGTTTCCGAACTCGTTTCTGGAGACATCGGTATCATCGCTGGTATTTCTGATGTATATATCGGAGAGACAATCGCTGGAGCAGATTCTGTTGCCGCACTTCCTACAATCACCATCGACGAACCAACAATCACACTTTCATTCCTCGTGAACGATTCTCCATTTGCTGGACGCGATGGAAAATTTGTAACTTCACGTCAGATTCGTGAACGTCTCGAACGCGAACTTCAGGTGAACGTCGGTCTTCGTGTCGACTTCGACTCAGAGGCAAATGAGGTTTCCCTAAACGCTAAAGCGTCGGGCGAGCAAACCCAAAAAGGGTTTGCTGTAGCCGGTCGCGGAGAATTGCACATTGCCGTGCTTCTCGAACAAATGCGTCGTGAAGGATTTGAAATGCAAGTGTCACAACCAAAAGCTATTACCAAAGAAATCGATGGAGAAAAATGCGAGCCATATGAAGAGGCAACAATCGACGTTCCAATGGAATTCTCAGGAGCTGTTATTGAAACACTCACCAAGCGTCGTGGACTTCTCACTTCAATGCACGAAAAAGAAGGCATCGCGCGTATTCTTATCGAAATCCCAACTCGTGGATTGCTCGGTTACCGAAACCAATTCGTTATTGATACAAAAGGAGAGGGAATTCTCGCATCACGCGTGATCGGATTCCGTCCATGGGCAGGAGAAATCAAGAAAAAAGAAGTGGGTGCGATGGTATCTATGATTACCGGCGCAGCTGCAGGATTCTCTATTTGGAATCTTCAGGATCGTGGAACAATGTACATCGTGCACAACACTGAAGTGTACGAAGGTATGATTGTGGGAAATACATCAAAGGGCGAAGACATGATGGTAAACCCAATCAAAGGAAAGGCACTTTCAAACGTTCGCGCATCTGGATCTGATGAAGCAATGTATCTCAACCCTGCATGGGAGCTCACTATCGAGCGCGGTCTTGAAATCATGAACCACGACGAATATCTTGAAGTCACTCCGCACTTTGTTCGCTTGCGCAAGAAATTGCTCACTGAAAACGATCGCTCAAAAGCTGGTCGCGGTGGTCAAAAATAATTTAAAACAAAAAAATTCCGCCAAGCGGATTTTTTTTGTTTTTGATATACTGGACGTAGATATGGAAACAATAAAAAATATGTTTATAAAAGTGAAAGAATATTATGCAGCGCATCCAAAACGATTTTGGGTTTTTGGCGGATTGATCGTCGTCATTTTACTGTATACATTTTTACATAAAGCCCCAAGTACTATTACAGTCGTTCCTGTAACGAGCGGCGATTTAAAACAAACAGTTCTTGCTACCGGACAAGTGACTTCTGCAACAGATTTAAATCTCTCATTTTTTTCAAGCGGGATTATTGAAACACTTCCAGTGTCTGTTGGAGACAAGGTGCAAAAAGGTCAAATACTTGCAACCCTACGAAACAACAACGAATACGCTGCACTAAAACTCACAAAAGCAAATTATCAAAAAGTTGTAGATGGTTCTTCGAGCGAGGAAGTTGCAGTAGCCCAAGCAGCTCTCACCGGTGCACAAACTTCTTTGATAAATACACAGCGCACACAAGATACGCTCGTTGATAATGCGCATCGAGCATTTCTCAATGTGAGTCTTGTGCCAACGCTTTCTTCAGGAAATACAAGTACCGCACCTACTATTACTGGTAGTTATGCTGACACTACAGAAGGCTCATATGTTATTGTTCCACATATTGTTGGGACAAGTGGTTATTTTACCTACTCCGGATTGGAATCTGGTACGGGTACTGTGAGCACAACGGCACCAATGCCACTTGGAACAAGAGGACTCTATATTCAATTTCCTTCCGATTTTGCTTCTAGTCAAAATACTATTTGGACGCTCTCACTACCAAACACTTCTTCATCTGGATACCTGAGTGCATACAATGCATATCAAAACGCAATCAAGACTCACGACAGCGCGGTAGCGGCTGCGCAAGCAGCCGTGGACGAAGCACAGGCAGCTCTTGATTTGAAAAAAGCAGGTGCACGCCCTGCCGATCTCGCTGCTGCGCAAGCCACAGTAGATCAAGCGCAAGCAACGTATGAAAATACTATTCTCCGTGCTCCAACCTCGGGAACAATTACTCACGTTGATACAAAAATAGGTGAACGTGCCGATGTGCAAAAAGAAATTATTGTCCTCCAAGATATTTCAAATTTGCATGTAGAGGCAAATATCAATGAAACAAATATCGCAAAAGTTGCACTCAATCAACCGGTCACCATGACACTCGATGCCTTTGGTCCGAGTGTGGCGTTTACCGGAACCGTTATTGAAATTGATCCATCGTCTACAACAAGTGATGGTGTCGTCAATTACAAAATCAAAGTATCGGTAGACAATAGTGTTACCACAGACAGTACGCAACAAGCTCCATCAAAAGATTCTGTGCGCCCTGGCATGAATGCAAATATGACAATCATTGCTTGGGATCATCCGAACGTACTTGCTATTCCTAAAGCTGCACTCGATATTCGTGCAGACGGTACGTATGTCCGTGTTGTTCTTGATGACGCAAATGACAAATTCGAAACTCGTAAAGTCACCACTGGACTCTTGGGAGACGGCAATATGATTGAAATCACAAATGGTCTCACGGCAGGCGAACGGGTAGCACTCGGAAAATAGCTATGGCTGATAGAATCCGCATAGAAAATTCATTCTCCCAAAATGCAAAAGTGGGATGGTATCTCGCAAAACGTGATATCAAGCAGGCAAACAAATGGACAACAATGCTTATTGTTGCCGTGATGACTTTTACCTTTCTCAATCTCGTAGTTGTGTCAGGGATTCTCGTCGGACTTATTCAAGGTTCGGAAGATGCGCAAAAGAAATATGGCATTGGTGACGTTATTGTTTCTTCATTTATCAATCGCGCCTATATTGAAAACACATCTGAAATAACAAAAATAATCAAAACGATTCCTGGATACAAAAATCACACAGTACGCTTTGGTGGAAGTGCTCGTGTCGAGTCCAACTATCGTTCCACACTGAAACCTGGCGAAGTGCGTGATGGTGCAGGAGCTACATTTCTTGGTATTGATCCAGTACAAGAAGATTCTTTTTCTGGTGTTTCAAAATTTGTTATTCGTGGATCATATCTAACGCCACAAGATCAGGACAGTATTTTGATTGGAAAAAATTTGTTGTATGAATTTACTCCTATTGAAGCGCCAGGATTTCAAACACTGAAAAATGTTTCCATTGGCTCACGCATTTTGGTGACTTCCGGATCTGTCTCAAAAGAATATTATTTGAAAGGAATTCTTTCTTCGAAAGTAGATGAGTTTGATAGTTCGGTAGTGGCACTCGACAGTGAAGTGCGCAAAATGACCGGACGCACCGATTTGAACGCATCAACAATCGCAATCCAGCTTCAGCCTGGTTCCGATCCAGTGGCAGCAAAACAATTTTTGCTCGATAGCGGTGTTGGCACATATGCTCGCGTTCAAACAGCCGAAGAAGCATTTCCAAAATTCTTGCAAGATATGAAGAGTACATTCAATATTTTGGGGAATGCTATCTCTGGTATTGGACTCATCGTGGCATCGATTACCATTTTTATTGTGATTTTCGTAAACGCGATTACACGCCGAAGATTTATTGGTATTTTGAAAGGTATTGGAATCAATCGAAAAGCAATTTTGTATTCGTATATGTATCAAGCGTTTATATACGCTGTATTTGGAATTACCATTGGAATGGCGATGACATTTTTGGTAATCAAGCCATACTTTACTGCGCATCCAATCAATTTCCCATTTTCTGACGGTATTCTCGTAGCAACAGTAACGGGTACGTTGTTACGTGGAGCAATCCTTCTTGTTACAACTGTGATTGCTGGATATATTCCGGCAAAGATTGTTATCAAACAAAACACGCTATCAGCTATTCTTGGACGGTGAATTTCTTCCCCTCCTTGTCGAGGAGGGGACAACACGTACTCGTGATGAGGGGTGGTGATTATAAAACACATGATATCCGCAAAAAATCTTACAAAAATATTTACCTCCGGTGATCAAACAGTTGTTGCGCTCAACGATTTGAGTTTTTCAGTACCTGAAGGACAATTTCTCACCGTGACTGGAAAATCGGGTTCTGGAAAATCAACATTGTTGTATCAGCTCGGTCTGCTCGACTTGCCGACGAGTGGGGAAGTCTTGATTGATGGAGTGGATATGGTGCCGATGTCTGAAAACGATCGCACGATGACTCGCCTCAACGACCTCGGTTATATTTTTCAAGATTACGCTATTTTGCCATCACTCACTGCACTTGAAAATACCGTGGTGCCGCTTTTGATGCAGGGGTATAGTAAAGAAGAAGCTGAAATCAAAGCAAAGAAAGCTTTGGAAAAAGTAGGATTGCTCGATCGTATGAACAATCTCCCGAGTCAGCTTTCTGGGGGACAACAACAACGCGTGGCCATAGCCCGAGCAATAGGTCATGACCCAAAAATTATTTTTGCCGATGAACCTACTGCAAACCTCGATTCGGAAACATCCGATCAAGTGATTCAAACATTTATCGATCTCAATCGCGAAGGACAAACGATCGTGATGGTGACGCATGAACCAGAATATGCAAAACTTGCACATCGTACAATCACAATGGCAGACGGAAAAATCGTGAGTGATATAATGAACGGGCAGAGGCATTAGGCGCTAGGCTTTAGGCTCTAGCGTTTTGTGTTATCACTGAACTTGTGAATCAGCAGATTCACTCTTGGAGTTTCAGGATCCAGACTTGTTTTTTAGACATTAGACATTATGATTTAGTCATTACATTTATGCCATTGTAACTCTCGCTATGTTTGTGAAAGAAAATAAAGTTCTTCTTGCGATGAAGAAACGCGGATTTGGTGAAGGAAATTGGAACGGGTATGGTGGAAAATTGAATCCTGGTGAATCAGTCGAAGATGCAGCTCTCCGCGAGATTGAAGAAGAAAGTGGCATTCGTGTTCCAAAAGAAAATCTCAAACACTTGGGAACCATCGATTTTTATTTTACTGATAAACCCGATTGGGATCAGCAGGCTATTGTGTATCGTATTGATGAATGGGAAGGCGAGCCGATCGAGACCGAAGAAATGAAACCGCAATGGTTTGCCTTTGATGAAATTCCATACGAAAAAATGTGGGCAGATGATATTCATTGGTATCCTCATTTTTTGAAAGGCGAATCATTCTCTGCCGAATTTCGTTTTGGCGAAGATGGAAAAAGGATTGTGAATTTGAAAGTTGAGAAAAAATAATTTGCATTTGAGCTCTTCCCCTCCTTGTCGAGGAGGGGACAACACGTACTCGTGATGAGGGGTGGTGATTGTGTTTGTTCCTCCTATTTGTTATAAGCTATTAGTTATGAATTTTCATATAATTACATTGTTCCCTGAAGCATTCGATTCCTATTTGAAAGAATCGATTGTCGGGCGAGCAATCAAGGAAAAACGAATACAGGTGACCTTTGTAAATCCGCGCAAATTTGTGACGGGTAAATACAAGCGCGTCTGGCCAGACGGCAATATGTCACAAATCGTGGATGATCGACCATACGGTGGTGGACCTGGTATGATTATTCGCGCGGAGCCAGTTCTTAAGGCAGTTGAAGCCGTCCTTAAGAAAGTCAAAAGTCGAAAGTCGAAAGTTCAAAGCAAGCCAAAAATTAAAATAATTAATTTCTCACCTTCAGGTCAAAAGTTTGATACTCCATACGCTAAGCAAGTTTCCAAAAAATTTACGGATATTATTTTAATTTGTGGTCGCTACGAAGGTATTGATGCTCGTGTGGCAAAGATTTTAAAAGCGCAAGACATTTCTATTGGTGACTACGTGCTCACAGGTGGGGAATTGCCAGCCATGGTGCTCATTGATTCTATTTCTCGCCAAATCCCCGGCGTGCTTGGCAAATTTGATTCGCTCGAAGAAGAGCGTGTTTCCTCATCCGAATTTTACACACGACCAGAAATATTGCTTTGGCACAATAAATATCTTTTAGATAAAAATGGAAAGATAGTTGATAATAGTGAAAGGCCTAAATCGTCGCTTGGGCGACGATCGGCTGAACATGCGAAGCATGGTTTAAGCAAAAAGTATAAGGTTCCACCAGTACTTCTTTCTGGCGACCCCAAGAAAATTGATGAATGGAAGACGAGAGGGGAAAAATAATTTGCCAATTAAGAAACAGCTGTTTCTTAATTGGCAAATAAAAAAGTAGTGAATACTATTCACTACTTTTTACGTTCGTATTATTTTTGCTTTATTATTTTTGTAGAATACAATGTCTCCTGGTTGGAGTATTTTTTCTTTCAGTATTCTTTGGTCTTCAACAAGCGGACAATATGCCACTATCATGTTGGCCATTGATCTGTTTACCACAATGAGTAATGATCTTTCTGACTGCACGGCTATTTTTGCAATAAAATCGAGAACACTCGGAAGATGTTCCTTAAATGATTCAGGAATAACTCCTTTGAAGTCCTCAATCATTTTGTTTCTTTTTGTAAAAAAATTTCCGGCAGGTTCAAAAGAATAATTGAATATCTTGTTTGGTTTGCAATGCGAACGAATCGCATTTTTTGTTGAAAAAATCGTGCTTACCGATTGATAAGCATTTTCAACTCCGCACACCACGTCCCATTCACGAACATCACCGCAAGAATTCAGCGAGGTTTTGATGCGCCACAATTTTTTATCATGCTGTCTTCCGGCGGCAATCCTGGGAAGACCGTTGTCATCTTCAAGGGTGATGATACCCAAGTATGTATCGTCAAACATGGTAAGGAATTTTGGTTGTTGTTTTTATACCACAATACCTTTTGTTTAGCAATGAGGGGATTCCTGCTTTGCTTTACAGGTAGTTGCATATATACTATAGGGGATACGTATTTATTAATATATAAGATTGCATAGCTAACGCATTTCTCATTCAGCAGAATGACTCTTGGAGGAGTTGCTCTATTGTTCGAACTGCATTTATCTCTACAATCTTATTTAACTGTAGAAAATTATATGGCAGACAAAAAGACATCAGCATTTATGAAGCCAATGAAGTTGAGTGCAGAACTCGAAGCAGTGGTTGGAAAAGGACCAATGCCTCGTAGTGAAGTTGTAAAGGGCATCTGGGTATACATCAAGAAGCATAATCTTCAGAATCCTAAGAACAAGCGCAATATCATTGCCGATGCCTTGCTTCTCCCAGTATTTGGCGGAAAGAAAGAAGTAAGTATGTTTGAAATGACAAAGCTCGTTTCAGCACACCTTTCATAAGGATAGGGTGTAGGGAATAGGGTTTAAGGGGTAGTGAAATACACAAACACAAAAGCCGCCCGGCTATGCCGGGCGGCTTTTGAGTTGACTTTGATTGGTATTTAAGTAATCTGAGAAAAACTTCACAACATGCAGAAACGCCTTATTACTTTTGAAAATATTGTAAACAACGAATTAGGGTTACAGTCTTTCAAGGAATCATTAAAGGAAAGCAATGGGTGTGTTCGGATATTTATTCATCCCACTGCAACGCCACTTTCCGGAAGCTGTTTTGGTCTTTCCGAAGTTGGTCAAAAACCGATTGATTTGCTCGAGCGCGTGATCACTGCTCCTGTCACAAAGAAAACACCAGTTATTATTTTTGAAGATCAAGGTGAGACTGATGTTTTGCACACCTGTATCAATAGATTGCAGTTCACGCGAGATATCTTTCTTTGCGAAACAGAGTATGACGATCCTGAACCGCTCATTGGCTGGCTGGAAACAAGACGATTGCTTGCAAGACTCGGTGTGCGAAAAATAATTCTTTCTGGATTGTATTTATTTATTCGCGAGAAGAAAGGGATAAGTGGCTGTATCTGGGGAGCATATCTGCATCTTGCGGAAACGTTTGAAGTAGAACTTTCTCATTTTGTGTACCCGCTTCCACGAAAAGTCTTTTATGAAAAAGTATAATAAAAATCCCGGTTCGCGAATATCGCGAGACCGGGATTTGTTATTTGACAATAAATCGAAACCGGGTAGTCTGAAGAAAACGATAAACTCCTAGCGGACGGGCTCAATCCGAACACCTACAATTTCCCATTCAGGGAATTTTTTTGTTTCAAATACTCGTTTAGTACCTCTGTCGGAGTCTTGTAGTTCAAGCATTTCATTGATCGTCGATTCAGTTTGTCTTCCAGTGATTGAATATATTCGTCGGTATACTTGGAAAGGTCTCGACCTTTAGGAATATCTCGACGAATGTATTTGTTGGCATTCTCAACAGTACCTTTTTCCCAAGAGTGGTAGGGATGACAGAAATACAAAGGAACACCAAGAAGGGATTCGAGCTCTTTGTGTTTTCGAAACAAGATATCATTGTCGAGCGTGATGCTTTTCATGAGTGGATATTTTTTCTGTATGGCAAGCAGTGCATCGTGTACGTTTTGGATATTCACAACTCGCAGCAGTACCAGAAATACCATCCGACTTTTCCGATCAACAACAACCAGCAGTATTCCACTGCCACCTTTTCCTGAAACAATGAAGTCCGCTTCCATATCGCCAAATCGTTTCCTCATATTGATATATATGGGTCTTTTGTCGATGAAGACACGGTCAAGTAACGTTGGATGAATGACGATTCGTTTTCTTCTCCTTTGTTTCTTTTTCTGCCGATATGCCTCGATCTTCCGTCCGTGTACGTTTTTGATGTACCGGTATATGCTGTCTTTTGAGACAGCAACAGCGAACGATTCTTGATTACTGATTCTTCCGGCAATCGCACTCGGTGATTGATCGTCGAGCAGTTTTTCTTCCACGAATTTTCTCAATTTGTCATCACTTACGACTCTCATCCCTTGATATTTGCTTTCTTTTCTTCGGACGTACGCTTTGTGGTTTGCTTTCTTCGCATCGTATTCTCCGTCGACAACGTTCCGTTTCAGTTCGTCACTGATGGAGGAGACGCTTCTCCCCAGTGCTTTTGTGATACCTCGCAGGGAATATCCTTTTTCTTTTAACAAAAATATCTCGCTTCTTTCGCTTTTGGAAAGATGCGAAAACTTTTTGTTTTTTTCATTCTTCTACTCTACAAGTGTTCGGATTCAGATGCGAATTTGGGACTATGAGCACACCAACGATTCTTTTTATGGGAAAAAACGGAGCGTACAAAGTAATGACTCCGGATTATGAAAATGCAAAATTCGCTGAGACTGAAGAGACGGTTTCAGTTTGCGACACTGTTCAGTACAGTATGCAGTGTCATTTAGAGAGTAAGACACACGGATATATTTCTCACGAAAATATCCATTTGAGCAAGGATGAAGTTCATAAAAAAACGTTCAAGGAACTTGTTGAGAACCTCAACAGAAAAGGAGAAGAGTTTGGTGTTGATTATATTTTACTCAACATCACTCACGACCACGACAATGGCACGGCCTGGAAAATCGGTACCGAGTACCAATTTCTAATGAAGAATAAAAAATAAGCAATAATAAAAGCGGTTGTGATGTATCACAACCGCTTTTCTATTTTGAAGCTATACTTCTTACCCTTTACCATTTATTTCCGGAGAAATTTTCTTGATTGTATTTTTTTCGCTGGCCGGGATTTTTTTTAATACTGTATCTTTTGACTCAGCTTTCTTTGTTACTTTAACAGAGTCTGTGTTGTATGGAGGAGCGCTGTTGTGAGATCCGCCATACTTTTGAATTTTACTGTTGCAACTTGTGAAGGCGAGAGCCGAAGCTGCGATCGCAATCGAAACGAATACTTTCTTCATTTTTTGTGTTTTTAAGGTGCTTTCTAGGGCACGTGAGTGAATGTGAAATTTGCCAGCATTATATCACTTTTAAATCACTCTGTCAATGAATGAAAAAAGCCTGGGAATAAGGTTGCTTTACTCAACTAAAGTGGAGGGGTTGGACCACAGGGAGAATCTACAAGGTCTTGCCTTGTTACAAGGCAAGACCTTGTAGTTCAAAAATCATCTAGTTGCATCAAATGTTTCCGCTAAACAAGACCTAGTGGAAATGTAATAAAAGAAAAAGTAGATACCTCAGTATCTACTTTTAAATTATTTCTATTCAATTTGCCGGAGTAAAGAGTACATACCGATCACAGAATGAAGACTTCTCATTTTCTTTTCGTGTATATATTTTTGTGTCCCAGGTTTTTAATTCTTCGTATGACACAAATGATATCTGTCTTTTTGAATGCCATTTACTAAATAAAGCAACTGATTTACCCATGATTGGATCAATAAATGGAATGATTGGCCAGATTTTTTCATTAGCGCTATTACCGTACATACATGTCTGAAATAGATCCGTGTGTTTTAAAATGAGTGAAAATACATAATTCATACTTTTGAAAAATTTCTTTTCATCATCCGGTAGAAAATCTGGGTATGCCACTTTGATTTCTTCCCCTGGGGTATTGCAGATTAAATCCGCTCTCGCTTCTGAAGTCTCTACTCTCTGCTTTTGCCACTTATCAAGCGAGTAGTGTTCATCCCATACAACTTCTAAAAAATACAGATTTGCTTTTAGGAGCATCTCTATCGACTCGGTCCAGTTTGATGCTGGTATATCCAAGTTCTTGTCCGTAAAAATTTTTTCTAAGTACACCATAACAATGTTTGGTTTTTCTTGAATATATCACTATTTGATGGCTTGTAAAGTTTCGATCTTTCCGCTAGGCAAGACCCAGCGGAAACAACTTACTTTTTATACAACGGTCGTGGAATAAAAAGTAAAGGAGGAACGAGTTGCGTTTTGGTGGTGGAGGAGTACTATTTGGGCATGCTATTTACTGGAAAAAAGATTTTTGCGGGAATCCTATTTTGGATTGGTTTTGGGAGAGGTGGGACTTGGCGCGCACAGTGTTGATGCATCTACTCGCGTGAGTGGCTACACGACAAAGCGTGGTACATATGTACAGCCATACTACAAATCGACTCCGAATCACACAAGGCTCGACAACTATTCAACAAAAGGAAACTACAACCCTTACAATGGAAAGAAAGGGTATGTGAATCCGTATAAGTGGTAGAAAAAATTATTTTTAATTTTATATATTTATATGAAAGAAATATTTAAAAAAATTGGAATTAATCTTGGATTAACTATCTGTGTCATTATTCTCTATGTTTTTCTTTTTCAAGATTTTTTTCAAGCAGATAGTGATAATGTGCCATTGTATGTTATCGCTGCAACAATTTTAACTATATATTTTTATGGAAAACGAAAATTATAAGTATATTGTTTTTGTTCTTGTATTGATTGTTGTTTTTGGTTGGTTCAAATACAAAAAACTAGAAAAAAAGAATGAAGTATTACAATATTCTTTATCTAGCTATGTTGATTCATTAAATCAAGCAAACCAAAATATTGAAGATGCTCAATCACAAGCTTGGTCTAGTTATGACGAAATGGGAGAAGCTCTGGATAATTTATCAACAGTAAATCCATAAGATGATTAAAAAAATTATTACTACTAAATCTTTTGAATTAGCTATCCTTGTCGAAGGCGATGAAAATGCTGAGAGACTTGCAATACTTTGCCCTGGAAGATTAGATACAAAGGACTATGCGAATTTTCATGTGCATATGGCAAGCCTTGCGAAAAAAGGTTTTCTTGCGATTGTATTTGATCCACCAGGAACATGGGAGAGTCCAGGTGGAATAGAATTATTTACAACCACAAATTATATTCAATCAGTACATGAACTGATTGAATATTTTGGCAACAAACCAACGCTTCTTGTTGGACACAGTAGAGGCGCAGCTGTGTCATTTTTTGTTGCGAATGAAAATCTAAATGTAATAGGAGTTGTAGGTTTATTGCCAAATCTTGGCGCACCAACTCCACCAGACCAGAAGTCGAGAGAAAAAGGATATAAAATTTCAAATCGCGACCTTCCTCCTGGAACAAGTAAAACAATTGAACAGAAAGTATTTAATTTACCTATGAGTTATTTTGAAGATGGTGAAAAATATAATCCTGCTTCCGCTGCGAAAAGTCTTACAAAACCAAAAATGATTTTGTATGGAAATAAAGATGAGTTTATGACTTCAGAAGAAGCTGAAAAAATTTGCAGTGAAATTCCTGAACCCAAATTTGTAAAAGAATTGAATTCGACACATGACTATCGTTATTATTCGGAAGTGATTCAGGAAGTTGATGGCCTGATTGGAAAATTTGTTGAGGAATATTTAAATGGCTAGAGGCTAAGGCAGCTAAATTTGTAAAACCTCATCACAAAACTTTGACGACGTTTTATTAAAAAACTGCCTGAGAAAATTTATTTTCTCAGGCAGTGTGATTTACTGTTCTTTTTTTGTAAAATACTTTTTAATATGATACATTTTTTCTTCGTTAGGGTAGAACTTGTAGTTTTTTGAAAGTGTCGCGCGTAATATCTCGAACACATCAATAATTACTTTAAAGAGTTCCTTCCTCTCTTCTTTGAGTATGCTTACTTCAACATCTCCTTGATCTGTTGTAATCATCTCCATATATTGATTCGTTATTTCTTCCGCTTTGAAATAATGCTCATCAAGCGCAATAAATGCTGTAAAGTTCATTTCGCCGGTTAAAAATAACCCAAGCTCAAAATATGAATCTTTCAGAATGTGACCTGCCATCGAACTTTCTGAAGCAAACGTTATTTTTGTAGTAAATAATATTTCTTTACTACAGTAGATGTCTTCGTAGATTGCTTCAGGGTCGTTTTTTGCCCAATATTCCGCCATTGTATTATTAGACAGGGAATACGTGGTGATTCGAGTTCCTGCAATATGATCTTTTATCATAAGCAGGAGGGCATTGATTCTGTTTTCATATGCCAGAAATTCAAGCCAGGAAAGCGGTTGTTTTTCCATACGTGCTGTTTTTAATTTTTAACATTATAATACTTTAAATATAAAAGGTCAAGTACTTTAATCTAGATTCCCGGTCAAGCCGGGAATGACACAATAGGAGGGGAAAACTGCCCTTGACACAAGGCTAAAAATGAGTAAACTGATTTCACTACGGACTGATTGAGTTTTAGTTGTTATTCGTAGCCTTTAGCAGCTATAACTGGCGCCCCACGCCACGGTAAGCACAAAACAATAATGGGTCGAAGCAAGCTCTATGAAGGAGAAAGGTTTGCCTCGTCTTTTTTGCGTTTTGCGTAAACTTAGATAGAACATTCATAGATAGATGCAGTTCGAGGCGCGAGCGAGGCTTGTGACTAAGATGTATAAACATACATCGCAGGAGCAAACGAGCGAAGCAACAAGGAAATGCGCTATATATGGAGTTCTATAAAAATAACGGTATGTCGATTCATGCTAATGGGCCTCGCCCAAAAAAGTACTTTCAAAAGTACAAGGCGTCACTCGCAGAGTTTCCGGATTTGCTTGAAATGCAGATTCGATCGTTCAAAGATTTAGTAGAAAATGGTATCGGAGAAATTTTTAAAGAATTTTCTCCTATTTCTGATTACTCAGGCAAGAAATTCGAGCTTGAGTTTACTTCGTTTTCACTTGGTGAACCGAAGTGTGATGAATTTTATGCAAAGCAAAACAAGCTTTCATATGAAGCACCACTCAAAGTAAACGTAAAACTTACAAACAAGCTCGCTGGCGGAACAGCAAAGGAACAAGAAATTTTCCTTTCTGATATTCCAGTGATGACAAATCACGGCACATTCATCATCAACGGTGTTGAACGTGTTATTGTCGCACAGCTCGCTCGAAGTTTCGGTATCTTCTTTACAGAAAACGAACTCAAAGGAAAAATGTACTTCGGTGCAAAGATTATTCCTGCACGTGGAGTGTGGATTGAAATCGATGCTGAGACCGACGGTGTTATCTATGTTCGTATCGACAAGAAGCGCAAATTCCCAATCACTTCACTCCTTCGCGCTTTTGGTATGACTACAGACGATGAGATCAAGGCTGCATTTGCTGATGATGAGGCTACGTCAACAGTAATCGCTACTTGTCTCGCAAAGGACACAGCAAAGACTCCAGCAGAAGCAAACGTGGAAATGTACAAACGTCTCCGCGATGGCGACCTTGCAACTCCAGAAAACGCACGTGAATTTATCACTGCGCTCTTTTCAAAAGATCGTTATGACCTTTCTCCAGTGGGTCGCTTCCGTTTCAACAAGCGCTTTGATCTCGACATGAGTGACAAGGAGCTTGAACGCCGCACAATTTCAAAAGCTGATCTTATTCAAGTTGTAAAATATATCGTTACACTTACAAACACTCCTGGTGCAAAGGCCGACGACATCGACCACCTTGCTCAGCGTCGTGTACGTTATGTGGGCGAACTCCTCGCGCAAAAAATTCGCGTAGGTATGACTCAGATCAAGCGCAATGTACAAGACCGTATGTCTACTATAGATACAGCGGCTGCGTTGCCTATCCAAATCATCAACCAGCGTCCAATGCAGGCTCGTATCAAAGAATTTTTCACTACGAACCAGCTCTCGCAGTTTATGAACCAGGAAAACCTCTTGGCCGAAATCGAACACATCCGTATTCTTTCAGCACTTGGTCCCGGCGGTCTCACTCGTGAACGCGCAGGTCTTGAAGTGCGCGACGTGCACACATCTCACTACGGTCGCGTGTGTCCGATCCACACTCCTGAAGGTCCGAACATCGGCCTTATTCTTCACCTTTCTATCTACGCACGCATCAATGATTTCGGTATTATCGAAACTCCATACGTGAAAGTAGCGAAAGGAAAAGTCACAAACGAAATCGTATATTTGAACGCGCTCGAAGAAGAAAAGTACAACATTGCACACGCTGCAAACCCAGTAGATGAAAAGGGTGTGCTTGTAGATGAAGAAGTAGAAGCTCGTATCAAAACAGAGCCAGGTCTCATCTCACGCAACGAAGTAGACTTTATCGACGTGGTTCCATATCAGGCATTCTCAATCGCAACAGCGATGGTGCCTTTCCTTGAACACAACGACGCAAACCGAGCACTCATGGGATCTAACATGCAGAAGCAGGCAACACCATGTCTCGTACCAAATGCGCCACTCGTGGCAACAGGTATCGAAGAAAAAGCAGCACCATATTCAGGACGTCTTGTTCTTGCCGAAGAAGCGGGAACAGTGACACACATGGATGGAAAGCACATCGTGGTGAAGGGCAAATCTGGTGTTCGCGACTACCCACTCGTAAACTTTTCTCGTACAAACAACTTTACTTCATTCCATCAGCGCCCAGTGGTGTCTGTCGGACAAGAAGTGAAAAAGGGTGCGCTCCTCGCTGACATGTCGAGTTCAGACAATGGTCAGATTGCACTCGGACAAAACGTACTCGTGGCATTTATGTCATGGGCTGGATCAAACTACGAAGACGCGATTATTCTTTCTGATCGTCTCGTAAAAGATTCAGTCTTTACTTCTATTCACGTTGAAGAATTTATTTGTGTCGTGCGCGATACAAAACTCGGACCCGAAATCACAACACGTGATATTCCAAACGTAGGTGAAGGAAAATTGAAAGATCTCGATGAAGAAGGAATTATTCGTATCGGTGCTGAAGTTCGTGAAAACGATATTCTTGTCGGTAAGATTACTCCAAAGGGCGAAACAGAACTCACTCCAGAAGAGCGCTTGCTCCGATCTATCTTTGCGGAAAAAGCTCGCGATGTGAAAGACACATCAATGCGTCTTGAACACGGAAAGCGTGGACGTATCATCGGCGTGAAGATTTTCTCACGTGCAGAAGGTCATCAGCTCGAAAGTGGAATCATCAAAAAAGTGGTTATTGAAGTCGCTCAGCTTCGTAACGTTTCAGTGGGTGACAAACTCGCAGGACGTCACGGAAACAAGGGAGTTATTTCAACAATTCTTCCACAAGAAGAAATGCCATTCATGGCCGATGGTACACCTGTCGACGTAATCCTTACACCACTCGGAGTTCCATCACGTATGAACCTCGGACAGATTCTTGAAATGCATTTGGGACTTGCTGCAAACACACTCGGCTATCAAGCGATCGTGCCTCCATTTGCTGGAGCTCGCGATTTCGAAATAAAAGCTGAACTCAAAGCTGCTGGATTCCCAGAATCAGGATCGATTCCACTCTTCGATGGACGCACAGGCGACAAATTTGAACAAGATGTTGCCGTGGGAATCATGTACATGCTCAAACTGCACCACATGGTGGAAGACAAGATTCACATGCGTTCGATTGGTCCCTACAGTCTTATTACGCAACAGCCACTTGGCGGTAAAGCACAAGGTGGAGGTCAGCGTTTTGGAGAAATGGAAGTGTGGGCTCTCGAAGGGTACGGTGCATCGCACACACTTCGCGAAATGCTCACGGTAAAATCTGACGATATCACCGGACGTTCACAAGCATTCGACGCAATCATCAAGGGTGAAGAAATTCCAGTGCCAAATACTCCAGCATCATTCTCAGTTATGTTGAACTACCTCCGCGGATTGGCACTCGATGTAGATTTGCAAAAAGAAACTTCAGTTGGTCGAGAAAATAATAGTAGCCAGGAAAATTAGACATTAGATCATTAGGCGCTAGAGAATACAAAATCTACACCTAGAGCCTAAACCCTAATAACCTAGAGCCTAAACAAAAAACTATGAAAACAATTGATACAAACACTGGTTTCGAATCAATCTCACTCAAACTCGCGAGTCCAGATCGCATCCGCGATTGGTCATACGGCGAGGTCACAAAGCCTGAGACAATCAACTACCGCACAGGACGTTCTGAGCGTGGTGGTCTCTTCGACGAGCGCATCTTCGGGCCGGAAAAAGATTATGAATGTTACTGTGGAAAATATCGCCGAATCCGTTACAAGGATATTATCTGTGAAAAATGTGGCGTTGAAGTCACACGCAGTATTGTTCGCCGTGAACGCATGGGTCACATCGAACTCGCAACTCCAGTAGCACACATCTGGTTCCTCCGTGGCGTACCATCTCGTATGTCAGTACTCCTCAACATCACTGCAACAGATTTGGAAAAAGTAATTTACTTTGCCGGATACATTGTGATGAAGGTGTACCAGGAAGAAAAAGATAAGATTTTGAAGAGTCTTGAAAACGAGTACAAGACAAAAGTAAAATCTTCTGCCGATGAAGATACAAAGACAAAACTCAAAGAGCTTTTGATGACTGCGAAAAAAGAAATCGGTGAAATTTACGAAGGTAAAGTGCTCACTGAAATCGCATATCACCGCTACAGTTTGAAATACGGAACATGTTTCGAAGCATCTATCGGTGCAGAGGCTATTTACTCTGTATTGAAAAATCTTGATCTCAAAAAGCTCCAGGAAATTTCTGAAACTGCACACGAAAAGGCAAGTGCTGTTGAAAAAGACAAACTTGAAAAGCGTCTCTCACTTATCCGCTCAATGATCACATCAGGAATTCGTCCAGAATGGATGTTCCTCACAGTGATTCCAGTGATTCCTCCAGCACTCCGCCCAATGGTGGCTCTTGAAGGTGGACGTCATGCAACAAGTGATATCAACGACCTCTACCGTCGCGTGATCAACCGAAACAATCGTCTCCGCAAGCTCAAAGAAATCGGTGCGCCAGATGTTATCTTGCGTAACGAAAAGCGTATTCTTCAAGAAGCAGTGGATGCACTTATCGACAACTCAATCGCTCGTCAGAACGATAGTGTTGCGATGAACCAGGCACAACGCCGTGCTTTGAAATCTCTTTCAGACAACTTGAAATCAAAACAAGGTCTCTTCCGTCAAAACCTCCTTGGAAAGCGCGTGGACTACTCTGGACGTTCTGTGATCGTGGTTGGACCAACACTCAAACTTTCTCAGTGTGGACTTCCAAAGCACATGGCGCTTGAACTCTTCCGCCCATTCGTAATTTCAAAACTTATCGAACGTGAACTCGCGTACAACATTCGTGGAGCAAACCGTCTCATTGAAGATGGTATTCCAGAAGTGTGGGCTATCCTTGAAGAAGTGATCAAAGGCAAGCGTGTTCTTTTGAACCGTGCGCCAACATTGCACCGTCTCGGTATTCAAGCTTTCCAGCCAATCCTCATTGAAGGAAATGCTATTCAAGTACACCCACTCGTTTGTCCAGCGTTCAACGCCGACTTCGACGGAGACCAGATGGCCGTATATGTTCCACTTTCAAAACCAGCACAAGAAGAAGCTGAGGAACGCATGGCTTCAAACAAAAATCTCTTGAAGCCACAGAACGGTGATCCGATTACATCTCCACGTATGGATATGGCACTTGGATGTTTCTGGATGACAAAGCTCATGCCAAATCAAAAGGGTGAAGGAAAAATGTTTGCAACACCAAATGCTGCGATCACTGGATACTCATTCAACGAAGTTTCTCTCCGCGCAAAAATTCTTGTGCTCGGAACAGAAAAGGCAAAGTATGCTGCATTCGACAACAAGCCATTTGAAACTACTGTTGGACGTATTCTCTTCAACTCGATTCTTCCAGACGATTTCCCATTCATGAACGAAACAATCAACCAGAAGCGTTTGAACGCACTCGTGGATGAATTCATTATGCACTACGGAATCGATAAGACTCCAGACTTGCTCGACAAGATTAAGACATTCGGATTTACTTACAGTACAAAATCTGGAATCAGTTGGGGTCTCGACAACATTCGCGTTCCAGAAGGAAAGCCTGCTGTTGTTGCAGCCGGACGCATCAAACAAAAAGAAGTTGAACATCAATACAGCGAAGGTCTTCTTTCTGAAGAAGAACGTTACCGCAAGGTACTCGAAATCTGGGAAGGTGTGAAGAAAGATATCGAAAAGCTTATTCCAGAAACTATGGTGGATGGCTCTTCTGCGAGCGATATGATCACTTCAGGATCTCGCGGATCGATGAGTAACCTCACACAGATGGCCGGAATGAAAGGAATGATCGTGAACCCAAGTGGACGTACAATCGACTTCCCAATCATCCCATCGTTTAAGGAAGGATTTTCTCCAATTGAATACTTCATCTGTACACACGGATCACGTAAAGGTCTCGCCGACACAGCGCTCAACACTGCGAAAGCCGGATATCTTACTCGCCGTCTCGTAGACGTTGCGCAAGATGTGGTTGTGACCGAAGAAGATTGTGGAACAAAGGATGGAAAAATGATGCGCAAGGACTCTGTTCTTGGAATCGAAATTCCAATCAGTAAAACAATCCGCGGACGTATTCTCGCTGCCGATTTGAAAGACAAAGATGGCAATGTGATTCACAAGCGTGGTTACCTCATCACAAAAGAAGAGGCACTCAAACTTGAACAAGCAGGAATCACAGAAGCATTTGTTCGTACGCCACTTACGTGTAAGACAATTTACGGAATCTGTCAGAGTTGTTACGGTCTCGACCTCGGACGCAACAATCTTGTGAAGGTGGGTGAAGCTGTAGGTATCGTTGCCGCACAAGCTATCGGTGAACCAGGAACACAGCTCACACTTCGAACCTTCCACGCCGGAGGTCTCGCAGGTGTCGATATTACTGCCGGTCTTCCACGTGTTGAAGAAATCTTCGAACGTCGTCTTCCAAAAAATCCAGCTGTAGTTGCACATGATGATGGAACTGTTATCGACATTCGCATCAACAAAGACGAACGCTCAATCGTGGTCTTGCATGATACAAAAGTAGATGGCAAAGCAAACGAAACAACATATGACGTTCCTCCACACCGCCAGGCAATCGTTGCCAAAGGTGCAAATGTGAAGAAGGGAGAACTCATGACCGATGGATCAGCTGACATCGCAGAAATCTTCAAATACGGAGGTCGCGAAAAAGCAGAAGAATACATCATTCACGAAATCAACAAAGTGTACGAATTGCAGGGAGCATCAATTTCTCGCAAGCATATCGAAATCATTATTCGTCAGATGTTCTCACGAAGAAAGATCAAGGATGCTGGAGAAACAGGATTCTCACCAAGTGAAATCGTTGAAGCAGTAGAATTGCTTGATGAAAATGCAGTGATGCGAGCAAAGGGTCTCAAAGAAGCAAAAGCAGACTCACTCGTTCTCGGTATTTCAGAAACAGCACTTACTACAAAGTCATGGCTCTCAGCTGCTTCGTTCCAAAATACAAACCGAGTGCTTATCACAAACGCAATTCGCGGTGGGGTAGACACACTTCGCGGTCTTAAGGAAAACGTAATCATTGGACGACTTATCCCAGCAGGTACTGGATTTGTCGACAAGCGTATTCCTGGTAACGGAGAGAAAAAAGAACAAGAGGCGGACGAACAATAAGAATTTCTTAGCACGGCAAGGGTAACCCCTTGCCGTGCTAGTGAAATTGGTTTCATTATTATATTAATACTGTGCTGCAGTCTTATATTCTATGAAAAAAAATATCATTATTGCGATACTTGTTATGATTGTAATTGGACTTGGAGGTTTTTTACTTTGGCAGAAAAATGGAATACCTGAAAAGGTTGTTGCTCCTGTTGTTACTGAGACAACAAAAGAAACTATTCCTGCACCTGAAAATCTTGGAACCCCATCCTCAACTATTTCAAATGAAAACAAAACAGTTGTATATAAAACATACAATCTTGGAAGTTTTGAGACAGAGGTAAAACCATACACAGAGATTATTCAAACAAGTAACAATGGTGATCGTATTGTTTGGACAAACAAAGATTCATCTTTGCAATCAAAAGGTCCAGCATTCCTTACGAATGCATTTGGAGAAAATTATGTCACCTTCATGCTCGCTGGTTGTTATAATTGCGGTGGCGGATTTGCTGGAACAGTTATGTTGAATGCTTCAACTGGAAAGTTTGTATATATTTCTGATGATATTGGAAATATAAAAATAGATACAAAATCAGAATCTTTTTCTTATCAGAAAAAGATTGCAGTATGTTCATTAAATAATTCATGTAATGGTGATCCATATCAGGAAACAAAACCATATGGAACTGTAATTACCGAAAAACTTCCATAAACATTTCTAAAATAGAATTATGCGTAAAGATTTTGACCAGTGGAATAAAAAGAAAAAAGAGCTAGAAAATAAAAAGCGCGATCTTCTTTTTCATACTGGTGAAGTTTGGTGGTGTGCCGTAGGAATGAATATTGCTGAGGAATCATGCGGAAAAGGAGAGACTTATAGACGACCCGTATTAGTTTTTAAAAAGCTTTCCCGAAACAATTTCATTGGAATACCTCTTTCTATGCAAGAAAAAATAGGCTCATGGTTTATTGATATACCAATACAAGGTCAAAAAAGATTTGCGTTATTACATCAAATAAGGATGTTTAGTACTAATCGTTTCCAGCGTCGTCTCACTACACTCGATAGTGCAGATTTTGCCAGGGTAAAAGAAAAACTCGAGGCATTGCTCGAGCTTTCTCATTATCACCAGGACCGAAGTCCTGGATCGGTGGGTAATCCCAAAAGTAATTAGAGTATATCAATTAGAGTAATAAAGTCAATATGTCATCATTCGTTGAACCCCAGAAGGAAAGTGAGTACACTTCTTACGGGCAGGCAAATTAAAGTAAAATATGTCAACTTTAGTAGAACAAATCAAAGAGAAACTAAGCATTACTGATGTTGTTTCTTCCTACCTCAAAATTGAAAAAGCTGGTGGAAATTACAAAGCAATTTGTCCTTTCCACAATGAAAAGTCACCTTCGTTTTTCATTTCACCGAGCCGAAGCAGTTATTACTGCTTCGGCTGTGGTGCGAAGGGAGACATCTTTTCATTTGTTGAACAATTCGAAGGACTCGATTTCAAAGGCGCCCTACAAGTACTCGCATTGCGTGCTGGTGTCACACTTGAACCGTACCGCGGAAGCGATCCAAAAGAACGAAATGAAAAAGACCGCTTGTATGAGCTCATGGAATGCGCAACAACGTTTTATCAAAAGCAATTTCAATTGTGTGATGATGCAAAAAAATATATTGAAGGTCGTGGCGTAACAAAAGAAACCATAGAGCATTTTCGCATTGGATATGCTCCGGCAGAATGGAGAATGCTCTCTGATTTTTTGCGTGCCAGTGGTTTTACCGACAAAGAAATTGTGCTTTCCGGTCTTGCAAAACATCCTGACGACAAACCAAACGGTGAAATTTATGATCGCTTCCGTGATCGTGTAATGTTTCCGATTGGAGACTCTGGTGCACGCATTATCGCTTTTTCTGGAAGAATTTTGCATGATGATGGAAGTGGTGTTCAAGGAAAAGCCTATTCGACTGCGTCGACGGCCAAGTATATCAACTCTCCTGAAACTCCAATTTTTAAAAAGGGAAGCGTGCTCTACGGACTCGACAAAGCAAAATTTGAAATTCGAAAACGCGACCTCGCTATTTTGGTAGAAGGACAAATGGATTTGGTTCTCTCGCATCAGGCAGGATTTACCAATACTGTTGCATCTTCTGGTACAGCTCTCGGTGATTCACTCACAACCGATGGAGACCGCGGAGCGCTCACGAGTCTTGGACAAGTACACGCACTTTCAAAAAATCTCACTATTGCATTTGATGCCGACAAAGCTGGAATGAAAGCTGCAGGTCGTGCCGAACGCATCGGACTCACACTCGGCATGAATGTGAAAGTTGCAAAACTCCCAACCGATTTAGATCCAGCAGATGTGATTCGATTGCACGGAAAAGAAGCGTGGAAGAAAATCATTGATGGAGCGCAACACATTGTCCTTTTCTATCTCTCAGTGCTTGAGGAATCAAAAGTCTCCGAACATACACGCATGCGCGCGATTCGTGATAAAATTCTTCCATATATCGCCGTGATGCCTTCCGCTGTCGAACGCGTACATTTTATTCGAGAGATTCATTTGAAGACTGGCATTCCCGAAGAAGCGTTGGCAGAAGATGTTGTACGATTGATGGTAGGCAATGACACACCTCAAAAGAAACCAGTGTCAGCATCAAACGTTCCTCCGCAGAGACTGCAAGAAGACAATTCACGCACTACAAAAATCGAAGATCGACTGCTTGGAATACTGGTATGGCAAGAAGAATGTGCTCCACCACTTATCGACCTCGAAGCGTTTCGAAAACGATTGGAAGATGTGATGGGAAGTGACCAATTCAAAAATGCGTATGTAAAATTACAAGACAAGAAACAAGAACGAATTTTTGAAGTTGAGACACTGTACGATGAACCGAAACGCCTGAAACAAGATACTGAAGAACTTCTCGACAATCTGGAAGAAGAAATGCTTGGCAGAAAACTCGAAGAACTCATGCGGAAAATGAATGACACAGAAGGTTCGGAAGGAAATACTTCATTGCAAGAAATTCTAGAAGAATCACAAAAAGTAACCAATCGCCTCAATACTATTAAAAGCAGTCGATTTAAAAATTAGGCATTAGGCTTTAGGCACTAGGCTTTAGCGAAAATACAAATGCAAAATAAAAAAAATACAAAGAAGAAAAAAGTGATAACAAAAAAACCAGCGAAGAAAGTCGTGGCGAAAAAACCCGTAAAAAAGGTTGTGGCAAAAAAGCTTGCAAAGAAAGTGGTAAAGAAAGTCGTGGCGAAAAAACCCGTAAAAAAGGTTGTAGCAAAAAAGCCTGCAAAGGTAAAAAAAGTAAAAGCAATCAAAGGTAACGGAGCAATTACTGCTGGACGCGCAAATGTAAAGAAATCAAAGACAAACATGACACCACTTGAGCGTTCTGCTGAGCTGGTGATGAAAGGCCGAAAACGTGGCTTTATCACATTTGATGAAATCTTGCGTTCATTCCCAAATATCGAAACAGACATTGATTTTCTTGATGTGCTTTACGATCAGCTCAACACTGCTGGTATTGACGTGCTTGAAGGTGGAAATTTGCTTGATATCGACACAATTGAAGGAGGCAAGGATGAAAAAAGCGATCCAGCATACGACTCAATTCAAATGTATTTGAAAGAGATTGGTCAGTACCCGCTCATTCAGGCAGCTGAAGAAAAAGATCTTGCACGACGTATTCAAGCAGGAGACTTGGAAGCAAAAAATTTGCTCGCCCGTGCAAACCTCCGTCTCGTAGTTTCGATTGCAAAAAAATATGTTGGACGCTCAAGTGATCTCACACTTCTCGATCTTATTCAGGAAGGAAACCTTGGTTTGTTTAAGGCAGTAGAAAAATTCGACTGGACAAAGGGTTACAAATTCTCAACCTATGCGACCTGGTGGATCCGCCAGTCTATTACTCGTGCGCTTGCCGACCAGTCACGCACTATTCGTATTCCAGTGCACATGGTGGAAACAATCTCAAAATACAAACAAGTCTATCGTCGTCTCGCGCAAGACCTCGGACGTGATCCACTCGCAGAAGAAATCGCTATTGAAATGGGCATCGATGTAGAAAAGGTGCACGTGATTGAAAATATTTCTCAAGATACTGTTTCGCTTGAACAGCCAATCGGTGATGATGATGAGAAATCAACTCGCGGTGAATTTATCGCCGACGACAAGATTCTTCGCCCAGATCAAGATGCAAGTTACCGTATTCTCCAAGACCAGGTGAGAAGTGTTCTTGATGAGCTTTCTCCAAAAGAGCGCAAGATTCTTGAAATGCGTTACGGTCTCTCAGATGGCGTACAGCACACACTTGAAGAAGTGGGAACAGAGTTCGGTGTTACTCGTGAACGTATTCGTCAGATCGAAGCCAAGGTGCATGAAAAACTCCGCACACACGAACGCATCCTTCGTCTCAAAAATTACTTCGACTAATTATCAATCATAATCATTTTTTATGAAAAAAATTACACTCGTCACACTTTTTGTTCTCATGATGGTAGGAGTTGTTCCAGCTCACGCACATGCTGCTTGGTGGAACCCACTTTCATGGTTTAAGAAAACCCCATCAACTTCTATTTCTGTTCCGGCAAAATCTGAAACTCGAAAAATTACCGGAAGTGAAAAACAACTTACCGTAAAACTCGGTGATGTTCTGGAAGCGTATGGAGTAAAAGCTACTGTTGCAGAAGTTGCGGAAGATAGCCGTTGTCCTAAAGGTGTTCAATGTATCCAGGCAGGAACAGTTCGTGTGCGTATTGCAGGGAAGTATGGATTGCTCAGCAAATCTATCGTATTTACTCTCGGTCAGCCACAAAGCTACAAGGGGCATTCAGTTGTACTTTCAAGTGTAACTCCAGAAAAAGTAGCTGGTAAAACAATCAATCCCGGGGATTATGTATTTACATTCACTCATACAGCTCCTGGCGATCAAGAAAGTGTAAATGATGAACAGGTAAATACTGTAGCGCAAAATAATCGAATTATGTATATGGGTGCATCATCAAAAATGCGCGCATTGGCTGAATTGGCGAAAGAAAAAAATGGTAGTTATGCGGGTGTGTGTAAAGATGATGCAATCACAACGATTTTTCAGTCTGTGAAGCAAAACAGTGGAAATGTTGTTTGTAATGACAGTGCTCAGTCTTGGGCAGCATCAATCCATATTGAAGCCAACAATTATGTTTGCGTTGATATCACTGGTAAAACAGGGGATACGCATGCAGGTTTACAACCAGGTCAAACACAGTGTGTTTTTAATTAATTGAATACAATATAAGAATGTAAAAAATAAGCCTAATATTAGGCTTATTTTTTGCTATTGACTTATTATATTATAAGTAGTATAATTCTATTAAATTCATTTACGCGACATTCCACCCCTCAACGCAACAGACCGCACTAGCGGTTTTTTCTTTTTCTAAATAGTTTCTTCTCTCTCATCACTTCATTTGGTGTCTTCCACTTCAGTTTTTCTCTCGGAGTATT
>JAHFNO010000021.1 GCA_023267275.1 Candidatus Nomurabacteria bacterium | reverse complement strand
ATACTCCGAGAGAAAAACTGAAGTGGAAGACACCAAATGAAGTGATGAGAGAGAAGAAACTATTTAGAAAAAGAAAAAACCGCTAGTGCGGTCTGTTGCGTTGAGGGGTGGAATGTCGCAAATAATTTATCACCTCAATTATGAACCGGTTATTTTTATTGTCAATACACCTTTCCACGCATTTGCTTTTTTGAAATATCTGCTAGAATGCAGGAAGTTCGTTCGTCGTTATTATCCCTTTTCTGGTATCCGGGCTCCCTGCTCGAAAACCCTTATCATATATGGCAAAAGTAAATCCTGAGATTGAGACATTCGCTCGCATCAAAGTCATCGGAGTTGGAGGTTCTGGAAAGAACGCTATCAACCACATGATCAACGCAAAAGTTCGTGGTGTTGAGTTCATTGTTATGAACACCGATACTCAGGACTTGCACAACTCGCTTGCCGACAAAAAAATTCACATTGGTAAAAATCTTACCCGTGGTCTTGGTGCTGGAATGAATCCAGAAGTGGGTAAACAAGCAGCTGAAGAAACAAAAGCAGAAATTCAGGACGTCATCAAAGGTTCTGACATGGTCTTCATCGCCTGCGGTATGGGAGGAGGAACAGGAACAGGCGCAGCGCCAATCGTTGCCCGCGCAGCAAAGGAACAAGGGATCCTCACTGTTGCCGTAGTCACCAAGCCATTCTTCTTTGAAGGAATTCAGCGCGGACGCATTGCCGAAGAAGGTCTTGCTGAACTCTCAAAAGAGGTAGATGCAATCATTGTGATTCCAAACGACAAACTCATGCAGATCGCTGGAAAAGATATGGGATTCCGCGACGCATTTGCACTCTGTGACTCAGTTTTGCAACAGGCAGTAGAAGGTATCTCCGACCTCATCACCACTCCTGGTGTCATCAACGTCGACTTTGCCGATATCAAATCAATCATGGTAGACACTGGTAGTGCACTCATGGGTATTGGTCTTGGTTCTGGCGAAGGTCGTGCAGTAAAAGCGGCAACAGAAGCAATCAATTCCCCACTTCTCGAACTTTCAATCAATGGTGCACGTGGCGTTCTCTTTGCAATCTCAGGTGGCGACGATCTCACTATCCACGAAATCCAGGATGCTGCGAAAGTGATCACTGAATCTATCGACAAAGAAGCTCGTGTTATCTTCGGTACTATCCGCGACGAGCGTTTGAAAAAAGGCGAAGTCAAAGTGACTGTCATTGCCACAGGCTTCCCAACTGATTCTCCAAAGCGTTCACTCTTCCAGCCATCATTTGCTGAAAAATCTTCTGCTCCAGTAGCAGAAGCTCCAGCGGCAAAAAAAGAACAACCAGCAGTTCAAGCAACTGCGCCAATGGCGAGTGATTTCGTAAAGCGTGTTGAAAAAGACCGCGACGATATCCCAACATTCGGCGATGATTCTGAAGATTGGAGTGCAGTTCCCGCATTTCTCCGTCGTCCAAAAAAGTGACCTGTGCACTCGACAGGTCATCCTGAACTTGTTTCAGGATCCAGGACTTATTTTTTTGGACGACAAGTATACAGTATTCTGTATACAGTATTTGGTATAAATACACATCAAATCTATTATGAATTTCATACTGTATACAAAATACTGTATACTGAATACTCATTATGTATGACTTAGTAATTATCGGAGGAGGACCAGCAGCCAGTGCTGCAGCAATATACGCAGCACGCAAACGCTTGAAAGCGGTTATTGTCGCTGGGGAATTTGGTGGTCAATCGACCGTTTCTACTGACATTCAAAACTGGATTGGTACTCCACATATTTCTGGCGCCGATCTCGCAAAGAGCCTCAAGGCACATGTTTTTGAATATTCGGGAGAATATCTCACAATCAAAGAAGGTTCTCTTGTCACTGCCGTTACTGGCACGGCAGGAAATTTTTCTATTTCAACAAACAAAAATGAGACGATTCAATCTCGCGCCGTTCTTATCGCATCAGGATCACAACGTCGAAAAATAGACATTCCTGGCGCAATGCAATTTGAAAACAAAGGACTCACCTACTGTGCTTCATGTGATGGACCCATTTTTGCCGACGAAGATGTCATTGTGATCGGTGGAGGAAATGCAGCATTTGAAACGGCTGCCCAACTTCTCGCATACTGCAAAAGCGTAACACTCCTCAATCGCAGTGCAAATTTCCGCGCCGATCAAATTACGGTTATGCAAACAATGAAGGATCCAAAATTTATGGCGATTACTGATGTAGAACTTATGGATGTATATGGTGGAGATTTTGTTGAAGGTATGACTGTTCGACATACTGCAACGGGTACGGCTAAATCCGGCGAAGCCGGATTGCCCGACGCTTCTAATGAAGCGTTTAGGGAAGAAAAAATTTCAGCAAAAGGAATTTTTGTTGAAGTAGGACAAATTCCAAACTCTGGCTATGTAAAAGGAATTGTAGATCAAAATGAAGTTGGTAGTATCAAAATAGACCCTCGCACACAGGCCACAAGCGTGCCTGGCATCTGGGCTGCAGGTGATGTGACCGATGTGCTCTATCATCAAAACAACATCGCTGCTGGTGATGCAGTACGCGCACTCGAAGATATCTATCAGTGGTTGCATAAGACTAAATAACAAAACTGGTTGTAGGTGTTTGGTGTTTGGTGTTAGAAAAATACAACGCCCCGATTTTTGATTCAGCAGAATCACCTACTGCGTCGAGCAAAATCGGGGCGAGTTCGTTTGACATTCATCTAAAAATCGATAAAGTAAGAAAAAATCTTTTCCTTATGATAAATAGTAAATACAAAGCATCTTTGCAAACACTTTTAGTGATGACGAGCATTAAAACGCTGGTAAACAACAAAATCTCAGTTCTTCCAAAGGAAATACGTAAAAAATGCACCTCCTTTATAACTAGCGAGTTAGAACATAATAATATCGCAGATAAAACACTAATACCTACACGCAAAGATTACAGTATAAATAATGAAGTGCTTATAGATCTCGCGCTCAAAGCTACAGAACTTTCCAACGAATTCCTTAAAAAGAAAAAGGAAGAGGAAAGAAAAAATGTTTCAACCGAGTATGGATTGATCCATAATGCATTCTGGGACTTACGAAACATTCTCTTTGAACTCAGGCTAAACAAAAAATAACATACATCAACCCTCCACTCGGAGGGTTTTTATATTGTATGCAACAGTGCCAAATGCTCCTTTGTATTCACCCCTAGCGCCTCTTTTGGATCGATACTCACTGTGGCAATTTTGACTCCACTCTCCATTGCGATTTTTACCAAGTCGGTAAGATAGTATTCATGTTGCGCATTACTATTTCCAATCGTGCGAAGTTGTGACCAGAGCCAAGTACTATCGAAACAAAAATAACATGGATTCACTTCATGAATGTTCAATTCTGCTTCCATTGCATCTTTTTTCTCCACCGTTCGTACAACCTTTCCATTCGCGTCGCGAACAATTCGACTGAAATCAAAAAATCCCGCACGCCATTGTTCAAAATCAGGAACGGTCACCGTCGCCATCGTGAGAATAGCCCGCTCTTCCACGTGCGTCTTTGCAATATTGGCAATTGTCGGAGCACTAATGTATGGCATGTCGCCATAGAGCACCATCACGGGCACGTTATTATTTTTTAAAATTTCTTCAGCACAAAGTACGGCATGTCCAGTACCGAGTTGTTCTTCTTGAATCGCGAATTGGTATCCATTGCCAAGTTCTTCCATTACCATCTCGCGTTTCTTTCCCACCACGATTACAGGCACCTCACACACACCAGATTTTTCTACCGATTCGATCACATGACGAATCATTGGCTTTCCACGGAGTTCATTGAGGACTTTTGGGATTTCAGTCTGCATGCGCTTTCCCAAACCGCCAGCGAGTATTACAATATCGGTCTTTTTCATCTAAAAGATAGTAGCAAAAAATGAGCAATTTCGCACATTGACATCCACCACGAACGCAGTACTATTGAGGTAAATAGCATTGTTCACCTTAAAAACTTCGTGTTATGAATTTGATGAGTTTGTTGCCCGTACTATTTGCGGTTTTAATTACTGCAATGATTTACAATGAGGTAATATCAAGAATCAACGTTCCATTATACAGTGCCAACCATCCTATTTTATTCCTTTCATTAGACGTACTATGTATGCCATTCTTCGCATACGCATTATTTTCACTTGTAAATCGCAAGACACCCGAAAGAGAAACAACATTGTATTTATTCATTATTGCAATTGCAGTCATGATACTAACACATTTGGCAGTGTGGAGACTGCAGTATAAAAGAACAAAAACTCAAAAAACTCTTCCTTAGGGAGAGTTTTTATTATTTTGGGTGAAAAATAAATTGTGTTATTTTTTTAGACTCTACGGAGAAGCTTCGAGTATCGGCTACCACGTAGCCAGGTACTTTTCTCGTTTTGTAAACAAAACATAGAAAAGTCTTTCGATTCCCCGTCACGACTGAAGCAGTTCAGTCGTTTAGAGTCACCGAACAAAAATGGCTCAGCCGAAGCTGAGCGCATTTTTGAACCGGTGACTCTACGGGGAAGCTTCGCGTATCGGTCACAAGTATTTTTCTGCTGAAAAATCTCGCGAGCCCGCCTCCTGCCGTCGCAGTCCGGCTTTCGATTTTTTTAAAACATAATCCCATTATGTTTTAAAATCACTACATTTTTTCTCTGAAAAAATTTGTGACCTTAACGATACCAGATTCAAAACCCTACATCAAATTCTTCAGTGAGCTTGGAAGCATTATAGCCAACTTTGAAAATAAGCCTATTTACCAACAAATTGGGCAATTAGGAGTAAAAGAATTAAGCCCTTAATGCTATTGAAACTTAGTTATATATCTTAATATATAAAGGCTTTATTGGATATTGACAATATACATAAATATGATAGAATAAAGGAAACAATTTTAAAAACTCACATTTATGAATAGAAAGAAATGGTCAATCATTCAGGCAATCATTGCCTCTGGCCAAACTGAAAAAATTGATACATACGGATTACTGTACGAAGCTGTTAGGTCAGCCAACTCCCAGGAAGGAAAATACTATGTACGGAGTGGAATTTCAACGAACATGGTAAGTAAAAAACTTCCTGAAGAAAAAAGAAACTGCAAATCTGTATTAATTCCTGTGTCTGAACTCGGTTTGTTTGGTGCTAACATTCCGTATATCAAAATATGGAAGGCCGCATTGGAACAGGGATTGCTATTGTTCCCTGAAGATGTTCCGTTACAATTTTGTTTGAGTAAAGGAAAATTACCCAAAAGAAGAAAAGTGTGGTTTGCGGTTGATGTAGTTACCGATGGCCGGGAATTTCCTTATTACGCATTTTGTCCAAGCCCTAATTCTGAGGATTTCTGGACATTGTGTACATTCAATGCATCAAATCTGCATGATGAATTTACTGAAGACGACCTATTTATGTTTTGGGTCCCGGATGAAGAAAGTAAGTAATATACATGAAACCAGTGTCATTATAAAGCATCTGCTCATTGAGTGGGTGCTTTTTTATTATTTTCAAGCTGAAGACAAAATTGTTCAACTGCTTTTATAAAACCATCCAAATACTGGTTATTGCTGCCCATGAGGATTCTCATTTGAGATATTGCTTGCGGAGTAAAGCGTTCTAAAAAGTGGTTTTGAAAATTTGTCGGATAAAATAAGGAAGCAAGATTGCTGGTAGAAACAGCAAAATTAAGGTTGTCAATTTTCAGAAAAGTACCTAGAAAAAACTTATCTGTTAGTTGAATAATGCTATCTAGGTTTATTCCATAACCTTTTGTGTTTTTGATGTATCCATAGCGTAGTACCTCGTTTCCTTTTTTGTCTCCAGAATAATTTTTGCAGAAATCTTCTAGGTTGGGGTCATTGAAAAAATCATCAATTTTTATACATTCAATTCTGATGTTTTCAAGATTATGACCAAGCTTCTCTACTTCAGGAGCAGTTTTTTGACCACGCATTATTAAAAAAGCTTTCATTACTTTTTCTAAACATTCTGCTGCATTGTGAGCAATTTTTGTATAAAGCAAAGAGGCATACGGGGTTAGTAGTCTCATTGTAAAATAATCTATCTCAGCATTTTGTAGAAATTGATGAGGTGCAAAAGTCGGGTAGGTAGAATTATTTTCTTCCGTCTGAATTGAGAGGGTTTGTATGGTCATTAATTTTAAATTTATTTTGAATGCTAAAGCACGCAAGATAGCCTGTGTAACAAATAATTCTTCATCATCACTCAGAATTTTCGTAACCCAACTACGGGGAAGCTTCGCGTATCGGTCACAAGTATTTTTCTGCTGAAAAATCTCGCGACCCCGCCTCCTGTCGCCACAGTCCGGCTTTCGATTCTTTTAAAACATAATCCCATTATGTTTTAAAATCACTACATTTTTCTCCAAAAAAATTTGTGACTCTACGGGGAATCGAACCCCGATTACAGCCTTGAAAAGGCCGTGTCCTAACCGTTAGACGATAGAGCCAATATTGATATATAACTAAGTTAGATTCTATCGAACAACTACGACCTTCTCAAGGTTGAAAAGGCTTTCGAACACATCCCATGTGTTCTCAACTAACCGCAAACGATAACCAAAAAACTTATATAAAAACGCCCGAGAGCGCTTTTCGTACTATAGCATAAAAAACAAAACTGACAAAGGGTAGGGTGGTAAAAAGATAAAAACCGGACGAATGTTGTCCGGTTTTACTTCTATAATTTTTACTCCTCTTCCTCTTCAATTTTATTATTTTTGAGCGCGAATATGTCGCACTCAATTGTTACCCCACCATTGATTGCGGTCTGCACTTTTTCTACCTCGATAAAGCCCAGCAGTGTAGCAAATTTGTATTGATACAGTTTTGGACGGATCCCAATTGCTGCTTCTGTCTCATCGGTGCCAAGTTTTCCGCCGAAACGAAAATAGAAAGCACCTACAAAACCACGTGCAAAGAGTTCATTATTTTGAACATCATACAAAAGTGATGCCCCATACCACATTTTCTTTCCAATACGGTGACGCTTGTATGTCACTGTCGGGCCGTACTCAAATCGGCCATATGGCATAAACACTCGGTGATCCTCGCCGTCGATCTCAGTCGGTGCCCGCAGACTCCAACCTCCTTCAGCAGAAAACAAAAGTTCTCCCATCGTTTTTTCTTTCAGTTTTCCAGTTTCATTCTGCTGGGAAAAACTTAAAAAATGACCTGCAATGAGCAAGGCCGTAAGCACTATTTTTTTCATAAAGAAAATTTAGGTGTTCAAAAATATTTGAAATACTCTAACTCAAAAAAGAGCATGTGTCAATATTTATACTTTTACCTTTTCGAAGATATCTTTAGAAAGTCGAGCGAGTACATATGGCGCATCCTTTGCAGCCTCTTTGCTAAATGAATTTTTAAATACAAAGAGAACTCGTTTCGCTATCGTTTCTCTATTTATCACATTTGATTTATCAACAAGAAAAATAACAATTCCTTCTACGTCATGGTCATACACATCACCAGAGAGACTCGCCTTCCCTATCAAAAGTGGATTGTGTTTGATGACGAGTTCTTTTACGATCTCAAAAATTTCTTGTCTATTCATATCGATGACACTATAGCAGAAAGTATGAAAAACAAATATTTTTGACTTTAATTAGAGAGAGTATTACACTAAAGAAAATTCACATTTACATATTTTATAAATACAGCTTATGGAAATACTATTAGTTACCGAGAATAATATCGGTGAAATCTATGCCGAAATTTCAAAATTAATGCAAGGAAAACAGTTTCTTGACTACACAAAACAATCTAACGTTAGTACTACTACTGAGCCATCCTGCAATGGAACAGCAATTGCTAACACTTCCTTTGAAGATGGTAAGATTATTATTAGTCCAGGATTGAGTCCTGATGAAATATCTGTCGGGGATAGAATTTACATTGAAATAGACGGATTCGTTCACTTTAAAAAGAGTGAGACAATATCCTTTTTATCAAGTACACCCTCAACAATTTCTCATACTGGACACTCCAGTTTTAATCACCAATTTCAAGCCCAGAAATTGCGCCAGGCAAGAATGCAATAATTTGTTTTTATTTTTTACACAATCCAGCAACCTACTATTGCTGGATTTTTTATTTGAGACAAACAATCAAAAATGGTAGGATGTCGAGGTTAAACATTGGAGAGATGACATCTACTTGAGGAGCAAGATTTGTCATAGGTGGTGTTCGGAGAACACGAAGCCATCTCTACAAATAAGCAAAACATTGGAGAGATGGCTATGAAATATGAATTTCTTCATATTTCATCCGATTCCGCTATCTGCGGAAATGACATATACTTGCGGAGCAAGTTTGTCATAGGTGGTGTTCGGAGAACGCGAGGCCATCTCTACAAAAATTGAATACTGGAGAGATGGCTGAGCGGTTGAAGGCACTGGTTTCGAAAACCAGCGTTGAGGAAACTCAATCGGGAGTTCGAATCTCCCTCTCTCCGCAAAAAAACCGCTACAAATAATGCAGCGGTATAAATCAAAAAAACAAAAACTAGTTATAGGAAAAATTTTTCTTGTTTTGATCCAGGAATAATTGTTTCATATGCATCCCCTTTAGATCTTCCTTTGGATAAATCCAGAAGAATTGTCTGTTAAACGAAATGGATCTTGGAACAAATGGAGCAAAAACAACATTGAACTTTGAGTTCAAAAATGACTTTAAAATAACCATGAGCAATGAATGAGAAAATAGTGTGTTAAAAAAACTATCCTCAAGAATAAGTACCGTCATTTCCTTTTCTGAAACATCAGTATGCAGTAATGAACGGCAAAGTTCTTTAACAGTTTTTTGTGTACCTACCTTATAAAAAGAAGCTAGGTACAACACATTTTTTACCTGAGCTCTTGGAGGAACACAGAATAGTATTGCATCAATGTTTGGTGCCTCAACCGTAAAACCAGCTGAACAAATAAAAGTGTCGAGCTTTGGATCTCCCGCACTTACAACAATAAGGTCATATTTTTTCGTGTTCATAATTAACGATTTATGAATGAATTGAATAGGTTAACTGCACTATACGTTGATTTTTAAAATAAATCAATCCATGGTTGAATTTTTAGTATTTTCTGGTACGCTCAATACGTGCTTGCATATATGCGCGGTTAGCTCAGTTGGTAGAGCATCCCCTTGACGTGGGGAGGGTCAGAGGTTCGAATCCTCTATCGCGCACCGAACTTAATGAGTGGCGCGATAGCAAGCCAACTTCTTGGCTTGCGTAGAGGATTCGAAAAGCTTTTCATTATAATTTTGGATGTATTCTCATTCAAAAATTATTGAAAAGGTGTACTGACCCAGTAGTGGTCGAAAAACGTACTCGTGGTCCTCTATCGCGCACCGAACTTAATGAGTGGCGCGATAGCAAGCCAACTTCTTGGCTTGCGTATGAAACTTGAAGAATACGAAGCCACCCAAAAGCGCAGGCTTAAAATGCTACTGAAGATTGTTCGAAACATCACATAGCCCACGATAATTAAATAGTGATATAATCTGTTGATGCAAGAAGAATCAAACATTGCTTTCATCGATGGACAGAATCTACATTTAGGTACAAAAGAATGTGGTTGGTCTATTGACCATGCAAAATTTCGAGTTTACCTGAAAGAGAAGTACAAAATTACAGAAGCCTACTATTATTTGGGCTTTGTCTCCGGTGACGAACAAGATTTGTATGACAGTCTGCAAAAAACCGGATTCATATTATCCTTTAGGGAACACTCAGCCGCTCTGAAAGGCCACAAAAAGGGTAATGTTGATTCTGATATTGTTTTCGGTGTAATGAGAAAGCTTGTTGACAATGAACCGTTCGGAAAAGCTTTCATCATTTCGGGTGACGGAGATTATAAAAAGCTGGTTGATTATCTCGTAAAGAAAGGGAAGTTCGGCAAGATGCTGTTTCCTAATAGGAAATTTGCTTCTTCGTTATATAAGTCTCTGGGTGGGGAATTTTATGATTACCTTGAGCAGTCGAGCATAAAGGCTAAGATAGCTTACAACCACAAATGAAAAAGGCCCCTTAGGTATTTCTCCTTTCGGGTCCCTTTTCGTATTGATACACTCTTAATATACTATAGGTTACAAGAAATGCCAAGTAGTTGTGGAAAAGACTAATAACTAAATGTATCAGGGTAGAGTGTCATCGGTGGTGCCTTGAATAGCCGACCAAGGTCTCCAAGATTTGTTGGATACGGGTAGGTCAATCCTTTTTCCCATCGGGATATGCAATCTGTGCTTTACAAGCCAAGCTCGTCTTTGTTGATATTAATTTGTTGTAAAAGAGGAATATGAAGTTCTGTATCGTTATTCCTTTCTGGTGATTTTGTTTTGCATATTTTTTTACAAAATTAGTTCGAGGTTTTTTCTCCTGAAATTATCTTATTCACAAACGACCGTGTAATTGGACCAAAAAATCCATGCGCTGGCGCAATACCATTTGCGGTCTGATATCTAATAAGTGATCGAATTGTTCTTGACCCGAAGAATGTAGTTTCGTTTCCCGATGAACCAGCGCCATTTTTTGCAAGACTGAATCCGTGAGTATTTAGAAATAGTTGCAGAGCTTTCACATCATCGTCTATTGACGATTGCTTCAAATTTTTTACAAACACAAATGGTTTATTTTCAGACACAGGAGTGTTTGTTGGTGTGGGTGTTTCAGTGACAACCGGAATCGTTGTAGATGAACTGGTCGCGGTTGACGATGAACTTGCTGACAAAATCGGAGCAGGTCGTCCTCCCCCACCCCCTCGAGCCGGACACGGTGCCGTAGAAAATGTCGCGTCTGGAGTACTTGTACCAGTACCGGCAGAATTTATGGCAAAGGATTGATAATGATATGTAGTGGCGCAAGTAAGATTTGTAAGATTTTCAGAAAATGTTTCCAATCCAAAGCTTCCGGACTCAGAAACAGGAGCTAATTCATAACTTCCCGTCAGTCCATAATTAAATCCGTATGTAGTTGCATTTTCTCCACCAGTATTAGTTATAGACCCATTTAAAACCGCGGTGGTTGCCGTTATAGATGAAGCAAAAGGAGTCATAACAACAGGAATTGTAATTGGTGGAGCAACAACATCATCGGCAGTTATAGAATGTAGCGTTGGAAAAAATGTTCTTACTGCGTCCCAAATCGGAACACTAATAAAATCCCAGATGGTAAGCGGGGCAACGGTGTAATTGCCCTTAAATCGTGAGTTGTCGGTACCATCTGTGTTCACTCCAGTACAATCTGCTGGATCGGTCAAATCAATCCCAGTGCATAATGTTTTTGTTGTTGCAGTCGAGTCGTAAAAATTGTTTACAATGTGCATACCAGTATACCCACCAACAAAACCTCCTTGATGAGTCAAATTTCCAGAAACTTTACTTGTGGTAAAAACATTCGAAGTGGTAGTTCCCGTATCAATATACCCAGCAAAACCTCCAACATAATCGTCGGTACCAGAATTGGTTGCAGTAACCGCACCGGTTGAGTAGAGTTTATCAAGAGTGACAACTCCACCATCAGGATGTGAGTAGCCGACAAATCCTCCAACCTTATTATGGCCTACAACAGAGCTACTCGTATACGAATTACTGATTGAAAGCGTAGTATCAATATGCCCATAAATTAAACCGACAAGTCCTCCGACAGAATCCGTTCCGGTAACTGTTCCCGTACTATAGAGATTTGAAAAAGTTCCCGTGTAAGCACCGCTTCCATTTGTTGTATTAATCGTGCCAATAAGACCACCGACATTCGCCTGACCGGTAACTGGAGAAGTCGAATAACTGTCGGTTATAGTAATCGTTGAATCACGACCGACATTTGCGATACCTCCAACATACCCAATAAGTCCGCCAACATTATCAAGACCTTCAACTGTTCCGGTTGAATGAGTTCGAAAAATAGAAAGACTCGCAGAACTATCGAGATCGGGATTAGGTTCAAGGTCAACATTTCCAATAAGTCCACCAACACCCGGATACCCAAGAAGACCAAGATTGAGCGTATCTTTTTTTACTGATGCATCTGAATAACTATCAGAAAGAACGAGTGTGCTTTTATTGCCTTCGCCCGACGAAGAATCAGCAAAACCGATAAGGCCACCCGCATTGCCAGCCTTTGTATACACAGAAACTCCGCTCCCCGCATACAAATTCGTAAGTGTGATACTGCCATCATCGCTGGGGTTGTCATATGCCCCCACATATCCGATCACTCCGCCGGCTCCACTGTAGGGAGAAGTCTCAAGATTCGTAATAGACGAAGAGTTTACAGATAAATTATCCACTGTATTATTAAAAACCGTATTCCAAGCTATATTTTTATTCCACATACTGCCTATGACACCACCACAAGGCGAGGAATGACAAATGATAGTGGCACCTGTAACAGAAATATTTTTTAGATTAGTACCATATACCTCGCCCGCAGCGGCTCCAAAATCACCACCATTCACTTCACTTTTTATTGTTATATTGGTAAATGACACATTACTTATTGACCCTCCGTCTGTTACTCCAAAAAGTCCGCCACCAATTAATTCAGGACGATTAATATATAATTTATCTATTGTGTTGCTTTGTCCATCAAATGTACCTGAAAATCGAGTAGTATTGTCACCTATTGGTATAAATCCAGCTCCAGCGTTCCACCCGTTGCTATCTGCGCAATCAATGTTATTTCCCAAAATATATGAAGAGGAAAGATTGTTGGACATCTCCTGTAATTGGAGACAACTCGTAATAACATATGGATCAGCAGGTGTACCCGCACCAGAGCCAGAAAAAACAGTAGCTCTCAAATCAGTATGCGTAAACAAAAAAACAACAAAGAAAATGAAGCAAGAAAATAATATCCCTAAAAAAATTCGAGTGAATAAAATTACCCTCATAAGAAATCAATAGTAATAACCGAGTTGTATAAAATATATTATATCACTGCACAATAAAACAAACGTATTATTTTTAAGCAAAAGTGCATAACTTCATTTTTTCCTTTTCCTTACTCTAGCTGTCGATTTTCTGCATCGTCCAAATATAGAGATTTTCAACTTTTTTGCGTGCCCACGGAGTTCTTCGCAAGAATGTAAGACTCGACTTGATACTTGGGTCTATCACAAAGCAATTGATACGAATCATTTCGCCGAGTTCCTGCCAGCCATAGTGCTCAACCAAAAATGTGAGTATTGATTCGAGTGTTTTTCCTTGAAGCGGATTGTTTGAATGTGTAGTCATATATTTTTCATTTTGCACTCACGGAGGCAAGACCTCCGCACATACAGAGGTCTTGCCTCCGTAATTTAAAATTCCAGCAATTCTGGTTCTGGTTCGATTGCGACACCGAATTTTTTTTGCACCTCGTCCACAATCATTGCGACTACATTCTTGAGCTCTTCACGAGTCGCCCCCCCTTCATTTACCAATACCAGTGCATTGTTTTTATATATCGAAATATTGCCAAATCGCTTGCCTTTGAGCCCTGCAACATCGATAAGCGAGCCGGCGCCGACCTTACTCAAAGACTCATTCACGGGAAAAACAGCGAGACTCGGAAATTCTGCTTTCAATTTTGTCGCGAGTTCAATCGGAACAAATGGATTTTTAAAAAATGATCCAACAGAAGGAATTGTGCGAGGATCTGGAAGCTTGCTACTGCGAATAGAAATAATCGCATCTCGTATATCAGAAAGTGACGCGCGAGTAATATTTTTTCCAGCAAGATATTCTGCCACTCCTGGATACTGCGGTACGTTGGGCTCGTCGGTTGAAAGTAGATACGTCACTTCAGTAATAATGTATCGTCCCTTACCTTCATGCTTGAACATACTATCGCGGTACCCAAAACGACAATCACTGTTTGATAATGTAATATGTTTTTTTGTTTCTGTATCAAACGCACGTACCGAATCGAAGACATCGGCAATTTCTACACCATATGCACCCACATTTTGAATTGGTGTAGCCCCAACGCTTCCAGGAATCGCCGACAAGGCTTCAATTCCAGAAAGGCCATGCTCGACTGCTTCGGCGACGACTGTGTCCCAAACGGCACCTGCAGGAGCAATAAGATAGATCTCCTCCTCGCTCTTCTTTTCAAATCGAATCGGTTGCGGAGTAAATTGAATAAGCGTGATATCACTATCACCATCGGGAAAAACAACATTTGAGCCACCGCCGAGAATAAACCATTTGCGATCGGGAGCCATACTCATAAAAAGCTCTTTCAAATCCTGTTCGGTTTCCACACTCACAAGTTCTGCTACTTTTCCACCCATTTGAAATGTGGAAATGCGCGAGAGCTCTACGTCAAATTGTCGCGAGATTGCCATATCCGGTAGTGAGAAATGGCATAGAACTTTGCGGTTCAAAATCGCCATTACTAAATGTAAATAATAATTATAATCCTTAGTAAAAATTTCTATTTCCTCTATTTCCGCAATACCATTTTCTACTACCGGACATATTGCAAATATATCATATATGAGATAAAGTGTAAAAGACAAGACATTAGGCGTTAGGCTCTAGGCTTTAGGCTTTAGCAAATACAAAATTAAATACAATGCGCAAAAAAAATAATACAACAAAGGAGGACCAAGCAAAAATCGGTGAATTTATAAAAAACCTACGTGAAGAACGTGGACTCACTCAAGCCGAGCTCGCAGAAGCACTTGGCTCTGCTCAAAGTGCCATCGCTCGTATGGAAAAGGGCGAACAAAATCTCACCATCTCTCAACTTGCAAAAGTAAGCGAACTGCTTGGGCACCAAATCCTCTCTCTTTCCAAAAGTATCGACTTTGAAATCACCGGTGGACGACCACTGCACGGTTCTGTTCGCACCAACTATTCAAAAAACGGCGCGGTAAACATGCTCTGTGCCTCACTCCTCAACAAAGGCAAAACGATTTTGCATGGAATCCCGCATATCGAAGAAGTGTCTCGCTATATTGAAATCATGGAAAGTCTCGGCGTTGCAGTCCGCTGGCTCGACAACGAAACACTCGAGATAGTTCCGCCAAAAGAGCTTTCATTTGAACGAATGAATCTTGAATCGGCTCGCAAGACCCGTTCATTTACTTTCGTCGGCGCGCTTATTCATTGGTCAAAAGCATTTTCATTTCCCCACTCTGGTGGATGTAAAATGGGTGAACGCACAATCGCAGCTCACAAATACGGCCTCGATAAGCTTGGTGTAAAAATCAAAACCAAGGAAAGCACATACGAAATCAAATATACAAAATTGAAACCAGCAGAATTTGTTCTCTATGAATCAAGTGATACAGGAGCGATCTGTATGCTCATTGCTGCAGCTGGGATAAATGGAAAAAGTATTATCCGTTTTGCTCCACCAAACTACCAAGTACAAGACGTGTGCTTCCTTCTTGAAAAAATGGGAGTGCAAATCGACGGTATTGGAACCACCACACTCACAGTGCACGGAAAAGGTGCTATCAATGAGACCGTTGAACACTGGAATAGTGAGGATCCAATTGAATCTATGTTTTTCCTTACTGCAGGAATTGTGACAAAATCAAAACTCACTGTCACTCACTGTCCGATCGAATTTCTGGAACTCGAAATCGAAAAACTCCGTCATATGGGTGTGCAATTTAAAATGAGTAAATCATATCGTTCAAACAATGGCCGTACACTTTTGAGAGACATCACAGTATTTCCCGTAAAAAAACTCGTTGCACCATTCGACAAGCTCCATGCGCAACCATTTCCAGGAATGCAAAATGACAACCTGCCATTTTTTGTGCCAATTGCGACAATGGCAAAAGGAACAACACTCATTCACGACTGGACATGGGAAAATCGTGCCATCTATTTTACTGAAATAAACAAGCTCGGCGCCAATATTCGTCTTGTCGATCCACATCGTGCATTTATCGAGGGTCCAACAAAATTGAAAGCTGCACAAATCGTTTGTCCTCCAGCACTTCGTCCTTCTGCTGTGATTCTTATTGCCATGCTCGCCGCCGAAGGCACATCAATGCTCCGCAACGTGTATTCAATCACGCGTGGCTACCAAGAAATTGCCGAACGCCTCAACGCACTTGGTGCAAAAATCCGCGTTGTGCGGGGAATGTAGAGGAAAACAGGTTCTAGGTTCTAGGGCTTAGGTTCTAGTAAATACAAAACATGAATTCAAAAAAACATATCGTAATGTGTGTTGGATATACACATTCAGGCAAAACTACCTTTTCAAAAAAGCTAGCAAAGAATCAGAAAAATACTGTACTTATAGATAATGATGAAATTGCTGCATTTTTAAATAGTAAATACCCGGCAGTTACTTTTTCAGATTATAACAAAATCAAAAGAGATTTTACGGAACCTAACCTAAAATTTCTGGTCTTTAAAGATTTACTCAATTATTCTCTTCGTGCTGATGTGAATGTGGTCCTCTCAAATGGAAACTTAGGAAAAGACATTCGTGATCTTGTTACTAACTATGCAAAAAAATATTCATACCAAGTAATAATGATATATTTTAAAATTTCAAAAGAAACCATCAAAAGTCGTATCGAAAAAACAACAAAAGGATCAAAATCTTTTTTGCTTTCAAAAAATTGGTCTGAAGTTCTTATAAAACAAGAAAAATACGCGGAACTTCCTCCTTCAAAAACTAAAATTCATCATTATTTTGAGATAGAAAAAGATGCCGATTACAAAAAAGTTCTATCTGAAATTAAAACGATATTGTGTTAATGTTTGTGTTCTTCCCCTCCTGTACACAGGAGGGGTGGTGCATTTTCTACTAATTACTTTCTACTAACTAACCTATGCGAATACTAGCCATTGAAACTTCTTGCGACGACCCCAAAGCAAAGTCTCGCATCGAATGCACGCTCGACTTGCTACGGGGCGAGTAGTGATAAATTTTTGATTTTGCCTTATATTGATTTATATGAAAATACTTGCTATAGAGACTTCTTGCGACGAAACCGCACTTGCGATTCTTTCAGTCAAAGGAAAAAAATTCAAAATTGAAGCACATCAGATCGCTTCGCAAATCGCACTCCACACGCAATATGGAGGTGTGTTTCCGATGATGGCAAAGCGTGAACACAGCCGAAATATCGTTCCCCTCTTTTTAACTACGTTAAAAGAGGCGAAGATATTTCGGCAAGTCGAAAGTCGAAAGTTAAAAGTCGAAAGTCAAATACGAAAATTGCTTGCTCGTGAACAGGATATGGTTGAACCTTTTCTTACAGAAATCGCCAAAATCAAAAAACCAAAAATAGACCGCATCACTGTCACTGTGGGTCCAGGACTCGAACCTGCACTCTGGGTGGGAATCAATTTTGCCAAAGCACTTTCTGTAGCCTGGAACATTCCACTTGTTCCGGTAAATCATATGGAGGGACACGTTCTATCTGCTCTTATTAAAGAACAGATAGAACAAGTTACAAGTGGAAAGTCTGGAGCTTTGCATAAGTGTTCCCTTAAAGTTGAAAGTCAGCCCTTAATTCAACTAAAATTCCCCGTAATTTCATTGCTGGTTTCAGGAGGTCACACTGAGATTGTTTTGGTAAAAGGCATCGGAAAATACAAACTTGTTGGTCAAACACGCGATGATGCAGCCGGTGAAGCATTCGACAAAGTAGCGCGCATGCTCGGACTTCCGTATCCGGGAGGCCCGGAGATTTCTCGATTGGCTAGCCAATCGAGAAATCAATTACGAATTAGGAATGAAAAATTAGGAATTAAAGAGCTAACACCTAACACCAAAAACCAAACACCAATTTCTCTTCCTCGACCAATGATCGGAACACCAGATTTTGATTTTTCTTTTTCCGGACTCAAAACAGCAGTACTGTATATGCTTCGAGATCTCGGTGGGGTTGAAAAAATAACCGATGACACAAAAGCGGAAATCGCGCGCGAGTTTGAAGATGCAGTTGTTGATGTACTTATCAAAAAAACACTCGCTGCAGCGAAAAAATACAAAGCTCACACCGTCATTGTCGGTGGTGGTGTTTCTGCAAACAACGAGCTTACTCGACGTATGACAGCAAAACTGGCCGAAGAAAAAATTCAATTACTGTTGCCAACAAAAAAACTCAGTACAGACAATGCGGTCATGATTGGCATCGCGGGCAGCCTTGGAAAAAAGGTTGCACTCACTTCAAAAAAACTGATCGCGAATGGAAATTTGGCACTGTAAATTTCCATTCGCGATCATCCCAGACTTGTGAATCAGCAGGTTCACCCTAGGGGCTCTGGGATCCAGAAAATAAAGAGCAAGGAAATCTCGCGTTATAAATTGAAAAGGAAGCTTTCGCTTCCTTTTTTATATTTGAGAACTATTTTTTTCTTTTTTTCTTCTTAAACAGGTCATATACGTCGTTGGTAAAATACATTTTACCTCTGAAATAAAACAGTGTCGTTGGGTTCACAATAACCTTTCGAATGATTCGGTCGTTTACTCCTTTTTTTGTTGCCATAAAAATGAGATTTGTAGAAAGTATACACCCAAATATTTCATTTGAATATAACCCTTAAAATGCTATAGTTTTTTTATGGATTCCAAAACACCAAACATCAACAATATTCCGGAAAAACTCCTCAAACCATATAGCGCAAAAGAAACCGAAGGGCGTATCTATTCCGCGTGGGAGACAAGCGGTTTTTTCAACCCAGACATCTGTATTGAAAAAGGAGTTACCGCTCCCGATGCCGAACCTTTTTCTATTGTTCTCCCTCCCCCAAACGTAACCGGAACACTTCACCTTGGTCATGCATTCGAAGATTCTATGGAGGATGTGCTTATTCGATATAATCGAATGCTTGGGAAAAAAGTTCTTTGGGTTCCTGGAACCGACCATGCAGCAATCGCTACGCAGTCCAAAGTAGAAAAAATCCTCGAAAAAGAAGGTTTTCGCAAAACAGATCTTGGTCGCGAAGAATTTCTCAAACGCGTAGATGCATTTGCACAAGAATCTCACGATACGATTGTAAGCCAGCTTCGTCTGATGGGATCATCTCTCGACTGGAGTCGCGAAGCATTCACACTCGATGCAAAACGCAATTTTGCCGTGCGTACTGCATTCAAAAAAATGTACGACGACGGCCTCATCTATCGAGGTCACCGTATCGTAAACTGGGATCCAAAAGGTCAAACAGTCATTTCAGATGATGAAATTGTGTACGAAGAACGCAAAGCAAAACTCTACACATTTAAATACTCAAAGGATTTCCCTATTGCTATTTCAACTACCCGACCGGAAACAAAAATTGGCGATACAGCAGTAGCGGTAAATCCTACTGATGAACGATATACAGAATTCATCGGCAAAGAATACGATATGACATTTTGTGGCGTGCCAATACATATCAAAATCGTAGATGATGAAAGTGTTGAAAAAGAATTCGGCACAGGAGCGCTCGGTGTTACTCCAGCACACAGTCAAATCGACGCAGAAATCGCAAAGAGACACAACCTGCCAACAGTGCAGGTCATCAACGAATTCGCAAAAATGATAAAGGGTGGTGAAAATCTGCTCGGCAAAAAAACAACCGAGGCTCGCGAAATGATTGCACAGTGGCTCCGTGACGAAGGTCTCATGGAAAAAGAAGAAGATGTAACACAAAATATTTCTCTTGCTGAACGCAGTGGAGGTATTATTGAACCACTCCCAAAACTCCAGTGGTTTATCAACGTAAATAAACCAATCGCAGAGCGAGAAAACAAAACGTTGAAAGAGCTTATGCTGGAACCAGTACAATCAGGGAAAATCGCCATTCTTCCCGACCGCTTTGAAAATGTCTACTCCAATTGGATTGAAAATCTTCGCGACTGGTGTATTTCTCGTCAAATTTGGTATGGACATCGTATCCCGGTTTGGTATAGAACAGTCGAAAGTGCAAAGTCGAAAGTCGAAAGCGAGAATACAGAAACATATTGCGGTGTTGAAGCACCAGAGGGCGACGGTTGGACTCAGGACGAAGACACACTCGATACTTGGTTTTCTTCTGGACTTTGGACATTCTCGACACTCGGCTGGCCAGAAAATACGGCTGATCTTAAAACATACCACCCGAATGCAATCGTTATGCCTGGATATGAGATTATCTTTTTCTGGGTTGCCCGCATGATCCTTATGTCACAATATCTCATCGGAGATATTCCATTTAAAACAGTATACCTTCATGGTATTGTTCGTGATGCAAACGGTAAAAAATTTAGTAAATCAGCCAATAATGGAATTGATCCTCTTGAAGTTATCAATCAATACGGAACAGACGCGCTTCGTATCTCGTTGATCGCCGGAGTTGGTCCAGGCAATGATATCAAATTTGATTTACAAAAAGTAAAAGCGTACTCAAAATTTGCAAACAAGATTTGGAACATCACTCGCTTTGTGTTTGAAAATACTTCAAAGCACGACGCTTGGAACAAAAATCCACAAATTACAGAAGCCGATCAAAAAAATCTAGACGAGCTCAACGCACTCATGCAAGAAATCACAAAAGAAATGAATGAGTACAAGTTTTATCTCGTTGCCGAAAAACTTTATCACTACGCTTGGCATACGTTTGCCGACAGAATAATCGAAGAAGCCAAAACGTGTCTTGAGACAGGCAACGAAGCTGACTGTGCCTCTTTGCTTTACACTTTACACTTTACACTTTCAACTCTTCTTAAGGCCCTTCACCCATTCATGCCGTTTATTACCGAAGAACTCTGGAGTCTTTTCCCTGAAAATAACCAACATCTTCTTATGGTTGAAAAATGGCCATGCAAATAACCTCATTCTCACAAAATCCAACTGTATTTTTTCTCGCTCTTTTATTCGGTATTGTCCCCGCAATACTTTGGCTTATTTTTTGGCTTCGTGAAGATCAAGGACAAGGACATGAGCCGACAATGCTCGTCATTATTACGTTTATCGCCGGAATGCTTTCCGTTCTTTTTGTACTTCCTATCGAACGCTTCATTCAAACACTCACCACCGACAAGGCGACTTTGGTCACACTTTGGTCAGTGGCAGAAGAATGTATAAAATTCCTCGCGTTCTATGTGATTATGGCTCGAAGCAAAGAACTCAATAAGCCGATTGATTATGCAATCTATCTACTCACTGCCGGACTCGGTTTTGCTGCACTCGAAAATACCATGTATCTCATTCATCCAATCTCCGTAAACAATGCGACGGTTTCTTTCTTTACCGGCAACATGCGTTTTCTCGGATCAACACTACTCCATTCGGTGACGAGTGGTCTCATTGGAATTTCTATCGGTCTCGCGTATTTCAAATCTTCCAGCACACGATTTTTTTACGGACTTATTGGACTTATCTCCGCAATTGCCTTGCATAGCGTGTTCAATTTTTTTATAATGATTAGAGACGGAGAAAATTTTCTTCAAGTGTTTGGATTTCTTTGGGTTATCACAATTATCATCATGCTCCTTTTTGAAAGACTAAGACGCATGGGTTCCTACGTTGCAGTCGAATTACCAGCCTAACCTCGCACCCTCGTGCAAAAATATATGGGATTATTTTCCTCCAAAAAAGAAAATCTACCACTCAAGCGTTCATTTTTTGAAAAGCTTACTGGTGGAGTGCATGTTTCCGACGAAGATGAATTGCCAGTAAAAGGCAAAAGTATTTCCGTGCATGACGAGGGCGGCAATGATGAGGTAGCCGACGATACCGATGGTGAACTTGCACTCGACGTATACCAAACTCCTTCCGATATTATTGTGCAAACATTTGTCGCTGGAGTAAAACCAGAAGATCTTGAAATCAACATCACACGCGACATGATTACGATTCGTGGCAAACGCCAAGAATCTCACAAAGTACAAAAAGATGATTTCTTTAGTCAGGAATTGTATTGGGGATCATTTTCTCGCACCGTTTCTCTTCCACAAGAAGTCGAACCAGATGAAGCTGAAGCTATTGAGCGCCACGGACTCCTCACGATTCGTCTTCCAAAGATTGATAAGAACAAAAAATCAAATCTCAAAGTGAAATCAGTTTAAGCCCAGGCGTTAGGCTCTAGGCATTAGGCCTTAGCAAACCCACAAAAAAATCCCGAGCATTCGCTCGGGATTTTTTTACCTAAAACCAAACACCAAAAACCTAACACCAAATCTTTAACACTTCTCTCTTGGTGCCATTACTCGCAAAAGCGAATTCGACATAAATACCACAATTGCAGTAATGATCACTGCGTACACAAATTTTGCAATGAGTCCGTTGCTATCAAGCGGAAAAACAATTTTGATAAATGAACTAATCGCATCATTCCATGCAAGACCGGCTACTAGTCCAAGAGCTGTTAAAATATAACCAGTTGTCTTTTCTCGAAGCTCAGCACGAAGCGCTGCCTTCTTTTTTGTTTCAGTTGTTTTATTATCTTCCATGCATTTTTATTTATTCCCCTCCTGTACACAGGAGGGGTGTTTTGTAATCAAAACGGGGTGGTTCCTTAATCCCCCAACTCTGTAATCATATCCATAGCTTGGTAATACATGTCTTTGTTGCCAACACTTGTCGCCGTATCTGAGAGCCGTTCTAGGAGCATTATAGCGCTATTACGAGCCCCTAATTGGGCATATGCCGTAGCTACAAGACCTATTCCTTCTACAGCTTTCGCCCCGATAGGATTTGGCATTTTTACCCCCGCAAACAATCGTTCGGTGAGTTTTTGCAGCAAAGCCGTATCTTTTTGAGAGCGATTTTCTCGTTGCAATAGCGTGATGAGTTTTTGCGCATCAGTCATGTCATCGCCAGCAAATTCCTCTTCCTCCTCATCGAGGTACGAATCTTCATATCGTTTATGGTATGACATACAAGACAGTCTAAAGTGAAAAGTCGAAAGTGTAAAGTCTTTTGAATAAATAAAAAGCCTGCACATATTTGTACAAGCTTTCTTAAATTCACAGCAATTTTCTTATCTCTTCCAGAACACATCCTGTATACTCACCAACACGCCAAAAGTAAACGAGTTTGTGCCTTTGAAGTCAGTTCCAGACTCAAAGAACAAAAAATATTTCACATCTTCGGCTTCTTCCATTTTTTCTATACCAACCCCCAGGTATTGCTCGCTGTTATGCAATACTTTTGAATATACGATATAGGTATCCCATTTATTCGGTAGAAATTTTCCATTCAACATACGAGCAGAATTGTTTATGGGAGCGTACATCACATTGTGATACGTAACTGGCGTCACAATTGTTACGTTTGCCAACAGGCCGTAACCTATCTTGAATGGCGGGATGTTTCCCGTGAATGTACCGTCGGCAAATATGCCGGTAATCATGCCTCCACTAACTTTTTGAAAAAACTTGTGTTTAGTGGAATCCTGGGCGTTAGCAAAAATTGCTGTCATGAGCAAAATAGCTAAGATACTTATGGTTTTTTTCATTTGAATGGTTTTGCTGGTATTGTATCACAGGAATTGACAAAGTCAATAGATGGTGGTAATCTGAAAAAAACATTCCATTATGAATAAATCAGACATCATTGCTAAAATCAAAGAATTTGAAGAAGCAATACAAAACAGAAAATCCGCTACAAAAATTGCCAAACAAATTGCATCTCTTGGAGAAAATGCAATCAATGTAATCGGTCAATATTTTTATGAAGGAGGAAAGTCTTCAGATACAGATTTGTGGATATATTTATTCCAAGAATTTCACATCAAGGATTATCCTATTCCTTCTACTGAAATTAGGAGCTGGATCGAATGGTCAAAAAAGAAATATTTAGATTGCAGGGAAGAATATGCGCGTCAGTATAAGGAAGTGAGTGAATACATTATGCAAATAAACTTCAACAACAGTTCGCACAGGCAGACTGCCGTCGCCAAGTATCAATGGCTTATGAAGGAAGCCGAAAAGCTTTGCGATGAGAAAAAGATAGAGGAAATAAAAAAAGAAATTCATTCTCTACAAGCGGGTTAATCTACATGATAAAAAATGCAAAACCATTCTAATGAATGGTTTTTATTTTTTTTCCACTAGTCGGCATTGAGGCAGCGCGCCTAATGGCGCGCTGCCCGAATTTTTCCCGAATTGCGTCGCCTACAATCTCTACCGTGCTTTTACTATTCGCTTTTTCTTGAATACCAAACAAATCTTTCGGTACATCTTCTTCGCGACGCAGGTTTTGCAAAATCACACCGGTAGAACGGATTTTTTCACCTTGTATGAGCACAGACTGAAACATAGTCTCTATCTTATTCAACACTGTCCCTGGATCGGACGTATATAATGCAAGTTTTGCATCGGCAAAATGATATTTGAATTCGGAAGTTTTTACAAAGAAAGAAACGGAATTGGTCATGAGTCGCAGTTTGCGTGCATGTTCACACGCATACTCGGCATTGTCGGCGAGCTCTGCCCAAACGATTTTCGGATCGGATGATGCAGGACGAAAAGTTGAAGTAGATTGAATCGATTTCTGATCACGCGGATCCGAATCAGACTCTACAGTAAAAAATACTTGCCCAGACAATTCTTTTTGCAGTACGACCACCGGTTCAGAAAAATATTTCTCAATTTTTTCACTTGGGTAGGAAATAAAATCAAACGCAGTTTTTATTCCCATAACAATAAGCCGTGGTGACGTTTTTCGTCCAAGCCCCCACACATCTTCGATATGTGTTTTTTGCAACGCTTCGCGCTCGTCGGCTTCAGTGAGCAATACCACAAGACCATTCGGTTTTTTCAATTTTGAAGCAGTTTTTGCGAGTGTCTTTGTGCGAGCAACTCCAAAAGAATAGGTCACGCCAAGCGTCGATTGGATTTCATTTTTGATTGTCGTTGCAAGCTTTTCCAAACTACCATAAAACCGAATGTCTGATGGCTTCACGAGCGCAAAGCATTCATCGATACTGTACACCTCAACAGTTTCTACATATGACAAAAGAATGGCATATACTTTTTT
>JAHFNO010000032.1 GCA_023267275.1 Candidatus Nomurabacteria bacterium | reverse complement strand
CGATATGAATGGAATAACCGAGAAAGTGCGTCTCATCGGTATCAACACCCCCGAAACAGTTGACCCACGCACACCAGTGCAATGTTTTGGAAAAGAAGCTAGTGCAAGAATGAAAACTTTGGCTGATGGCAAAATCGTTCGCCTAGAATACGACGAAACCCAAAACACTCGTGATGTTTATAATCGTCTTTTGGCATACGTATATCTAGAAGACGGTGAAATGTTAAATAGAAAAATGGTCGCCGAAGGATATGCCTACGAATACACTTATATGACGCCGTACAAATATCAAAAAGAATTTCGCGATTTACAAAACCTCGCCCGTTCATCCAGTAGGGGATTGTGGGCAGAAAATACTTGCAACGGCAGTAAAATTTTAAATAAATAATATGGACTCACTTCGATATCTTTTAGGAAAAATATTCGTGCTAATTGTTTTGCTTTCTTTTGTGTGGTTAGTGGTTTGGACTGTTACAATTTTTATTCCAGTATCTGATATTCACAGTGTACTCTCATTCAAAGGTGGAAAGAGTGGGGGATGGCTTCCAGCTCCGGGAAGTTTTGGTGGATTACTTGGCACAGGAAAAGTTCCAAATGAAAATGAGAATGTTTATGTTCCCGGTCCCGCTTATAATGGTTACGCTTATTCTTCAAATGGAGATTATAGCAGTTCACAAGTTAATTTTGTAACTTATACAAAAGATGGAATTAGAATTGTTCGCACTGACGGAGGAACGGTCAACACTAACACTACACTTCCAAATGCTGGGAATGGTGGATACGCCGAGAAGTCTCTTTATATACGCAACCTTTCAATCTATGAAGGCGGACACATTTACACCGGCATTTCATTTATCGGTGAAGCCAAAAATACAATGTTCCAAAATGGAAAGTTTCCAATTATTATCGTAGACAGAAATGGAAGGGTGGCAACCGTTGCAACCGCCGAAGCAACAACCAATTGGTCTGTACCTGGGTGGACGAGATTTCAAACAAAAATAAATGCTGTACTGCCGAATAAAACTCCTTGTACGATGGTATTTCAATCCGCTGGAGCATATACCACTTCACAACCAACACGTGTTGCCATTCCAATTTTATGTAACTAATAAAGAAAAGCGCCAATCAATGTGACGCTTTTTAATCTTCATCCTTGTCATTCGCCGCGGCGCTCTTGCCATCTTTGTACTTTAAGGGAGACGCCGGCTTCGTATTCTGAGTAGGCTTTGCGGATTGTGCCACAAAATGATCATTCGGAAGTTCAGTCAATGCAGGAAGTCCGCGCTTGGCACGACCCTCATTTAAAATTGCCAACTTCTTCGCCTTTCTCTCAGCCGCCAAAGCTTTCAATTTTGCAACTGTTTCTTCTGGGTTTATCGTTATGTCTTTTTTTGTGCCCATTGGGTTCTCCATCATATATTGAAATGATACCACGATTGAAAAGAAAACATAAAATAAAACTCCTGCACCTAATAAAATAGTACAAGAGTTTTATTTGTTCGTCAAGTTTTATGCGGTCAATCTATCAATCACAGCTTTTACCATAGCGCCGTCAGCTGTACTGCCAAGTTCTTTCATCATCGTACCCACGAATTGTCCTTTTTTAGTCGGATCAAGTGGAGTTTCGGCTAGTTTTGCTTTCACTTTGCTTTCGATTTCGGCTTCAGTCATTTGTGCTGGCAAAAATTCTTCGATAATTGCGAGTTCTGCTTTTTCATCTTCGGCAAGTTCTGGGCGTCCTCCAGCAACGAATTGCTCGATAGAATCTTTGCGTTGCTTTGCAAGACGCTTTATAACTTTCATACAGTCTTCGTCCGAAAGTGGCTCTGTCGGTGGGCGACCTTGTGTCACGAGTTCGTTTGTAAATGCAGCAACGAGCATTCGAAGAGTACCCAAACGTACTGTATCTTTTGCTAGCATCGCTGGTTTGATTGCGGCTTTGATTTGTTCTTGCATAATTGTTTTATTTTAACACAAATAAATATGCTAAACTAGCTGTTATGTCAGCTATCGTCATCGTTGTTATTGTTTTTGGGATAATTATTTCGGCGCTTCTTGTCATCATATTATTACGTCAAAACGACGCCAAGGAAACAATCGAAGATAATCAAACATTCCTCGTACTTCAGGACCAACTGGAAAGATTACGTAATACGATGGAAAACAAACTTGAAAGAGGTCAATCCGAACTTCATCAAGTGCTTCACAGGCAAGGCACCGAAGCCAACCGTCTCATTACCGAAATCACTCGTGAATTGACCGAAGTAAAAGAAGGGAACAAACAAGTGTTCTCGATGACCGAGCAACTGCAAAACCTCGAAAAGGTTTTGACTCACCAAAAGCAACGTGGCAATCTCGGCGAAGCATCTCTTGAACTTATTCTCTCTAATATGCTTTCTCCGGGGCAATACGAGATGCAATATTATTTTAAAAACGGAGAAGTGGTGGATGCGATTATTCACACCAAAGAAGGTTTCATTCCCGTTGATGCAAAATATTCGTTGGATAATTATCAAAGACTAATGAATGCCGAAGGCGAAGAAGATACGGCCTATTATCAAAACGAATTTAAAAAAGACATTCAAAAAAGAATCGACGAAACCGCCAAATATATCAAACCCGAAGAAGGGACACTTCCTTTTGCTTTTATGTTTATTCCCGCCGAAGGTATTTATTATGATTTGTTGGTCAATCAAGTTTCTAAAGGTGCGGTGAATACCCAAAACCTAATCGAATACGCTTACAACAAAAGAAAAGTGATTATCGTTTCGCCGACAACTTTTTATGCATATTTGCAATCCGTGCTTTATGGATTCAAAGCATTCAAAATTGAAGAAAGTGCAAAGCATATTCAAAAAAGAGTGGAAGAACTCGGCACACATTTGGAAGTATACGAAGATTATATGCGAAAGCTCGGCGTAACTCTTGGCACAACTGTGGGACATTACAATACCGCTTATAAAGAATTGAAAAAAATTGATAAAGACGTACTACGTATAACAGGAGAGGCTGCCGGTATAGAGCCCACACTGTTAGACAAACCAACTTTTGAAGAGGAATAATAGTGTGGTAGTGTATACTGTGTAGTTTTCATTGTTCTTTTGGAGGAATTATATTATGGTTGATTTTAGGGGAAAGCCAGCAACAAAGGAGGATTCTTTTTCTCCTGTTGAAGTTTGGATGTGGAAAATCGGCTACGTCGATATCTATGTAAAAATGCCCACTCCAGCGACGGTCTTTTATGATGACGCTTTTGGGATGGTGATTCTTGTCGTTCATCCTTACGAACTCAGGGGAGCAAGAGCGGTCGCAACAGATGATCCCAAAAAAATCGGCGCGACAAGCTATCATTTTTCAAAAGCAAAAAGCCTCGATGATCAGGGTCACCCAGATTTTGACCACAGTGGCTTGGGTGTAATTGTCTGGGAATTCGATCGCAAACACAGGGAACCTCTAAGAAAAAAAATTCCCTACTGGTTGTTCGACGCCGCTTTGGAAAATCTTTTTTGGCAAAGCAAGTTTCAAGGTCTGCTAAAAACGCACGGCCATATCAAACTCTCGAATTACACGGAGTAATCGAGTAACCGAAATCAATAAATATAAAAACATCACAAAATCTAGGTGTTCGAGAAAGCTAGCGTCAGGCTGGCTTTTTGTTTGCAAAATCTTATTTTTAATGTATAATATACCGATTATGTCATTCGCAGTTATACAAACAGGGGGAAAGCAATACAAAGTTGCAGTAGGAGATGAAATCGCTATCGAAAAAATCGCTGGTGATTTAAAGGTTGGAGACAAGGTTACTCTCGACTCTGTCGTTTTAAAAGATGATGGAAAAGAAACTATTTTAGGTGCTCCATTTATCAAAGATTCTGCCGTAGAAGCCACAATCACAGAATCAGGTAAGTTAGACAAAGTGATGGTTGTGCGTTATCGCCAAAAGTCTCGTTATCACAAACGTAATGGTCATCGTCAACCATATATGAGTATCAAAATTGACGCAATCAAATAACACAAATTAAAACAGTACCGAATCGGTACTGTTTTAATTTCTACTAATCTCTCCTATCTAACGCAGATTTGAATGTTGCCCGATCTACATATTCAAGTTCGAGTCCAGAAGAAAGCCCACGAGCTAAATGAGAGAGTTTAACTTTTTCTATACCCACAATTTGCTTTATAGTCTTTTCTATATATTCTGTCGTTGTGTCCCCGTAATCTGTCACAGGAAGGGCAAAAATGACTTCAGAGAGTACCTTGTTATCAATGTCGTTATGTATACGATTTGTGAGTTCGCGTATACGTATAATCTCTGAGGGCTTATCTGTAAGAGGTGGTACAAGTCCTCCCAAAATAAAATAAAGCCCATTATAAGAGCCAGTTTTTTCGACAGCATCCAAGTCTAATTCTTTTTCTACAACCATAAGTAACGATTGATCACGAGAGTTTGTATCACAAATACTACACAAAACTTTTGCCTTTTGAGCATTTTTATCACCAAAAAATCTATAACATTTTTCACATTGTTTACCAGTAAATTTTAATTCTTCGAGAGCTTTGATTAATTGTTCTTTAAAATGTGAATGTTCACGTAAAAGAAAATAAACAAAACGCTTGGCCTGTTTTGGACCAATACCAGGGAAACGCATAAACAATTCTGTAAGTCTGTCGGTGGCATTCATAATTAAAACTCTGGTACATTCATATTCGGCAAAACAAAATCACCAAATTCACTTTTTTCAACTGGAAGGAATGAAGTCTTTTTGTCATCAAAGTAAAGTTCAACCATACCTGTTGGTCCGTTACGATGTTTTTCAATCAAAATTTCTACCACATTTTTCTTTTCGGTATTCTCACCATATTTATCTTCGCGATGAATAAACATAACCACGTCGGCATCTTGTTCAATAGAACCAGAATCACGCAAATCGGAAAGGCGAGGACGACCACCACGAGATTCAACAGCACGAGATAATTGCGAGAGAGCAATCACTGGAGCATTAAATTCTTTTGCCAAAGCTTTTAATGAACGAGAAATTTCTGTCACTTGATTCACCATATTGTCATAATTTTTTGTCGTACCCATCAATTGCAAATAGTCTACAATAATAAGTCCAATAGGTTTATCAGTATTCAAACGACGAAGAGTGCTTCGCATATTCAAAATATTATTTGCAGCTTTGTCATCTACATAAATCGGAGCCTTCATAAGTTCGTGCATACCAGTTTGTAAACGTGCAAATTCTTCATCAAGTGTTAAACGTGATGTACGTAATTTCCAACCATCAACTTGAGATTGAGCCGAAAGCATTCTATCCACAAGCTGTTCCTTACTCATTTCTAGAGAAAAAATAGCCGTTGGCACACCATATTTTACTGCTGCATTACGTGCGAAATCCAATGCAAGAGATGTTTTTCCGACAGATGGACGAGCCGCGAGAATGATGAGATCAGATTTTTGAAAACCGGATAATTTATTATCCAAATCTTTGAAACCAGAAGGCACACCGCGAAGCTCTCCAGTATTTTCGGAAAGTTTTTCAATACGAGACCAAGTCTCTTCAATCATTTCTTGAAAAGCAATCAATCTATCAGAAGACCCACCCTTAGTTGTAATTTCATAAATACGTTTTTCTGATTCTTCAAGAATACTTTCCAATGACTCGGCTTCATCATAAGAAATTTCGGCAATATGAGTGCTGGCTTCGATGAGACGACGAAGCAATTCTTTCTTGCGAACAATTTGCGCATAATATTTTATATTTGCAGCCGAACCAACAAGACCGAGCAAATCAGAAAGATATGGAGCACCACCAATTTGATCAAATTCTTTTCGAGAGCGAAGAGCGGCGGACACGGTGAGAATATCCACCGGTTCTTTTTTATTAACTAATTCTTCAATGACTTCATAAATAATTTGATGTTTCGCTGCATAGAAACTGTGCACATTAACAATATCTGTAATTTCAAACATCGAATCCGAAGAAAGTATGAGTGAACCGAGTAGCGCTTTTTCTGATTCTAAATCTTGTGGAGGAACACGTGGACCACGAAATGGATCTTCTATAACTTTGCGATCATAGCTTTCATAATTACCGCCATACTTTCCTTTAGAGCGAGTTTTACTTTTTGATTGTGACGAAAGCTGATCAAGTGGAATCATTGTTCAATTGTACAGGAGCGAGGGGCTCTTGCACAAAAGAAATTAATGTTGTAAACGGTGGATTACGTGGATAAAATAAAATA
>JAHFNO010000003.1 GCA_023267275.1 Candidatus Nomurabacteria bacterium | reverse complement strand
GCCGGAAATCCAGCCGGAGAGATTGCTCTTTCAGTCACCACTCGATGAACGCCTCGCCTTCTATCGTACGTATATTCGTGAAGCATTCGCAAAAAAAGAATCGGTTACTTTTATTTGTCCAACCATTGCCGATTGTGAATTGTTTACTGAAACGCTCGCAAAAGGTGTGGCAGATTTTGTAGTGACAATTCACAGCGAAATTGCAAAAAAGAAACTCGTCACAAATCTGAAAAAAATATCGACAGAGACACATCCATTTGTCATCATTACCACACCTTCGTTTGCATCACTCATGCGAGATGACACAACAACAATTATTTTGGAACATGAAAGTTCAAACGCATATGTCACTCCAAGCAATCCTTCCTTTGATTTTCGCGTACTCATTGAAATTCTCGCGCGCACTGCCGGTAAAAAACTTATTCTTGGCGATAGCTTGCTTCGTGTAGAAACACTCGGTCGTCATGAATCAAAACCTGCCCGATTGGACGACCTTTCTTCCAGCCGTTCGGGCGGGGAACTCGGCGTTGTAGCACCGATCACATTTCGTGCGCTTACTCCAATCGAAGTAGCTATTGTGCCCCACGGAATTCCCGAACAAATCCCTACTCGCGCACGCAACGACCAATTCCCTGCGCTCGGCGAAGAAATGCGGGCACTCATTGGCCGAGCTATTGAAAAAAAATCGCATATTTTTGCTTTCGCACTTCGCACTGGACTCGCGACTATTACTCGTTGTCGTGATTGTGGAACAGTACTCACCTGTGAACATTGCTCTGCACCACTTGTGCTCTATGCAGGTGGCGACAACAAACGTGTATTTATCTGTAATAAATGTAAGCGTCACCGACCATCTGAACAAAAATGCGGAAAGTGTAATAGTTGGAATCTGGGATCGATCGGCACGGGCTCGGCATTTGTCGAAGAAGAAATTCGTCGACTCTTTCCTGATGTTCCGGTATTTCGTATCGATCGCGAGGCAACACCAACACGGGCTGAGGCGCGCAAGGTCGCGACGGCTTTTGCCGTCGCGACCGCTGGCGTACTCGTCGGCACAGAAATGGCGCTCTTTTATCTCACAGAAGCAGTAAGTGATTCTATTGTTGTATCATTCGACACACTCTTCAATATTCCAAGCTATCGAACAAACGAACGAATTATCGAACTCTTTCTCGCCATTGCCGAGCGTACCCGAGGCAAACTCTATGTGCAAACAAAAAATCCCGACGAACCGATCATCTCACTCATTCAATCGAACAATTATGCGTCTTGGTACCGCAATGAGCTTGCCGAACGCAATGATTACAACTACCCACCAGCCTCAACTATTTTAAAAATCACCTGGCGCGGTAAGCCAAGTGAGAAAGAAGCGGCAAAAGATTACCTGCAAGAAATCCTGGGTCCATTTACTCCAGATATTTTTGAAAGCATTGTGGTATCACGAGGCAAAAAAGAAACCGTGGTCAATGCCGTCATTCGTCCAAAACGTGAAGAATGGTCGCTCTACGCGCTCCTTGAAGGCAAAGGTCTCTCCGAAGTGCTTCGCGAAATTCTTGCAAAACTTCCCGAAGGAGCAACGCTCGCCATCAATCCGGATAATTTGTTATAAAAAAATCTCCTGTTTTTCAACAGGAGATTAAAGTAAGATAATACGTTTTTACATTTTTATTTTTTATCCGGTGCCTCTTCTTTCTTTTTATCAGACCATAAAACAAGATATATACGACGAAATAAAAAAATCAAAAGCAGTAAATACACAAGCCATACTATAGTATTCACTGTTCCGTGGAACTTCATCTGGCCATATACATTGTCATTTTCAAACTGCTGTGGTGCGAGATTTGAATAATACATATCCACACTATTGCCTACATAATTAAACAAACCACTCACTACTACAATAATAATCACCCAGATTATTATTGTATACGTTTTTTTTATGTTCATACATAGCTATTTAGTGTTGTTTACAGATGGATGCAGGTTCCTTATACCCAAAAGATCAAATAATCCAGCGTCCTTACCCACAATAGTTAAATTTTCAGGCATTGTAAATTTACCCTCACGCAAAGACTGTGCTAATGAATTTATAAGATTTACACTAGCATCAAGTTCTTTTTGCTTTTTAATTGACTCGGCTGATTTAGCAAAATTATCTGCAGCGTCGGCCTCGTTTTTAGCAGCTGTTACTTTCATTTCACTAGTAAATTTACTATTAATAGCCTTTTGTATCTCAGGATCAGTATACGTATATTCACCAGCGACACCAAGATTTATTATTGTAAGGCCATATTGCTTGAAAAATTTGATGGTTCTACGTTTCATTGTGTCATACACATCATTTCTTTTAGACTGGCACCCATCAAGGTCAAGCTTGCCAAACTCCATTGTCAAAAGATCCAGTATATATGGTCGCACATTGTGGTCCATAACATACCCAATGTCCTGTCCACCAAAGTGATACAGGAAATTTGCAGCATCTTCCTCAAGAACTGAAGCAGTACTATTAACCGGGATATCAAAACCTATTGACTCTTTTGATTCAACATTTAGGCCTGTTTGCCCAGACCATTCCCTGGTTACCGGTGCTCGGTGAACAATTACTACAGTGTCAGTTGGAATATATATGTAGTTATACCACATACGACCAGTACTGATCTGTTTCTGCTCAATGTATATTCTTTTTGCTGCCACTTTTTTTGTTCCAGGTAGTCCACTGACTTCAGCATTGTTTGGCCTGTTTTCGTAGCCTGCTCCATCGGAATCATGAAGGCGGTCTCATTAGTCCCTACATCTTTCCATTTTTGTTGCTTATAAGGCCCGCAGGACGTGAAAATTACAGCAAATAATAAAGTGCTAAATAAAAACAATGATTTCTTCATTTGTAAAGGTATTTTAATTTTTTAGATATTTCTACTCGGTATTTATTGTCCACCTTTCAATACTCGGACATTTTTTATCATGATACATAATTATTTAATTATGTCAATAGCAATAAAAAACAAAGGTCTCTCCGAAGTGCTTCGCGAAATTCTTGCAAAACTTCCCGAAGGAGCAACGCTCGCCATCAATCCGGATAATTTGTTATAAAAAAATGCGCAAATTTTTAATTTGCGCGTTTAAACTGCATTTTCTTATCGTTCATTCAGATGAGCAATATATCTATTCTGATACTCAACAACCTTAGAATAACCCTCTTGTCCTTCCGCAAACATGCAGGAATATTTTGGTAACAACTTTTCAAAAATTGTCTTCCTTTGATTCTGAGTAATTCCAAGGTTCGTATCACTAATTGCCCCAACAAAGGTTCCAACTACAGCGACTGGCGGTAATTCCATCTTTGCATATTTTAGAAGCGACACTTTTATCGCTGATTTTATTTCTGGGTCTAGCCCTCCCAAAATTTCATCTTTATCTAAAAGAACAGTGAGCATATCGTCCATTGGTACTATTTGCGGAAAAGTGAGCATCGTTTCCATCTCTAGCATTTGTTCCATAAGCTATGTTTATTTTCCTAAAAATACAATGTATCATATTGAATGTCAACAATTTCAAGGTACTATTGCAGAGCAACCTTTTTCATGGTAATCTACTTGCACACGAATCCCCTGAGAGATTACGAAGCTAATCCGTCTTTTGGGAAACTTTATTAAACACAGAAAAAACAACAGTTATCATTAATTAATTTTTAGAATGAATAGCAAATCAACAATCGAAGTCAAAAAAGCAAACAATGAGAGTAACATGACTCTCATCCGTCGTTTTAGTCGCCGTGTTCAAGAAGCCGGAATTGTACGCACCGTAAAAAGTCAGCGTTACAATGAACGTGCTCCTTCAAAACTCGACCGCAAAACTTCAGCACTCAATCGCTTGAAGCGCGGAAAAGAAATCGAGCGTTTGAAGAAACTTGGAAAATGGGTAGAACAAACAAAAGGCGCTCGCAGATAATGGAAACCAACCTCCACATTTCAAACAAGACAAAAGGCAAGCTTCCACGCTTGCCTTTTGCGCAACTCAAATCAAAAATACTTGGAGGCACGTACGAGCTTTCTGTTGCGATTGTCACTCCAGCTGAATCACATCGAATCAACCTCACCTATCGACAGAAAGATAAGCCAACAAACGTACTTTCGTTTCCTCTTTCAAAAAATTCTGGCGAATTGATTCTCGATTTGAAAACCTCCGCCGCTGATGCGAAAAATTTTGACATGACAAAGGAACAATTTTTTCTTTTTCTAGTTATCCACGGAATGTTGCATTTGAAAGGATTCACGCATGGGAGTACAATGGAGAGAGCAGAGAAAAAATTTCTCAAAATTTTTTCTTAATGTTTTTTGAGTTGAGTCACTTGTATCAACTTTTGACTTAATAAAAATAGATCCTGAAACAAGTTCAGGATGACATGAGTACATGTCACTGTAAACTCCTTCATGGCACGACCCAAAATTACTGTTGGTATAGATCTTGGAACCGCAACAACTCGTTGTGTAGTTCTTTCTTGGCAACCAGGTTCTACTATTCCTGAAACACTTGCCTCAGTTTCGATTCCTACAAAAGGTGTCCGTCATGGATATATTGTAAATGTCGCTGATGCAACACAATCTATTCGTCGTGTTGTTGAGCTTGCCCAAAAAGAATCAGGTATCGCCATCAAAAAAGCGAATTTTTCTATGGGTGGTACTAGCCTTTCTGCAGAAACCACGATTGGCAGCGCAATCATTTCTAAATCTGACGGTGAAGTCACTGCTTTTGATATTAAAACTGCACTTACGAGTGCTGAGGAATCGCTTGATCTCAAAAATCGCCGAGTAATTTTTGCTTCACAAATTTCCTGGAAACTTGATGGCAAGGAAGTCACTGGAAAACCAGAAGGTATGACTGGTGTGAAGCTCGAAGTCAAAATGCTTTTTGTCACATGTCTTTCACAACACTTGGATGATCTTCTTTCTGCCGCAACTGATGCCGGTGTTGAAGTACTGGACGTCATTCCATCTTCTGCAGCTGCCGGCACTGTAGCACTTACGGAGAGACAAAAAGCTGTGGGTGTAATGCTCGTAAATATTGGAGCTGAAACTGTCTCTATTGCAGTATTTGAAAACAATGCACTTATTGGTCTCACTGTTTTCCCTATCGGCTCGACCGATATTACGAACGACATCGCACTTGGTTTTCGTATTTCACTCGAAGAAGCTGAGAGTCTCAAGACTGGAAATATTATTTCCACCAGTTATCCAAAACGAAAAGTGGATGAGATCATTGAAGCTCGCCTCTCAGATATTTTTGAACTCATCGATGGCTATTTAAAAAAAATAAAACGCAGTGCACTTCTTCCAGCTGGTGTCATTATCACTGGTGGAGGTAGTGGACATGCGCTCGTTGAAGGACTCGCAAAAGATATGCTTCGCCTTCCTTCACGAATCGGTACAGAAGAACTACTCGCTCAAATGAAAGGCACTGTGCGTGACTCATCATGGTTTGTAGCATACGGCCTCGCAATTCTTGGAAAAGAATCTGTAAATGAAAACCTTGGTGGTGGCAAAGGCACAGGAGCAAAAGGCCTGCTCAAAGAATTCCTCCGACAATTTTTGCCGTAAATCAATAGAACAAGGAACAATGAACACAAGAACAAAAAAAACCACTCAACATAATTGAATGGTTTTATTTTTATTCAGACAAATCTTCTAGTTACTTTTTCTAACAACGTGATACTCCTGCTCCTTAATATTTTGGCTTTCTTCTGTTTCAATAGCGCCGAAACTGGTAAATTCAATAGTATCAGCATCGTTAATATCGATGAAAAGATTCGCTAGACGACCATATGTGAGACGCTTCATTTTAAAAAAAAGAAGTGTTGTTTGCATTGCATATACACATTTATCTTCCTCCGGCGATAGCTCACATGACTTACTAAAAAAATGATTGAGTTGCATCTCATAATAGTCAATCATATCCTGCAATCTTTCACTTATTTTTGAGTGATAAATACTATCATCAATATTTGCCAAAATATTTTTGCAGGAATCGAGAATTGTCGCAGGGAATATGCCTGTTTCTGACCCATCCAAAAAAATTTTATTGAGTTTTGACAAAAACTTAGGCAAATGCGCATGCTCCTCGTTAGCCAAATGATAGATGTTAGCATTTGTTTTCTCTAAATGCTTCTTGAACGAATTGAACTTTGACATATGTGTGAATTTAAATGAACAAAACCGAATTTCCGTTTTGTATTGCATCAAAGTATTCTGTATTGTATGAAAGCAAAAAAAAATTTCTCGAATACAGAAGGAAGACAGAAATCAAATTTACATATTAAAAAAGCGTGGATGTA
>JAHFNO010000020.1 GCA_023267275.1 Candidatus Nomurabacteria bacterium | reverse complement strand
CGACGTTCAGCACTATTCACGCTGCCAGAGGTATGAACGGAAATGGTTTTTGAGATTTCGCTGGCTCAAAAACCGATACAGAATACGGATTACTTTATCCACAGATGATTTCATAGCTGGCTACAAATAATACATACTTACTGGGCTATTCGTAGTTATTCGTATCATTTGTATCATTCGTTGATTTGCATATTTATTTAAAAAAGAAAAACCCTTGCCGGAGCAAGAGTATCTCTTTAGGACTATTTGCGTTGTGTTACCCTAGCCAGAGGCCAGGTGGGTATCTTGTGCAAAACGCCAAGGCACTTCACAACGCGGATTCCCGTACACAAAGTGTTCTAGGTAACAGTGCAAATAATCCTATTTCGATTATACGTGAATGACACACGTACGCAACTGTGGATTTCATCACGGCACGTCATTTTTTTTCATACAAGATTGACAAAAAATATATGCACTAAAATATAACGAAAAAATCCACTCAGATGAGTGGATTTTTTCGTTAAGTGAAATTATTTCTTGTGTTCTGCGTAGACAAAATCTGTATCGATTCTGTCATATGCAAAAATTTCATCTTTTTTGAAGAATCGAGCAATTTCAACTTCCCCTGCCTCAACTGAATCTGAAGCATGAACGAGATTTGATTGTGTTGAAAGAGAAAAATCTCCACGAATTGTACCCGCTGCGCCTTCCCATGCCTTTGTAGGACCTACAAGCAAACGAATAGCTGAAACAGCATTCACACCTTCAACTGCCATCACAATAACTGGTGTCGCCTTCATGAAATCACGGATTCCAGGAAAGAATGGCTTGTCTTTAATATGTGCGTAGTGTTCTTCAATAAGAGCATCGTGAAGATCCATCATCTTGATACCAAGAATTTTAAGACCCTTCTTCTCCATGCGTGAAATGATTTCACCAATGAGATTGCGCTGAATTGCGTCTGGCTTGATGATAATAAGTGACTTTTCGTGTGTCATAAATACCTCTCTAAATTAGATTAATAGTGCTCAGATACTACCAGAAAATAAGGGTTTTTACAAATAAAAAAAGCTTCCCGTGTTATTGGGAAGCGTTACTTGTAGTACGTCTAACGATTTGCAGTTTTTGGTAAAAAGAATATGTACCGGACATTTTTTCACTCTCGTAATTCGCCAAAAAATGCATAAAATAAATTCCAAGCGGAGGAACAACAAAAAGAGTGAGTGGAAAATTTGATTCTGAAATCACTTTTCCACTGCTAAAAGAATTTTCTTTTTGAGGGATGATTATCTCATCCGGAAAGGAAAAGAAACACTTGTAGTCTCTCCTTTCGTACTCATGTTTGCGCAAAACAGAGGTTGCACAGATACGCGTCTCAGGAACAAACTCGTTCAGCCGAATCTGCCAGGATATAATAACCTCATTTGCTTTACCAAGATCAAGAACGAGGTCGGCCGGACCATTTATGCCCGGACTGCAAATAACAGGTTGTTTCGATTCAAAAATACAAGATAACTTCATAGTAGGTGTGTTTGAGACCATTTCAGCATAATGGATTGCAAAAAGCAACAACTGCGGGGCAGGCAAAGCCTGCCCCGCAGTTGTATTGCATTTAACCTAAAGCCTAATTATCTAGAGACTAATGACTAACCCTTATTTCCCCGCCATGTAGCGAGCCATGATTTCTTCTTCCACTTCGGCGCGATCACGGCCAAATTTGAGATAAGAAAGCTCTTTGATTTTTTCAACTACTTCCATGTTGCCACGGGATGGGAATGGAGTATGACTATTGAACGGCTTCACTGGCATACCATTCACGAGCATTTTGATATAACAGTTGAGATTGTCGAGCTTGATGATGTCTTGCGCGGTAAATGTTGGCTCAAGCTGCTTTGCAAAAATTTCTGCGTTTTCTGGAGACACGCGATGGATCGCCATCGAGCCCACGTTGCCAAACACGGCATCGCGAATTTTTTCATCAAGCTGTTCTACATACTGATGCGCCACATTGAGCGACAAACGATACTTACGCGCCTCAGAAAGAATGGACTCAATAGAACTTGTCGTAATGTTTTGGAATTCATCGATGTAGAGATAAAAATCGTTCATTGGCTGACCGAACATATCTACACGAGAGAGCGCTGCCATCTGAATTTTTCCAACAAGAATCAAACCGATAAGATTTGAGTTGATTTCACCAAGACGACCCTTGGAAAGATTGACCAAGAGAATCTTTTTTTCATCCATAATCTTGCGGAAATTGAGTACTGATTCTTGCTGAGCAATAACAGGACGCATGATGTCGTTACTGACAAACACATCAAACTTGTTGGTAACATACGGCACAAAGTTTGAGAGTGACTGTTCCCCTGTCGTCTTCTCGGCGTTCTCCCAGAATTGTTTGATGATAGGATTTTTACAGCGAGAAAGTTTCAAGTCACGGAATGATTTGTCGGCAAGCACGCGTCCAATTTCCAAAAGCGTGCTACCACTCGCCGGATCTTCCATCACAAGCAACGCAGAGTTTCTAAAATATTGTTCAAACGCCGGACCTCCAGCTGTCTTCATATCGAAGAGCTTGTTGAATATGGCAAGCAATTCGTTGACCACAAATGTTTTCTGTTCTGGATAGCGTTCATCGTATTCGAGCATGTTGAGTCCCATTGGACGCGCAGTGTAGGCAGGGTCGAAATAGATAACGTCGTCGATACGTTCACGAGGAATGTTTGCCAAAATTTCTTGAATGTCGGTGCCGTGTGGATCGATAAAACAACAGCCATCGCCATTTTGAATATCTTGAATAATCATGTTTTTCAAGAACACTGTCTTACCTGTTCCCGTCTGACCAATCACGTAGAAATGGCGCATGCGATCCTCACGTGACATATAGACAGGTTTACTACCACCGCGGTATTCGTTGTAACCAAGCAAGATTCCCCGATCTGGCATGGCGCTTGGGATTTCGAGTGGTGCAGGGGCTGCTGCAGCCTTTGATTGTTTGAGCTGAGGCATTTTGTTGATGCCATATGGGAAATGAAATATTGTTGAGAGCTCTTTCAAGTTGAGAGGCATACCCAAATCGCTATTGAAAAGACGATATGAAAACGCATGCAAGAAATCAGAGAGACCTGCGCCGTGCACTCGTGTCCAACTGAAACTGTTGCGTCCGGCTTCGGTAAATTGATTGAACGCAGATTCGAGTTCGGACAAGATGGCCGAAGAACGTGTCGTGGTTTCCGCAGAAGCAACAATGCGAATATTGACCGCCATCAATGTTGATTTCAATTTTTCTGTAATGTATTCAACGGCTCGTTCGTCTACTTTGTTTTCATACAATTCTTTACTCTTTCTACCAGTAATGAGCTCCTTACCTACTTTCAAAAATTCAAGTCCTATCTGACGACCGATACTGCGTGCAGTCTTTACTGAATATCCTTTTTTCACATCGTCGAGCACCATTTGAAATCGATGAGTGAGCGCATCGTCTTGCGGACAAAGGACAAACTGAATTGCCGCTCCCTCCCCTTCGGCCTTCAATTTTGAAAACGCATTCAAAATAATATTCATTGGATCATGATCAAATGAATCATACGTTTTGATTGGAAAAATATCTTGTTGTGCGAATGTGGCATACGAACCCACCGCAGTATTTACACCTTCAGTAAATACATTGTAATCATCGGTCACTTCGGTGAGTTTTGCATCCGGCTGTACGGCGAGCAGCTGCTTCTCAAACAAATCTACTTTTTGTGATGGCACTGAAGCATAGATAGTAAATTGTTCACCGGTATTTGAAAGTGCGATTTCGAGTGTGAAATGACTTTTGTCTTTGTTTTCGCGACCGATACCCACGGAATGCATTCCGGCATAAAATTGTTCGGTGGCAGAAAGCAGTTCTTTCAATCCCTTCTTCTTACTATCTTCTACTTCAGGAAGTGTAATTTCAAAAAGCTTACTATCGAGTGCCTTGTAAAGCGCTGTTGCCTCCTTCAATCCGGGAATCGAACCGGTGGCCTGCAAATACTGCACAAGGAAACGATGGAAGTCATCGTCTACATGCGGACTGTGCATACCAAGCACAATATCAAGGGCGTTCTTTACTCCTTTATCCATCAAAATGCCGAGCAATTCTTCCATGATGGCATCGTGTTGTTCTGGCTTAAGACGCAGAACGAGCTCGTGTTGTTGTTCCACAGGAATTTGTTGGTCTTTGTGCAAGACTTTTTCTGTCTCCATCGCCTTGTATGCACGAATTGTCTCGTCGGCAATTTGCTCGCGAGATTTTTCTTGACCAGAAGCCTTGAGTGCTTTTTCTTGCTCAAAAACTTGCGCACGCAAAAAAGCAATCTCCTCATCGGCAGATTTAAATTGTGGAAGTTGCTTTGCTTCAAATGACTCCATATTTGTTCTTATAGTATATCAGGCAGAAAAAAGAATTGACAGTATACTGTGAACATACGACAATAGAAGTGATGCCAAAACTCAGCGACAAGGAATGGAATAAGATTGCAGAAAAAAACGCTCGCCATGGAGCGGTACTTTTTGTCGAACTCGGTAATGCAGAAAAAATTGCTGAGGCAATGAAAGATGTCCCAATACTCAAAGCTCTCGAATTTCTCTTCAGGCTTGCAGAAAAGCATCGTCAATCAAAGCGTTTCAAAAAAGTGCAGCTCATCCTTGAGGCAGTGGCTATCATCAACAAAAAAACAGGTGAAAAAACGTATGTAGAACTCGAATCGACCGGCACAGGCAAAGATGAAAGTACTTCCGTATTCATTAGCAACAAAAAACCAAAACGCCTCACCCCGGCTCAAGTCTTCGCCTCCCCCATCAAGCCACAAGAACATAAAATCAAGAATCTCAAAAACACAAGAACGCTCAACAGAAAAATAAAATCCACAAAAAAGTCCCGCACCTAGCGGGACTTTTTCTTGTTCTAGTGTTTATTGTTCTCGTGCTTTTATGTTTTTGTAAGAATTTCGTATCCGGTTTCAGTAATCAGTACTGTATGTTCAAAGTGGGCTGCACATGATCCATCTTCTGTTTTCATTGTGTAACCATCTGAACCTTCCACCACTTCATCAGAACCAAGTGTGAGCATAGGCTCGATTGCCACTACCATGCCTGGTACAAGGAGCTCTCCAGTGCCTTTTCGGCCGTAGTTTGGAATATATGGGTCTTCATGAATAGCGCGTCCTACGCCGTGTCCTGCGAGTGCTTTGACCACGCCGTACTTTCCCTGCTTCTTAGCAAATGATTCTACTGCGTGTCCAATATCGCCTACGCGAGCGCCTGGCACGATAGCCTCAAGGGCTACAGCAAGAGCTTCACGAGTGACATTGATAAGCTTGGCACGCTCCTTCGTAACAGCTCCTACTGGTACAGTAATAGCATGGTCGGTAAAGAGTTCCTCGTGTTTAATTCCCAAGTCGAGCGAAACAACATCACCTTCTTTCAAAATTATTTTTGGTGTTGGAATACCGTGAACCACTACGTTGTTTACTGAAACGATGAGTGCGGCGGGATACGCGGTGCGGTGACCAGCTGGCTTGTAGCCTAAAAAAGCTGGAGTGTCGCCCATTTCTTTGATGCGAGCTTGTGTGTATTCTTCAAGTTCCATTGCCGAAACCCCCGAATGTACACGTGTAGCCACCTCGGCAAGAATTGTCGCCAAGCGCTTTCCACCTTCACGAAGTTTCTCTATTTCTTCTTTTGTTTTAATAATAATGGACATATTATTTTTTAGATAATGTACACAAATAAGCAATACTAACTTCAGACACATCTTGAACAACAAAACCTGCTTGTGTAAAAATATCTGTTAACTCATGGAGACTAAATTGCTCAGATATATTTGAACCTAGAGACTCATTAAAAATAACAGTACCTCCCCTGATTTCTTTTATTGGAGCACCAACCTTTTTATACATATTTAAGCGTTCAGAGAGCGCCTTGTCAGAAAAAGTACTGACAATAATCTTCCCATCGTTCTTTAGAACTCGTTTCATTTCATTTAATATGTGATACTTTTTTTCTCCAAGATTCATGAAAGTACCCATGCAAATCACGTAATCAAAACTTTCATTATTAAATGGAAGATTGACTGCATCAGTCTCAATAATTTTTATCGAAGAAAAATCTGCAAATGATTGCTGAGCGCGAATAACAGCTTCTTTATCATGATCAACTGCTGTTATATTTTTTGTTAAAGGTAGAAGGTCATAGATGCTTCTTCCATCGCCCGAACCAATTTCCAAAACAGAACTACCAGTTTTAATATGCTTTTCAAGATATTGTTTCTCAGCATCAAACCAAACCCGATATGACTCAGGTAATGACTTCAAAAGTAGATTGTGATAATCATTATTTTTCATATTACACAATCACCGTTCCAACAAATTCTTTTCCGTCCAAATAATTCTCTAAATTTTTGAGGTTCTTACCATTCATCACAACCACTTCAAGCGCGAGTTCTTCTGCCATTTTTGCGGCAATTGGATCAAACGGTGCAGAGCTACCTGGATGCCAAGTTTCTGGAAGCAATTTACGGAAATCAGACCAATTTGTTTTTTCAATTTTTACTGCATCAGGATTTGTGCGAGGGTCGGCAGTATAGACATAATCAATGTTGGAAAGATTGATAACACATTTTGCACCGAGTGCTTCGGCAAGTCCTACAGCAGATCCATCACTTGAATGTCCTGGCTTCCATCCCCCACCCACGATCACCGATTTTCCAGTGAGATGCAATTCTTTGGGACTCAAGAAGATAACAGGCTCAACAGTATCACCAAATGCATGGCGAAGCATTTCAGCATTCACGCGAGTCACAGTGATCCCCATTTCGTCGAGCGTAACTTCATTTGTCACACCAAGACTCATGAGCGTATCGCGATAGTCGCGTGCAATCTTTCCTCCGCCGGTAATCACAGCAAAACGTGTACCTGTGGCAACTTTTTTCTCAATCAAATCTACAAATTTTTTTACGTACACAGAATCAATATGATCAGGGCAGATCAGAGATCCGCCGAGCGAAATGATTATCCAGTTTGATTGATCAGTTGTCATATATATTAGAGAGCGAGTGCTTTCTTGATATCTTCGTGAACAGCTTCAACAGATTGCTCCCCATTTATAGTATGCAACGTATACCCTTTTTCTTTCAATGTATTCATTGCTGGAATGACATTATTTTCATACTCCCAAAAACGACGATTGATACCTTCTTCTGTATCATCCGAGCGCCCGCGAAGCTTCATGCGTTTTATCGCTTCTTCTTTTGTGATTTCAATATACACAACCTCAATATTGTCGCGCTTATAAAATTCTACAGCATCAATAAAAGCCTGTGCCTGTCGAATTGTGCGAGGGTATGCATCAACAATCAAATGACAATCCGGAGTCATCTCGTTTAGCATCATTTGTGTACAGATACTAATAGTCAAAAAATCGGGTTGCAATTTCCCCTGGTCGTATATTTCGTTTACCAAATTTCCAGTAAAAGTACCGCTTGATTTTAGTACTCGATATTCGATTCCTGGAGCGACAAACACAATTTTACGAGAATCATTCTCTGTGAGAAGTTTCTTTAGAAGCTCTATTTGTGTGCCTTTCCCGGCCCCAACTATTCCAAAAAATACATAGGTTTTAGGTGTCATACGGAATCCATCCTAACACAAAAGCACGGCGACTGAAAGTCGCCGTGCTTTTGTGTTTTTGTATTAGCTAAAGCCTAGAGCCTAACGCCTAAAGCCTGGGCTCTAGTACTCATGCATTGATATTTGCGCATCAACACGTTTGATCAAATCAAGGATAACCGATACTACGATGAGGAGCGCTGTACCACCGAGTGCAATAGAAGTAATACCAGTGATTGCACGAACGATAAGTGGGAGTACGGCAATGACACCGAGGAAGAGTGCTCCAACGAGTGTAATACGAGTCACTACCTTTCCAACATATTCTTCGGTCGAAGCTCCTGGGCGAATGCCTGGGATAAATGCCCCACCCTTCTGGAGATTTTCTGCCATCTGGTGTGGATCAAAAGTAACTGCAGTGTAGAAATATGTGAATACGAACACGAGTACGAAGTAGAGCACACCGTAGAGAAGACTTGTCTGAGAGAATCCTGCGAGTGCATGACCAATAGAAAGCAATACACTATTGTGTGCGAATGAATTGATCAAATTGCCGAGCAATTGAGGCAAGAGCAAAAGAGAAAGTGCGAAGATGATTGGAATCACACCAGCCTGGTTCACGCGAAGTGGAATGTATGTTGAATCACTACCTGACTGACCGTTGCCACGAACTTGTCGTGCGTAAGTCACAGGAATTGGACGTTCTGCTTCAGTAATGAGCACCACTCCGATGATAAGAAGAAGTCCAAGCACTACGAACAAAATGAAGAACGGAAGTTGTGAGATATCAAAGGTAAAGAGTGCCTGTGAAATGTGTGTAGGCAATGCAGCCACAATACCAGCAAAGATGATAATAGAGATACCATTACTGATACCGTATTCAGTCATCACTTCACCAATCCACATAAGCGCGATTGATCCTGCGGTAACCACAATGAGACTCGTCATGAGTTGCACATGGTTGAGTGTTCCGAAAATTCCCTGCTTCTGCAAAAGAAGAATCAAACCAAAACCCTGGAGGAGTGCGAGTGGTACGGCAATGATACGTGAGTATTGAGCAAACATTTTGCGACCTGCTTCGCCTTCTTCCTGGTTGAGTGCCTTCAAACGTGGACTCATCATTGTCAAAAGCTGCATGATAATAGATGCAGTAATGTATGGACCAACTCCAAGCATGATGATTGAGAGTGTAGAAAGACCACCTCCTGAGAAAAGATTCAAGATACCGAAGAATTGATTGTTTGCCAAAAATGAGTGGAGACGAGCAACATCAACTCCTGGAACTGGAATAGTAGCCAAAAGACGGAATGCGATAAGCAAACCGAACATGACAATGAGACGATTGCGGAGAGAACGATCCTGCCAGATTATTTTTATTTTTGAGAAAAAAGTATTCATGGATTAAGTTAAAAGTTTGTAAAGTTTTTAAAGTTTGTAAAGTTAATGCATTTTTTCTCGACTTTATGAACTTTATAAACTTTAGACTTGCTACTCGACTGAGCCTCCAGCTTTTTCAACTGCAGCTTTTGCTGTTGCTGACATTGTGCATCCTTTGATTGCGAGCATCTTTCCGAGAGTTCCACGAGCAAGAATTTTTACGCGAGGATTTTTTCCACTTTTGATGCGAACAACTTTTTTCGCAACGAGTGATTCGAGGTTTACAGTCTCCCCTGCCTTGTATGCATTTTCAAGTGCATCGAGGTTGATAGCATAAAAATCATTCTGGATTGAACCGAATTTATAACCGCGGAGCTTTGGGATTTTCTTGATCTCATCACGCATCTGTGGGCGGCGCTTGTTACCTGCACGAGCAGTCTGGCCTTTGCCTCCACGACCTGATGTTTTACCGTGACGTCCACCACGTCCGAGCTGAACGTGTTTCTTGTTTTTTGTATTTCGTTTTACCTGATGTATTTGCATAAAGTTAAGTTAAAAGTTTGTAAAGTTTTTAAAGTTTGTAAAGTTAATGCATTTTGTCTCGACTTTATGAACTTTATAAACTTTAGACTTGCTACTCAGCGGGTACTCCTGACTCGAGAGCAAGAGCTTTCGCTGCAGCCAAATCGGCAGCTGCGTCGGCTTTCTCAGTAGCAATCTTGTGATGAATAACTTTTTTACCGATAAGTGAAAAAGCTTTCATTGTTGCACGGGCGATGTTGAGTTTGTTCTTACTTCCTGTACTGATCTTTGATGTAACATCTTTTACACCAGCAAGGAGAAGCATGTCACGAGTAGCAGATCCTGAAATGAGTCCGCGTCCACGGTTTGGCATGATCATGAGCTGTGCACTTGAGAACTTTGCTTCGATATCATGAGGGATTGAACCTGTCTTTGTGAGACGAAGTTTGAGCATGTTCTTCTTTGCATCTTTCTGAGCCTTTGCGATAGCCATTGAGGTATCGATAGCTTTACCAGTTCCAAGACCAACCATTCCCTTTCGGTCACCGATTGCGAGCGCAACTGAGAAAGTCATACGGCGTCCTCCTGAAACCACGCGAGTAACGCGGCGGATTACAAGAATCTTCTGATCGTATTCAGGCTTTGCGCGTTCTGTAAATGGACGGCGTGCACCACCTCGTGGAGCTCCACCTGTACTTGTGCCACCGCGTGAAGATGAAGATCCTCCACGAGCTGGACCGCGACTTGCACTACCTGATGATTTAGTTGTTGTTGTATGTTCAGCCATATAATATTAAAAATTAAGTCCTGCACTACGAGCTGCATCAGCAAGAATCTTTACGCGACCTGCGTATCGAAATCCTCCACGATCAAAGACTACTGTAGTAATACCTTTCTCTTTCAAAAGCTTTGCCATTTCTTTTCCAACAAATTCTGCACCAGCAACCTTTGTTCCCTTTGCTGTCGCATCAGAAGCACTTACGATTGTTGTCTGAGTAGCATCATTGATAGCCTGAGCGTAGATGAATTTGTTTGAACGAAAAACCGCAAGACGTGGTCGTGTAGCGTCCCCTGCGATTCGCATGCGGATCTTTTTCTTCAATCGCAATCGCTTTTCAGTTTTGATGTTTTTTGATTTCATATTATCTAAGTTAAAAGTTTGTAAAGTTTTTAAAGTTTGTAAAGTGAATGCATTTTGCTTTTGACTTTATGGACTTTATAAACTTTATGAACTGATTATGCTGCCTTCTTTCCTTGCTTGCGTCGGATAACTTCTCCTTCGTAGCGGAAACCTTTACCCTTGTACGGTTCTGGCTTTTTCATTGCACGAACCTTTGCGGTAAATTGACCAACTGCTTCTTTGTCGATACCAGAAACTGTAATGTTGTTCTTTTCAGCAGTAACAGTGAGTCCATCTCCGATTGGCACGTTTACTCCGTGTGAAAATCCGAGCGCGAGTACAAGGTCTTTACCTTTTACTTCACTCTTGAATCCAACTCCTTCGAGGATAAGCTTTTTCTGGTAACCAGTGTTTACGCCAGCAATCATGTTCTTCACGTGTGAAGCGTATGTACCCCAGAGAGCGCGTGAGAAAATATCTTTGTCGTTCTTTGGCTTGAGTGTTACTGATTCTGCATCAAGGAGAACAACAACGTCATTCTTGAATGGACGAACAAGTGTTCCCTTTGGACCTTTTACAGTGAAAATACCATCAACGAGAGTTGCTGTTGTGCCTGCAGGTAATGGAATTGGAAGTTTAGCGATTCGTGACATATAAATTTATCTTAAGATAAGTGTACCCTTACCAAATACTAAAGAGAACTTCACCGCCGACGTGCTCTTTGCGGGCTTCTTTGTCAGTTAAAATTCCTTTTGGAGTTGAGAAGATCATCACACCACGGCCGTTCTTTACAGTCTTGATATCAGCAACACCGTTGTACATACGTCGTGAAGATTTTGAAACACGCTTAATTTCAGTCACCTTTGGCATACGGTCTGTAGAAAGAAGCTCAACTTCAAATACTGGGCGTCCTTTGCGAGTCTTTTTTGAAAGCGCACCTACAAAACCTTCCTTTGAAAGCTTTTCAGCAATAGCGTAAGTAAATTTTGAGTAAGGAAACACAACATTCTCGCGAAGTGCGCGATTAGCGTTTTTGATTCCGATTAACATGTTTGATACGTGGTCCATATATGAGTTGAATGTTTGTAAAGTTTATAAAGTTGAAAGTGAATGCATTTGTATTTGAGTTTACTTTACGAACTTTATGAACTTGATAGACTTTATAACTTCTTTACCAAGATGACTTTCGAACGCCTGGGAGCATACCTTCGTTGGCAAGCTCACGGAAACAGATACGGCAGAGTCCGAAATCACGCATGAAACCGCGACCACGGCCACACTTAAAACAACGATTCTTTGCTCGTGTACTAAACTTTGGAACGCGTGTTGCGCGATATACTGTTGATGTTTTTGCCATGAGTTAGATAATTAGGCGCTAGGCTTTAGGCACTAGCAAATGCAAACTCGTTCTTTTTCAAGTATCTCACTTTTTTTCTTCAAAGCCTGTAATTAGGCTCTAAAGGAGAAAAGTGGACAAGAAAAAGCTATAAAACGAGCTCGAGAGCTATACTAGCAGAAGGCTCGACGAAACGCAAGTGTCATGTTTTAAACGACACCCATACATTTCTGCTGAAATGTTGGTCACGCTCAAACCGTCGTTTTCCGCGAGGTCTTTTAAAACATCACACATACATTTCTAAGGGAACACTTATGCAAGGCTAGTCTCGCGAAAATTGGCAGCCCAAACCCCCTGTCATTCCCAGCTTGACCGGGTGAGGAATGGGCTGGGAACCATTCCGCAAGACCTTGAGCGTTCCGTACTCGGAACGCTCAAGGTGTATAGTTCCTGTAAGGAATCCAGGCTATTCTTGACATTTTCTCCGTTTCTTATAGTCTAAAGAAAAACTTCATACCATGACAAAAAATATTGTAGATGCTCGTCAACTTTTTCTCCTGTGTGCTTTGAGAGGTGGTAGTGTTCTAGCAAAAAACATTGAACCTCACACCTGGACATTTCCGCATAATGCAAAATATCTCGAACGATATTCTAAGGAAGTAATGTCAATAACAAACCCTACTGAACGAGAGACTGCGGCAGATAAAATAAAAAGTGAGATAAAAAATGAAATTCCTGCTCTTTTTCCTATGGTAAGGCAATTCTATTTACATCATATACGGAGTATGGAAGAATACACTCTCGCTGAAAATGATAAAATTACGTGGTTTCAGCCAAACCAATTCAAGGAAAACAATGACTGGGATTACAGGGGTGAATTTGAATTATCCGTTCCTCTAAATGAAAAAGAAGAATATATTTTAATGCATTATTCAAATACCAAAAGACCTTCTTCTTGAAGGCCTTTTTTAATTCTCCGCCTTGGTATATTCCCCTACTTGAGTTCGAACAAGAGAATAGAGACATGCGCCGGTGCCAAGAGCACGACCGAGATCGTGTGCGAGCTGACGAACATAAAATCCACTGGAAACTTCGAGGCTTACGAGAAGCAGTGGCATTTTTTCTGGAAGTGAGAGATCTGCCCAGGCTTCCACAATTTCTTTTTGACGAAAATCTCCTGTCACCGCTGCAGTAAGTTCCCCCACTCGCATCAAAATATCTGCGCTCTCGACTTCTTCCAAAGAAAGATCGTCGAACGCTTGCAAGCTTACTTCGTGTTCCGGAAGCTCAACCTCTGTGCCAGCACGAGTGTGTTCATGGAGCTGTATTCCATCTACTGTTTTTGAAGAATAGGGTGGATATTGTTGCATCTGCAATCCAAGATGATTTTCAAAATATTCTTGAACTTTTTTGAGTACTGTATTTACCTCCTCCCCTTGTCGAGGGGAGGATTGAGGTGGGGTGATTTGCATTTCTGAATTAATCACCTCCCCCTGCCCCCTCCTCGTCAAGGAGGGGGTGCCCAAACTTGGCACGCCAAGCAAATCGTAACTATCGGTCGCGACACCAATCAAAATTTCTGCCATGTATGTCTTTGACAAATTTGTATACTCGTCTTTTTTCTTGCATTCCTCTCCAGTGAGGGCAATGAGCAACCCCTCCGCAGCTGGGTCGAGTCGTCCGGCATAGGTCATCGGTACCGTGCTTTCAATCCCCGCCTCAACACGCAGGCGTTCAAGCGCTTCAAGTGGTGTCTCTCCGAGCTGTTTCCAGATGATATATTTCGATTTCATAAAATCTCTGATACCAAGACAGTCCTATCGGACTGTCTTGGTATCGTATTTATCTTGTTTTTAATTTGTATGTAAAAATTCTTCAAGCTTACTTTTTGCCTCGGCAATCGCAGTATTGAGATCAATATTTTCAATCACCACATCAGCTTTTGACTCATAAGTCATTTCTTCAGGAAAACGATCGATGCGAACTTGAATAGATTCTGGTGAATCAGTAGCACGACCTTTCAATCGAGCAATAATCATTTCGGTTGGAGCTTTAATAAAAAACATGAGCGCGTTGTCTCCATACATTTGCTTCAAGTTCCATGCACCTTTTACATCGATATCAAAAATTGGCACTTTCCCAATAGACTGAATGCGTTCTACTTCACTCTTGAGTGTTCCATAATATCGTCCAGGGTATACCTCTTCCCATTCGACAAACTTCCCTTCTTCTATCATTTTTTTAAATGCATCTGTAGTGACAAAATAGTACTCAACACCATTTTGTTCTCCCCCACGAGCTTCACGGCTTGTGGCACTAATCGAAAAAGAAAGCTCGGGAAATTGCTTCATCATCGCTCGGGTGATTGTGGTCTTACCGGCTCCAGATGGTGAGCAAAAAATAACAATTTTGTTTGGATTCATATGTAGAAAGAGAATAGCATGAGTGAGGAAATAAAAAAACAGTCCTTATGTAAGAACTGTTTCCTCTTTTAAATATTTATTCCATTTTTCTACTAACTTTTTTTCAGAAAAGAAACTGTTTTCTCCTCTGCTTACTTTAAGAAAAAAATGCCTAATAGAAGAACCTAGGCCATCAACTGGGAAAAGTTTTTCCCTTTCATCATCAGAAAGCTTTCTTACAAAACGAAGCACATCAACACGGTTTCCGTTTTTGATAATCATCAGTCTTTCTTTATGATAAATGATTGATTGAGTATCAATCCCAACACTTTTATCCATAACCCTCAATCTGTTTTTTATAAGTGTTTGCGGGTCTACAGGATCAGCAAATAACACCAGTTTATTTGAATCGATACGAGCAAGAACATACTTGCCCTGTAAACCAATTTTTGACCATCTTTTAATTGAATAGATATTTTTCTTATCTTTCAGTGTCAAAAATGGGCAAAAATATTGTTCTCCATTCCATTCAAAAACTCCTTCTATAATCCTCAAAAGTAATTGAGAAACAATAGACAATGATGTTGAAACATCTATTTTTTTAAACCCTCTCATATGTAAGATTTTTCGAGTGAACAATGATTTTGCTCATATTGCCACAATGAACTAGATAGAACAAGCCCCGCGCCAACTTTGTTGGCGCGGGGCTTGTTCTTATAGATCCTGAAACAAGTTCAGGATGACACAATACTCATTTCGGATGATTTTTTATATTAAGAATTACGTAGATATCCTTTTTAATTTGAAAATAAAAGCGAATGTTTTTATCAACCCGAGCTTGCCATATATCTTCTGTTTCTGAATATTTCTTGGCATGCAAGGAAGGATGATGCATATCTCTTAATAAATACCCTAACTGCTTATCAAATTTTATTTGCACGCTTTTTGGAAATGCATGGTAGGAGCGTATGAATTTAAAGGTAAAATCATATCGCATGCTATTTTTGTTGTGCCTTGAGTGCTTTTAGTCCGGAAGACAGTGATGTGAATGGACCGATAGTTCTACCTTTTTTTACGTCATCAAGCGCCTCTAAGAGATCGGCATCAAGCGAGTACGCAACTGACTTATTACGAATAAGCTCCATGAGTGAAGCATTAATTACTGCGGACAAAGAAAATCCGAGATCTTGGGCAATCTTTTCCGCATCTCGCTTTACTTTAGGGTCTATTTTTACGCTCAGTGATGCTGTTTTCATATATACCTAAAGTATATACAAAGTAATACTTTAGTCAAGTAGAGAACAAACAATCGCAGAAAGCCCCGCGCCAACAAAGTTGGCGCGAGGCTTGTGTTCATTGTTCTCGTGATTTTATGTTATTTTGTCTTCTTGTCTTCTTCTTTCTTGAATGGAACACCAAGGAGTTCGAAGAATGCCATACCCTCTTCTTTTGTCTTTGCAGATGAAACAAGAGTTACTGAGAGACCAAACACATCTTTGATATCTTCGTCGGCTGTTTCTGGGAAGATTGTGTGTTCTTTGATTCCAAGTGTAAGGTTTCCGATACTATCTACCGCAGAGCGATTGAAACCACGGAAGTCCTTTGTACGAGGCACTGCAATGTTGAAGAATTTTTCAGCAAATCCAAACATACGTGGACCACGGAGTGTTACTGAAACACCTACTGGATCACCCTGACGAATTTTGAATGTTGCGATAGACTGCTTTGCTCCCTTCTGCGCTGTTTTCTGTCCAGTGATCTTGGTCAAACGATCGGCAACGAGTTCGTTGTGATTCTTGTTGCGCTTCATTGCACTACCAGTTCCAGAAGAAACAACGATTTTTTGCAATCGTGGAGCTGCCATGAGGTTTTTGTAACCAAACTTTGGCTTCAAAACTTCATATGCTTTTTGTGATTTTTCTTTAATAGTCATATATGACTGGAGGATTTAGATCGAAGGAAAAAATATTCACTTCATCTAGTACCTATATATTATGTGATTAATCTAGGCTTTAGGCGCTAGGCATTAGGCATTAGCATTTTGCTAGAGCCTAGTGCCTAAAGCCTAGTGCCTGTGGTTTCTTATACTTCTTGTCCACTCTTACGAGCGACGCGAACTTTCTTTCCATTTACATCCTTTGAACCGAGACGAGTAGCTTTGCCAGTCTTTGGGTCGAGGAGCGCAACGTTACTGCGGCGGATTGGGTGTGCAATATCAATAGTAGAACCCTTCTCTGTGCGAGTAGGCTTCTTGTGACGCTTCTTCATGTTGAGACCCTCAACGAGAACTGCGTTCAATTTTGGAAAAACTTTAACAACCTTGCCTTTCTTGCCGTTGTCTTTGCCTTTCAAAACTATTACATTGTCTCCTTTTCGAATATTCATACATTTTTAATTTTTAATTTTATAATTTTTAAACAATATTCAAAATTCGAATATTAGATTTTATTTACAAAATTAAAAATTTGAAATTAAAAATTAAATTACCTCGGGGGCTAATGATATAATCTTCTGATAACCGCGTTCGCCGAGCTCACGTGGGATTGGTCCGAAGATACGTCCAGCTACTGGTTCAAAACGCTGTTTGCCTGATCCGATAAGCACAACTGCATTGTCATCAAAACTGATATATGAGCCATCCTTTCGGCGCATAGCTTCACGCTGACGAACAACGACTGCATGGTGTACTCCCTTCTTCTTTACTCCCTTACGTGGTTCTGCAACTTGCACTGAGATTACAACCACATCACCGATGCGAGCGTAACGGCGCTTGGATGAACCAAGAACCTTGAACACACGGCCGATCTTTCCTCCGGCGTTGTCTGCGATTTTTACGATTGTTTGTGGTTGAATCATGGCTAATTTTCTTGAGCGGGAGCGATTAGAAAATCGACACCCTGTTAAATACGTTCACTGTTTTAATATCTATTTGACTTATTTAAACTATATTATTTACTACTTATTTGCAACTATCGAATCTTCTGTGAACGTCTTTTGTAAACAAAAGATTTAACAGGGTCGATTGTTGTCTACGCCACCAATCGAAAATGCTTGTCCTTTGAGATTGGCTTGGTTTCGACAATTGTTACCTTGTCTCCTACCTTTGCTGTTCCGTTCTCATCATGTACTTTGTATTTCTTAGAAATAGTCATGTACTTCTGATACTTTGGATGTTTCTCGAAGCGAGTAACTTTCACAACAACAGTCTTTTGCATTGCTGCCTTCATTACAACTCCTTCGAGTGTTGTATTGCGGACTGTTTTTGTTGCAACCGCTTTTGGTGTTGCTCCTTTTGTTGTTTTTTTAGTAGTTGCCATAATAAATTAATTTCTAAATCCTAATGTCTAATTTCTAAATAATACGGTGCATTTGAATTTCTTAGACATTAGAAATTAAGATTTAGTCATTGCACTCTTTAGTGTTTCCATTCGCGCGACTTCGCGGCGGATATTTCCATGCTCTTTTACGTTCTTTGCTTTACTGCCTGTCGCGCCAAAATGAATACCGCGAAGCTGCTCTCGCAATTCTGCGAGTTTCTTTGTAACTTCTTCGATTGTCATTTGTTCTGTCTTTTTCATTTTAGTAATTAGGGATTAGGGTAAAGGGAGTAGGGTTTTGGAATTTTTCTGTTCCCTGACCCCTTATTTCCTATGCCCTTGATATTATTCTCGTCTTCAAAGGCAATTTTGTACCTGCCTTGCGAAGTGCTTCGCGTGCTGTAGCTTCATCCATTCCGTCAACTTCAAAGATGACACGACCTGGACGAACTTCCATACAAAAACCTTGTGGATCTCCCTTACCCTTTCCCATTCCCACCTCAGCTGGCTTTGCAGTATATGGTCGGTCTGGAAAGATACGAGTCCAAGCTTTACCAGTCTTTGTAAGGTGACGTGACATTGCTTTACGCGCAGCCTCGAGCTGGTTTGAGCGAATGCGTCCTGCAGCTGTTACCTTAATCCCAAAAGAGCCATACGCAAGAGTCGTACCTCGGGTATCCGGTTTTGCAGAGGCCATATCCTTACGGCCAGTCTGCCACTTTCGATATTTAACTTTTTTGGGGAATAACATATATTTTAAGATAAAAGTTTGTAAAGTTCTTAAAGTTTATAAAGTTAATGCATTCGTATTCACTTTATAAACTTTAAGAACTTTTGACTTTATAAACTACTTTTTAATTTCTTCTTTCTTTTCATTAAAAATCTCTCCGCGGTAAATCCACACCTTAATACCGATATCTCCGTAAGTCATGTGTGCTTTTTCGCGAGTGTAGTCCACGTCTGCGCGGAAAGTCTGAAGTGGAATCGATCCACGCTTCTGTTCTTCAACGCGAGCGATTTCTGCTCCACCCAAACGGCCTGAGAGAAGAATCTTTACTCCTTCAACACCGCGAGTTGCAATAACGCGTTCTACTGCTTGCTTCATTACACGACGGAAAGGCAAACGCTTTTCAAGTGCTTCAGCAATACCGTAAGCAACAATGTGTGCATCTGCGTCTGGATTGGTGACTTCGATGATATCGAGTTTGAGTTCTTCTGGAACTGGAATCCCCTTCTTTTTCATGAAGGTAACGATTTCCTGTTTGAGTTTTGTTGAACCTTCACCAGAGCGTCCGATAACCATACCTGGGCGACTTGTGCGGATGATGAAGCGAGTAGATTTAGGAGAACGCTCCATTTCGATTGAAGAAACGTATTGTCCACGCATTTTCTTTTCGAGGTAATCACGAACAAGAACATCTCCCTTGAGATATTCGCGGTATTTCTTAGGCGAAGCAAACCAGCGAGATTTCCAATCTCGGAGGATAACTAGGCGATGTGCGTATGGATGGACAACTTTTGACATAGAATTAGGCGCTAGGCTTTAGGCGCTAGGGATTTAGCTTTCTTGGGTTTAGTAACTTTTGCGACTTTTGTTTTTGGACTTTCGACTTTCGACTTTTTAACTTTCAACTCTTTTGAAGCTTTCTCTGAAAGTTCCAAAAGCACATGACTGTGTTTCTTGTGAATTGGTGCTCCACGTCCAAATGCTCGTGGCATCATGCGCTTCATAACGAGACCTTGGTCAACACGAACTTCTTTGACGATGAGGTTTTCAACGTCTGCACCTGCCATCTTTGCATTTGCAACAGCTGAAGCAAGAAGCTTTTCCATAGGAAGAGCACCACGCTTTACGAGGTGTTTGAGTTCGAGCTGTGCAACAGCAACACTCTTTCCTTTAATAAGGTTCGCAATGAGGCGTACTTTACGAGGTGCTTGTCTGTAGTTTTTGAGTGAAGCTTTCATGATAGGGATAAGTAATAAGGGATTAGAGAGTAGTTAATGCTATTTCTTTGTATCAGCGGAAGCTTTTGCAGCCTTAGCTGAAGCAATATCAGACTCTTTCTGCTTTGTTTCAAGCTCTTTCTGCATTTTACCTCCGTGTTTGCGGAATGTACGAGTAGGAGAGAATTCACCCAAGCGGTGACCAACCATGTCTTCAGTAACGATAACTTCAATATGACTCTTACCGTTGTGAACGCCGAATACAAATCCGACCATTTCTGGTGAGATCTGACATGCGCGTGCCCAAGTCTTAATAACCCCAGTAGTCTGTGGGTTTTTGCCAACGATTTTTTTCGTTACGCGTTCGTCTACGTATGGTCCTTTTTTGAGTGATCGTGTCATGTGTTAGGAATGAGGGAGTAGGGGGAAGGGCTCAGGAAATTACTAATCCCTTATGCCTTTTGCCTATTCCCTATAAATAAATAGCTCTCCTGGAGCCATGCCAAGACATACTAGCAAAAAGCAGGAGAATGTCAAATCGACGCACAGTTTGGCGTCGTCCCGGACTAGATCCGGGACCCAGGGTATTTCTATTTGACAGAATCTCATGAAATAAGTAAGGTAAATTCAAATAAAACTTTAAAATAATGAGAACAGCAGAAGCAATTGCATTCCCTAAATGGGCCAAAGTTAATGACGCGGTTCCAACCCGAGATTACGGATCAGAAAAATATGCCATTGAGGTATTCGGTGAAAAAAAATATGCACCACCAATTGGAGTATTTTTTGAAGATCATTACATGAAAGTTTTTTTCAGTAATGAAACAATGGGCCGAATAGATTTGTTATTTAAATTCATAGAAAACCAGGCTCATCTCGGAAGAGGTAAAACATCAATGGAAAGAGTTATCTACCGTCTAAAAAAGAAGTACGCAAAAATCCAGGCAGGCATTGATCTCGCCACTGAACATTTTGAACAAGGTGTTCAACCAGACATGTGGAACGCTTTTATGAAAACCTACAGAAAAAGCCTTTCTATAGAAATAGAGAGGCTACTCAAAGGCGCTCCTTGCGAATATGGCGATATCAATGCTGTAATCGCAATTGTTCGCTACGAAGTAGGTTATCATCTCGGCGATGTAGAAGGCGATTAGTGTTTCTAAATAATTTTTAATAGCATCCAATTTGGATGCTATTTTGTTTTCCAAAAAATAATTCTCAAACAAAATAGCTCTCCTGGAGCCAGACCAAGACATACTAGTAAAAAAGAGAATGCCAAATATGATACAATTCGAGCCTTATCCAATAGACACTCATACCCAATAAAGGGTGATTTTAAAGTGGGAGGAAAATCAATAAGCTCAAAACAGAGAATCACCTGCACAACATCATCTACGGTGAATGCTTTTTATTTTTATAAAAAATCCCCGCAGTATGCGGGGACAATCCTATGTTTTTAATGCGAATCTGCATTAAATAATGCTCTTCCTTCTTTTTTAAAGATTTTAGATAATTCGGCATATTTTAGTGCCACATCCGGATCTGTTTCAGATCCCTTGTAAAAAATATGCACAATCGTTGAAAGAACATCTGTAAATTCATCTTTTATATTCATTAGGCACTGATGGGATATTAATTGCCTATCCAGCATTTTATAAGCAACTATACAATTGGAGTATGTTTCCTGATAATAGTTACTATCATTTAATTTTCCTGCCTTCATTTTTTGAAATATCCATTCCGCATCATTCTTCGTAATAGCATCAGCGCGAGTCACCATGTATTTAAACCATTCCTGATCGTCAAGCCAATGAACATTTGTTCTAGCTGCTTCCGGGAAATGGAAAAATTGCCTTTCCTTTTCCGTAATTGCTTCAAACAATAAATCAATTTCGTAATAGGTATCACATTCAGCCACACCAGCTTTTAAAAGTCGCATGACTTTCTGTTCAAGCTCTTCGCTATCAGAGAGATAGTTCTTCCCAGGGCAAAGAAATGGATTGTCGTACGCAAGATACTTATCAAGCCCGATTTTACTTTCGTTCAAATGCAAAATAAAGCGTTCATGCTGAATACCATTGAGTTCCAGAAAAAATTTCTGAAAACGAGAAAATTCTTCCTCTCCTAAATTCGAAAATTCCGCACTCCTCTCTTCCTCCGGCAAGGCCATCTCATGAAGATACGACTTGATCGTTTCCAAATCGAATACACTTTCGGGATTAAAAAATCCATTATACCACACAAACTGCATTAGTTGTGCATACTGCTTGTCCCCTTTCAGTTTAAGGTCTAATTTCAACCGACTGATATCCATCCGGGCGATAATTGCATAAATGGCAAGCAGTGCTGTAGTGCACGCAAGAATAATTATCCAGAATTCCATAATTGTGTTTTTTAAGATTACAAAATGATTTTCCTCATATTGTATCAATGTGCGTTCTTTGTCAAATACATGGTTAATCTAACTGCGCCCAAAAATAAAAACGGTCAACCATTGTTTATGTTGACTGTTTCGATACTGACGTTAGTAAGAGACTGCTATTTTATAAAAATTAGCTGGTGGTTTTAGCAGGGGTCCTGCTTGCCTTAAATAGAACAAAATGAATCACTGCTACAGTCATAAGAGGAATTTCCATAATTAGTCTATTCCATTTATAACTATTCGCATTAATTATTTCTTTGCTTAAAAACACCGCTGCGATTAATGTTATAACTAATCCAATAAACGATAATCGACTATTCGAAACGATTTCTAATCGAACTTTTGATTTTTTTAATTTTCTTGAAAACAAAATTATACTCACCCCCAATAAAAGGATGTTGATCTCAAACCCAATCTGGGTAAGCAAATGATACATTACCCCGGGGTGAATAATCTCTGAAAGCAATATTGCCAGAGTAATAACAACGGACAAAAAGAACGTATATTTCATTATAAATGTTTTAGTTATCTAAAACATAATATCTTTAGGGAAAAAATGCAACTAATTACAAAAAGCGACCTAATTCTGGGGAATCAGGTCGCTTTTTTGTGTTTTGTTTTTATGTTCTTGTGTTCCTTGTTCTCGTGATTTTACCCCTAAACCAGCAGAGCTGGTCGGGCTAGCCCGGAGTACCAATCGCCCTAGGGCGAACATTCGTAACCGAATGTTTTAGCCCTTTCGCTTCTTGCCCGCACACTTACTGTTTTTATTGAACATATTGTTCGCGATAAAATGGTTATAAAAAAGTAAGTGTGCGGGCTTGCCAACTATCTAAAAAATAGACTACAACCTATATATTACCCTTTTCTTTTTTTACCTACTACACGTCTTGAAATGATGAGGTGGTTTGAGTATTTCTTTGGTCCGCGAGTCTTGCGTCCTCCGGTAACTTTACCCCACAAGGTCTTTGGTCGCTTGGTTCCGCGTCCCTGACGGCCTTCTCCACCTCCGTATGGGTGGTCAACCGCGTTCATGGCAGTACCACGAACAGTTGGACGAATACCTTTGTGTCGAGAACGACCAGCTTTACCAATGTTTACAAGGTGATGTTCATCATTTGAAACTTCACCAAGTGTTGCCCAACATTTTTCTGAAACCTTTCGAACTTCAGATGATGGGAGTTTGATGAGTGTGTATCCTGCATCGTTCGCGACTACCTGAGCGAAGTTTCCCGCACTGCGGACAAGCTTTGCTCCTCCTTCCGGCTTGATCTCAATGTTGTACACAAATGTACCAACTGGGATTTTTGAAAGTGGAAGACGGTTTGGAGTCTTGAGTTCTGCATCGGGAGATACGATAAATGTTGCACCTCTTCGAACAGATTTTGGTGTAAGCATGTAGCGCTTTTCACCGTCCTTGTAGACTACAAGAGAGATAAATGATGTGCGGTTTGGATCGTATTCAACAGAAACAACCTTGGCTGGAATATTTTTCTTTTCAAACATGAAGTCGACTTCACGGAAAAGTTTCTTGTTTCCTGCTCCCTTGTGACGCACAGTGATGCGTCCCAAGTTGTTGCGACCTACATCGCGCTTACGACCATGCGTAAGAGCTTTGTGTGGTTCTGTGTGCGTAATCACACCACGGTATGTAACTGTGGTCATGTTTCGGCGTGATGGTGTTGTTGGTGCGTATTTTTTCATGGTTGATTTTCTTGAGCGGGAGCGATTAGAAAATCGCCACCCTGTTAAATACATTCACAATATTACCTTAATCTCATTAATTGCTTATAAATTATATTATTTACAGTAATCTTGCAAACCCGTTTAATCTATTGTGAATGTCTTTTGTAAACAAAAGATTTAACAGGGTATTGTAAATCATAGTCACTTCGTTCCTTGATTTACAATACTTCGATCTTATCGCCCTTTTTCAAATAAACATAAGCCTTCTTACCAGCGCTTGTTGCACCTGGCTTACCGCGACGACCGCGAGGAGACTTTGGAGCAGACGGAACTGAAAGTGTTCGTACAGATACTGGAGTTACTTTGTAGAGCTCTTTTATTGCAGAAATGATTTCATTTTTCGTTGCATCGATCGCAACATCGAAAGTGTACGCATTGTGCGCTGCAAGATTTGCTGCCTTTTCGGTGATGCGAGGATTTTTTATGATTGATCCTGAATGTTTCATATAGATAGTTTGTAAAGTTTATAAAGTTAAAAGTTTATAAAGTTTTGTATTTTGGGTTACTTTATGAACTTTAAGAACTTTATGAACTAATTACTTATTAAATGCGCATCGCTTTTCGAGATTCGCAATAGAAAGCTCAGGATCGACCACGATAACGTATTGATGATTCAAAAGATCAAATGTGTTCACGTCTTTTACAAGACCGAGAGTGATTTGTGGAATATTGCGGAAACTCTGTGATGCAGTTTTGTCGATAGATGGGATGAGCATCATTGCCTTTGGCTTGCGAGCTTTTGCAAGCTTCTCAAACCCCTTGATTCCGGCAAAGGCCTGTACCATTTCTGCAGCATCAGATGTCTTTGGCACTTTACCAAGAGCAAGTGAGTCCACAAAAAGAACTTCTCCATCGCGGAATTTTGCAGAAAGAACAGTTGCGAGCGCTTTTGCACTCATCTTCTTGTTTACTTTCTGTTTGTAATTTTTCTCAGCGAGTGGTCCGTGAGTAACACCTCCACCTTTCCAGATTGGAGAGCGAGATGATCCATGACGAGCGCGTCCTGTTCCCTTTTGTTTCCATGGCTTCTTACCTCCACCACGAACTTCTGCACGGCCTTTTGTATCGGCTGTACCAGCACGTGTGTTGGCAGTGATTGCATGCAACACCTGGTGCACAAGGTCACCGTTCCATGATTGCGCAAAAACAGTCTCAGGTAATGATATCTTTCCGGATTCCTTACCTCCTTTATTGTATATTTTTGTTTCCATATAGTTTAATTTTTAATTTCAAATTTTTAATTTTGTAAATAATGTTTAATATCCGAATATATAGTATTTGAATATTGTTTAAAAATTACAAAATGAAAAAATTAAAAATTATTTGGATATTATTTCCAATACTGTTCCGCGTCGACCAGGCACCGCGCCACTGATAAGTAATGTATTTGTCTCCGGATCTACAGCAAGCACTTTCAAATTGCGAACAGTGATTCGGTCACTACCCATGCGTCCTCCCATGCGCATTCCTTTTGGAACACGATTGCGGAGACCTCCACCGATAGATCCTGGTGCACGTTCAGAGTGTTTCTGACCGTGAGAACGAGGACCTCCTTTAAAGTTGTGACGCTTGATAACACCTTGGAAACCTTTTCCTTTTGATGTACCTGAGACAGCAACGATATCACCTACTGCAAACGTGTCAGATGCGATTGTATCGCCAGCGTTGATGTTTGCCATCTCAGCATCATCCATACGAAATTCTCGTACTTCAGAAAAGAGACCTTTATCACCGAAGTGACCTTTCAATGCAGCTGATACACGACTTGCCTTTCGAGTTCCGAAACCTACCTGCACTGCAGTGTAGCCATCAGTCTCCTTTGTCTTTTTTTGTGTGACCACGATTGGTCCTGCAGTAACAACAGTGGCTGGATACATTTTGCCATCTTCGGCAAAGTATTCAGTCATGTTTACTTTTGTTCCTAAAATAAATTTCATATTAGAGATAAGGGAGTAGGGGTAAGGGAATAGTAATTCAAATACCGTTACTCCACTTTCAGCGGACCGGAATGCGACCTTGCTACTGCATTCCGTTCTTGAATTAATAATTTAGGAAATAGGAATGGGATAAGGAATAAGTAAAAATTGTATATTACTGTTCCCTTCTCCCTTACTCCTGTTCCCTGCTCCTACATCATCTTCACATCGATTTCTACACCTGAAGGGAGAGAAAGATTTGTGAGAGCTTCAATTGTTTTTGCACCTGGATTCAAGATGTCGATCACGCGCTTGTGCACGCGAATTTCAAACTGTTCACGAGTATTTTTGTAAATAAACGGTGAGCGGTTGACTGTGTACTTCTTGATTTCAGTTGGAAGCGGCGTTGGTCCTGAAATAATTGCATCATGACGAAGTGCTGTATCCATGATCTGCTTTACTGAGTTGTCGAGAACTTTGTTCTCGTACGCTCGAACGCGGATGCGGAGACGAACTTCCCCTGACTTTTCAGAAGACGCTGCCTTTTTTGCAACTTTCGGCTTTTTAGTTGTTGTTTTTGTATCTGCCATAATAGTATTGGGTGAAAAGTTTAAAGTGTAAAGTGTAAAGTCGATACGAATTCGTATGACTTTACACTTTCGACTTTGTACTTTCGACTAGAAGATAATCGATTAAGCGATTATCTTAGTAACAACTCCTGCACCGACTGTCTTACCACCTTCACGGATAGCAAAGCGTGTCTGAGCTTCAAGAGCAACTGGAGTAACGAGTTTCACTTTGAGAGTAACAGTGTCTCCTGGCATAACCATTTCCTTTCCTTCTGGAAGAGTTACATCACCAGTAACGTCTGTTGTACGAACGTAGAACTGTGGCTTGTATCCAGCGAAGAATGGAGTGTGGCGACCACCTTCTTCCTTCTTCAAGATGTACACTTCACACTCGAATTCAGCGTGAGGAGTAACTGATCCAACCTTTGCAAGAACCTGTCCGCGCGTGATGTCATCTTTCTTAAGTCCACGAACGAGAATTCCGGCGTTGTCTCCAGCCATTCCTTCCTTGAGGTTCTTGTTGAACATTTCAATTCCAGTAACAGTTGTCTTTTGAGTATCTTTGATACCAACGATTTCAACTTCTTCACCTACCTTCACAACTCCACGTTCGATACGACCAGTCACAACAGTTCCACGACCTTCGATCGAGAAAATGTCTTCTACTGGCATAAGGAATGGCTTTGCGAGATCGCGTTCTGGCATTGGGATGTATGTATCAAGTGCATTTACGAGATCCAATACTTTCTGTGCCCATGGATCATTGTTGTCTGCAGACTCGAGAGCCTTAAGACCTGATCCGCGGATAACTGGGC
>JAHFNO010000031.1 GCA_023267275.1 Candidatus Nomurabacteria bacterium | reverse complement strand
CATGTAGATAGTGTATCACGAGTATGTAGTATGATGCATACCATGAATTATTTTGATTTTATACTGTTTTCTGATACTATCTTGCTATCTCGTTGTGCCAACTACCACACGAGTATAGGTCCACACCTATAACATAAGGAGGGATGGCTGAGTGGTTGAAGGCGGCGGTCTTGAAAACCGTTAGGGATGAAAGTCTCTCGCGAGTTCGAATCTCGCTCCCTCCGCAGATAGAAACTTCGCACGCACGGAGCGCGTGCGAAGTGGGTTCGAGCAAGGTCTAATATCTCACCGCTAGATGTCCAAGTTCGAACTCAAGCAAAATAAGGGTTTCTTGGTACAATTATACAAATATGAAAATATTAGATCATAAAAAAATATTTGTTTTTGCAAAGAAAAATATAAGGATTTCTGACAGTCTTTTTATTGATAAAGGTGACGTTGGAATTATTGAAACAAAAACAGAAAAAGGTGCCGTTATATTTTTTGTAAGGGTTTGGAAAATAGCGGAATTAAGTAATGAAGATTTCAAGATATTTGATGTCAAAAAAACAGGAGACGCTTTTCCTAAAAAGATTTGTAATATTTGTCATAAACTAGTTGATAGTAGTAAATTTGCTAAAAACCAAAATGGCATAAATAATAGATCTGTTAGAAGGCCGTCTTGCTCAGATTGTAGAAAAAATCTTGAGGGAGTGAATATGTCTGCTAAAACAAAAGCAGAATGGGCGAAAAAGAAACCGCAGAATGTACCTTTTGAATGTCCTATTTGTGCGAAAAGAACAATAGCCGGAGTTACAAGTAAAGTAGTTCTCGATCACAACCATCGGAATGGAGAAGCTAGAGGTTGGGTCTGCGATAGTTGTAATACAGGAATCGGAAGATTTAAAGACGATATTGAACTAATAAATAGAGCAATAAAGTTTATACAGTAACATCTCTAATTTCCTAGTCTTTTATTTGCGAGTTTTACATAATCTTCCGAAATATCGCAACCTATATAGTGTCGATTATTATTTTTTGCCATCTTACAAGTGGTTCCAGAACCGCACATAGGATCAAAAACGATATCGCCATCTTTGCTCCAAGAGAGAATATGGTCTTCTGCTAATTTCTCTGGGAAAATTGCTGGATGATCGAACGCTAATTTGTCACTTGTTGAGCCTCCAAAGCCAACAGCGTAATCCCAAATGTTCGTCATTGTTTTTTCAGGTTTCAATTCTCCCATGATTTTTTTATTGACGCCGTCTGCACCTTTATTAAATGGCAACATTTCTTTGCCTTGCCGAACAGTTTTAACTTTTAATGGGGTAAACGTTTTAGGTGAATCTTTACTTAGAACAAACATAAATTCAAAACAATTGGTATAGGCATTTGATCGCATGAATGGAGTATTCTTTTTTCTGTAAATCATTACATCGTGCACATTGAAACCGACCTGCTGAAAATAAAGCGCTTGTTTAAAGCTTGTTAAGGTTTTGTTTCCTTTTTTTATTTTGTCCCCAACAACCCAGACAACAATGCCTCCTTTTTTCGTGACTCTGAATAACTGCTTGGCAATATTTTCAAAATCAAAACTATAACCCTTGTAGTCTCTTAATTCATCATATGGTGGTGATGTCACAGTCAAATCGATAGAATTCTCATCCATTGATTTCATAAACTCTATACAGTCTGAGCGATAGATCTTATCTAATTTATTTCTTACGTCCTTACTATCTTGCTCCTCAATATTTCTAAAGGTACTGATGACTTTCCCTTGAATTATTACCTCTTTCACATACAGAGGTTTAAGTCTTGGATTTGCGGGTTCTAATCGTATCCTGTTTTTCTCCTTATAAATTTTTTTAAGTGTTACTTCATTGTTATTTATTAAAGCGACAGCAGTTTCTCCATCCTCAACAGAACTTTGTTTCCGAATTATGACAGTATCTCCATCAAATATACCTTCATCTATCATACTGTCACCTTTAACACCAAGGGCAAAAAGACTACCCGTAGAAGCATAGCTACTCGGAATAGTTACCGTTTCAAATTCCTCCACTGCTTCTATGGGTTGTCCCGCGGCAATATAACCCTTGAATGGAATACTAATTAAACTCTCTCTCTTTTCCACCTCAGTAGAACGAGCGGTGTTTTTCTCACGTTTTATGTAACCCTTCTCTTGGAGGATTTTCATGTAATGACTTACCGTAGAAACAGAGGCTAGTTTGAGGTGTTTTCTCACCTCATCATGAGAAGGACTAATGCCTTTTTTTTGAGTATATTCTTGAATATAGTCCAAAAAATTCTTTTGTTTCTTTGTAAGCATAAAATGAATTGACAATTTATTTTCTAGTTTATATATTTACAGTATACTAGAACAAAACTAGAAAATCAAAAACTAGTTATCCACATAACTTAAAAACAACATGAAATTAGGGGAACATCAAAAAACAGGGGGGGGTCGTTTTAGGAAGGAACGCTCAGATTCCTTGATAGAAAATCTTAGTAAAGAGTACCCAGTATTAAATAAGTTGCATGGAAATATTAAGACTTTGGGCGGCGCGGAAAAAGCACTCGGTGTTGACTCTCTTTCTCAAGTGTTAAAAGGAGCCAGGAAACTAAAATAAGAAATAGCATGACAGAACATATTGAATGTGAAGCAAATAAAAGACTTAGAGCGAAATTTGATTTCGAGAAGAATGGATTTTATGCCGTAACGCCATACATCGATGCTCAAATTGGTTTCGGCTGTAAAAAGAAACTGAACACACAAGACACGAAAAATGTCTCGGGTATAGGGTTCTATATTTCCAATCAAACACTTAGCGACACCAGCTCTACAAGAAAAGCTTTTTACATAACGGCTACATACGGAGAAGAATTGGCCGATGGTATTCGAATGCGAACCAAACAGAACTTTTGTGAACCGCTTGACTTAGAGTTTCGGGATGAATTTTTCTACGACACAACAACAGAAAAAATTTATAAGAAGGACAAAGAGGTTGATGCGAACAGTGTATTACTGGAAGTTTATAGAAAACACATAAGGACGACCAGACCAATCAGGGGTTTAATACTTCGAACTAGGCTTAGATTTTGGAGAATCTGGTTGCCTTGGATTCCAAAATCTCTATCTTTCTTATCTCACCATTTCTTATGCTTAATTTCTGGCGACAAATATACCTATGAGTTTTTATTTCAAGAAGAAACTCTAAACGGCGAAATCATCAGCTCACGAATGGAAGGAAGAGTTGGGAGAGGAAAGAACTCGGCAAAAGTTAAGGAGGAAGATAAAGAGGCAAAACAAATTGATTTTTTCGGGAACAAGGTGCCCCAGTGGGCAATTGTATTTTACTCAATTTTACATTTGGGTGTTTGGTTCTCGTTTAAGTATTTTGGGGTCAATACCGATAAGATCGAGAATTTTTTTGGTAATAATTTCCTCTTGGTCTTGTATGTGATTGTATCTTTTTGGATTATTGGAACGGTTATTCCATTTTTGCTCAAAAAGATGGTCAAAGGGTTCTCAACTCTAGCTTTTCACTCAGCTAGTAAAGCTGTCAAAGTGTAGGGTACTCAACCTCATTCTTACCCTTTGTCGATTTTGGCTTCGGTACCTCAAACCATTGAGGGTGCTCTTTGTACATATACCTCAAATTCTTTATAATGGGATCAAGAGTCCAGAAAGTTAGGCGTCTATGAGCCGTTTTCGGTTCAAACTTCGGGACATCGTCCCCGCCGGTAAATGAGCGCCTAACTAGGCGCTCATTTTAGATCAATGGAAGTGAGATTCGAAACAAAGGAGGAGATTCTCATGAATTCTCCTCTGAAACCTAACACATGACTTGATTCAACAACCACGTGGTGGATATCATGCACTGAATGCAGACAAACTCGTGCACGGTCAATCAATCGTATTTTCTTATTGAGAATGGGTTTGAGCCACCGCCACCGCTCTTCTTATATTGTTTCTGCCGTAGATACACACATTCCGTAATGATAAAGAAAAGTGCCAAAAGTGCTTGCACATTACCTCTAATCATTGACACAATAGTAATTACATGCTACTATGTTATTTGATTTTGAGCTATTGTGGCTCAAAACAAGCACATCCACAACCAAACTGGAGGTAGCAATGACACTCACTCAACTTCTGCAGATCGGCGACGAGGTTGTCTTCAAGGTCGATCCTGAACATCGTGCATGGACGAACACCTACAAGGACGTCCCAGACGGCACCAAGGGTATCGTCTGTGGCTTCTCCGATGCCATCATATACGAACCCCGTGTGCCGGTTCTCGTGGATCAACCCGGCGTCTATCACCAAAAAGGTGCGGTGTCGGTCTGGCTCAAGGACGGTCGCGTCGTCCCTGGCGACCGCTCGATCGAAATGGTCGACAAAAACCAGGAGAAGCGTCGCGATGCCGCCTTGCGTGGTGCCGATGGTATGCTTCGCACCGAACGAGTTCGACTCGGCGATTTGCCTGAAACCAAGTTCTGGGAACAGGACAAGGTGCGGGTGCGGTTCCCAAACAAACGTGAAGAGCGAGTGGTGACCGTCGATTGCATCGACTACCATCACATGCACAAGCGTCGTGACGACGGCTCACCGTGGCCGTTCTATGATGTTCGTTACGCCGAAGGTGGCACGACCAGCGTCGAGGAATCCTGGGTCGAGCTCATTGAGCGCGGCAACGTCTGGAAGTATCACAACAACCAGTCACTCTCGTTCGCCGATCTGAAGGAAGAAGCCAGCTTCTTCCAGCTCGTCGGCCAGACTGAGGAGATGCGCAATCCGGCGAACGGCTACTACAGCTGGACCGAGGAAGAGGTGCTCGACGCCATCAAAAACGGCACCGTGCACGGCTTCTCGGTCAGCAGTGGCTTCTTCGGCTCCGGTCCGCGCATCAACGCTCATCGCTACAAGAACGAGGCACTCGGCAAGCGGGTTGCGAAGGCAACGCTCGAAGGTTTCGGCATCGCGGCCTGAACAACCACTACGTGACTTCGGTCACATCTGGGCACCCATGGACTCTGTCCCTCTGAGTGCCCTTTCTTTTTATATATTTATAAAGTTCGGAAACATAACCGACGCCCTTTCACTCATAAAAGAGGTTCTCACGTCGTATAGCGTAGCCCACCAAAATTGAAAATCTCATACGTTTGTATGAGATTTTTGGCTTCTGTTATGATTTTTCTTTTGCTCCCAAAACTATGGTGTATACTATGGAGCATGAAACATGCACACCACGATACACTTGAACAGTTGAATACGAGCTTGAATGATCCTGAAACACTTCGTACGTATAAGGAACACTATGATGATTATAAGCCGTCACTGCTCCCAAGACTCTTGGGAAATATGCTCATATTTTTCGGAAATGTGGTGTATGGGCGCGCGCCCACATATCTCAAATTTAGAGCTATTGAGGTCATTGCGCGCGTCCCCTATCACTCATGGTCATCAGCATCATATACCCATCTCACTTTGTTTTTTACCGATGAGCGTCGTGCGTTGCGGTACTCAAAATCAATTCGTTTTGCCGATATCGCACAAGCAAATGAAACCATGCATGTTGTGGTGATATCACGCCTTGCACAGGCAGAAGCTAGAGCAGGAGTTCTTCGTCACACACTCATCCCTATCCTCTTTTCATTTTTTTATTTTTGGTCATCATATATTCTTTATTTTTTTCATCCAAAAGCTTCGTACGAACTCAACTATTTGTTTGAATCACATGCATTTCAACAGTATGATGAATTTCTTCGTGTATATGGAGATGTTTTAAGATCAAAGCCAATTGAAAGCTCTTTCCTTACACACTATGGGAGAACACATGCAAATCAATACGAGTTTTTTCGTGCAGTACGGAATGACGAAATAATTCACCGAAATACTTCGATTGAAGTTATCCAGAAACTATAATTCTACACACAAACTATCACCAATGACGAAGCGCTCGTGGTAAAATACTCACATGCAAAGAAATGTTCGTTCGGTTTATTGGGAAGCACCCGAACACTTTCATATTGATAAAACAGGCGACTGGTATTGGATACTTGGTATCTTTGCTATTGCAGGCTCAGTTTCGAGCATTATTTTTGGAAATGTGCTTTTTGGTATTGTTATCATTCTTGGTGCGACTGTGATGATGCTCTATGCACATCATCCTCCCCGTATCATTAATTTTGAAATCTCAGCACGTGGTATTCGAGTCGAAAATACGCTCTATCCATACTCAACGCTTGAATCTTTTTTTATTGACGAAGATCATAGGCATGGCCCACAACTTATAGTAAAATCTAAAAAACTACTCTCACAATTTTTAATTATACCCATACCTGAGGAAAATAGTGATGAAATTGAAATTATGCTTGCTTCACGATTACATGAGGAATACCTTGAAGAACCAATTGCACATAAACTACTGGAAATTTTTGGATTTTAATGTATGCTTTCAGCATCGTCCTCATAGTTTAATGGATAGAACGCGGGTTTGCGGTACCCGTGATCCAGGTTCGACTCCTGGTGAGGGCA
>JAHFNO010000002.1 GCA_023267275.1 Candidatus Nomurabacteria bacterium | reverse complement strand
TCCCGTCCACTATATTTTGATACGGTCTGATACTGTTCTAACACAATTCCAGTCAAACCTTCCTTTTCAAGTAATTCTTTTTCTGACATTAGCCTATCCGTTGAGTTTTGCATGCACCTCCTTGAGTACCCGTAAGTAAATCCTATTTTTTGCCTCGTAAATAGCCTCGTAGACTTCCCGTTTATCCAGATCCCGTTGCTGCCGCGAAAGTAGAAACCAATCCACGCTGTCGTCAATCGCTTGCGTCAGTCGCCCAACCAACGTAAGAAGCTCAAAGATGGTCATGGCGTCCTCCAAGATTCACTAAAACCCCCATGCGTCATGGCCTTCAACTCTCGCACGCATAAGGAATACTTGCGTGGTTCTACACGTACGTCTCCCTTCCAATAACGATCAAGAAGACCCGTTAGCTCCTCGTTCTGCTGGAAGTGAAATAATGCGCGGCGATTGTCTTTATGGCTAATAACACGAGGGATGAAACCGTGATAGAAGAGCGTCGAAGCTATTGTTATATCGGACGACTGATAGAAAGCGTTCATATGATCTCAAATAATTTGATTTGTATATCTCGCGAACATAATGTTCGATGAGATGAGGGAACAATATCACTGGGCTATTTGAGGAAGCTTATGGGTTATTTCGTAATAAACCCTAAGCTGGACTCGAGCTCGGAGACTTGAGGAAGCTCATATCGTGAGATTACTCGGTAATACCTATTTTCAATCCAAGTTTTGTCATTAGACGTAATTTTTGGATCTAATTCGTCCAATGAGAGTGCTATTGCCCCGGAGACAACAGTTTCTTTCTTCGAATACTCATTATCCCGCCTACTGTCCTTTTGTGATTGAATCCATTCGCGAATGCACTTTTCAACCGTAAGGTATACATGGATATCGCGCCTATCTTCTTCGCCCTTTTGATCCCGATGACCTGGTTTCAACCCGTATAGTTTTTCGAAATATTCCTTCGAAAAATCAAGCGTCTTTTCAAGATCCTTCAACCTAGTGTTTGGGAAAACCTGAATATAGATACCAGGTTCTATGATTGGATTTCCACCATAAGGAATAACCCTTGCAACTGCCCTATCTATCATTTCTCCATGGAGTCTGTTGTACAACACTACCTCTTCCAAAAAGTATGGATCTAATTTTGCCTTCTGCGCCAGAACGTGAATTGGCACAATTATGTGTTGTTGTGTTTGTTGCAGCGCTAATTTTTTCTTTTCAACGGGATCGGAAGTATAAAACTGGCAATCTTCAAGCCTTTGAGTCAAAGGCTCATACTTATGAACCCAATCAACATATTTTGATCGTTGTGAGGATAAGTTACCAGTAAAACCACTTAGTGGCATCTTCATTGCAACTCTCAAGGAGCGTATAACTTTCTCGCCAACATAACTCTTGGCGTATAACATCACCTTTGTTGCATCATAAGATGCCTTCAGATAATCTGACTCATCTAATTTCATATTTTTTATGGCAATTATTCTAATAGCCCAATTGTCTCCCAGGGAGCTCTCCTGTCGGGACTGCCCTCCATCGCACGAACACTCTTCATGCTCCCAGCTCGTTTTGATCGAATAACGCCTGGTAATTTGAGCGCATCAAACTCATACACTGCTTGTCCTATATTGATGGTCATTTCGTATATCTCTGGATTTGCAATCACGATGCGCGCCAACGTGTCAGGTCCGCCATCAGTAACATCCTGAACTGTCCAAATAGGAAAAGTTGTTTCGTTTTTGTTCAGATAGTCACGTAATTCCACATAATCAACAGTAAGGCCTACCCCAACGCTCACTACGAGAATATAGTACTCAGAGTACTTATGCCAGCCTTTTGGGGTTTTACCACTCCGTATTAGTTGGCTCAATAATGATTCTTTTGGAGATCCCAGATACGAAGTAATTTCAAGCAGAGTTAGGTCTCTATCTCCCGGCTTTGATTCCGTTTGCTGCATCAAAATTACATCCGGAGGATCCGGTCGGAATAACTGAAGATAGGTTGGCTTATGCAATCTCCCAAACATACACAGCGATATTATTGCTCCAATCTTGGCTTCACGATGTGGTTGATATTTTGAGGCCAATTCAAAAACTCGCTGATCAACTGTACTCGCAGTCTTCTGAATATGCCAAAATACGTTCACCGGCGAATGCCAAATGTTGCCTGGTGTTACGATCTTATTCACTAGAAACCTCCACTCCAAATAATTATACGCCCCTAATCCAACTCTACTGTCTTCTTGATCAGTTTACGGATCGTCTCACTGGAAACGGCCGTAGTCATAATCTCTACCTGATTTGAACTGGATAATGGGACTCGTCGGGTGTTTATACTGATGCCAATTATATTTCCGCACACGTCAAAAATCGGGCCGCCACTATAACCATGCTCGACTTTCCCCAACGTCTCCAACTCCTGTATTCCTGAACTGGTGTAGCTAAATAATCGATCAACGATGGACATCTTCATCTCAAACTTCGAAAGATGATTCGGGATTCCTAATGCGTATAGAGGTTCAAATAATAGGGTGCTTCCGGAAGCGCTACTCAAATGAACGCTGGGGTAGCTATCTCCGTCAATCTTCAACACCGCTACGTCTGCCTGATCATCGTATACGACTCCACTTGCCGGAAGGACTCCTCCATCCGGAAACATAACGCTCACATTCTGATCCCCATTTACCTCACTAATTACGTGCGCGGCCGTCAAAATGTATCCATTCTTACTGATAAGTATCCCAGTGCCATGCCCCAACTCATGATTCGGATCTAAATCATAAAAGCTGGGATTGTTTACGACCGCAACCGTCGCGGCTTTTACGTTTACTATCGAACGCCGAGCATCACAATTACGAGTTTGTTCCGCAAGCTGTTCACGATACCCACGAGTCAGGTGTAGCACTACTCCGACAAACATTACCAACACAATCGGCGCAGTCATATAGCAAACATTTTTTGCAATTCGTTTGAGCAAGACTCCTATATGTACTTTGATCGCACGATAACGCTTCCTAATACTTTTTCTAGCTTTCCATGCAAAAAATAAAGCAATGACCTCTACCACTACAGGAGCTACGATGAAATAGACGTTCCACAAAAACTGAACAAATGCAGTGAGCAAAGTCAGAAGCACCCAACAAACGAAAAGAAACACCTTTGCGCTACCCATCACGGCGGACGTTTCTACGAACAACAAAAAATATAGTATGATCGAGCCATAGATAAGAAATCGTGCGAGCGGAGTTCGTCGAAAGAAAAATCGACCAGTAAGCAGTACCGATACAGATTCCAATAATGACTTTATTGGCTGTTTTGGAGTTTTTTCATTTCTGTCTTTGCGCATAGCTCGAAATCAAACGGCCCCTTATATGGATTATTATCCTTCTCAAGTGACGCTGCTGCCGATAATCCCTCGATTGCCTGTTCCTTGGTAATACCGGACCGGATTGGTGTGTTCATAAGATCAATCATCCGATCTGCCGACTCCTTTGCATATTGCTGCTGTTTCTGATTATAGGCATCTTCATGATTCTTGCATTCCCGATAAACAGTAAGACGCATAGACTCCTCAACGCGGGCTTTTTCTCGGCCCGGTAGAAACATGACAAAGTAATATGCGATTGCCCCGCTTGCAACAATCAGAGCGATGGTCCAAATAGTAGGTAATAAACCGTGTGTTGGGTGTTTCAAATAATCTCCTTTCCTATTGTTGCGACATAACCTGCCACCGTTGCTTTTCCAAATCTTTATACTGTTTGTCCAGTCGGGATATTTCCTGTAAGACGATATCTACATATCCGCTGTTGGCGTACTTCGATTTCTGTAGATTATCGTAGTCGGATTGATATTTCTGAATTGCTGCTTTGACCTGTGCCATCTGATTTTCAATCTCGATAAGTGCCTTCTGTTTCCCTTGCGGCTCAACCGCCGGAGCCATACCTGGCGCGTACGTCGGTGATACATATACCGGCTTCTTAGTCGGTGTAGGATCCGGTGTTGGAGTTGTGGAGGGTATAAGTATCGATGTTGGAGTGATCTGAAGCGTTTTGACCTGCGTAGATAGCGACTCGATCTGCTTATTCTGTTGAACAACGATATACCCGGTTGCGCCGAATACAGCGAGTAGCGTGATGGCTAAGATAGGAATGAGCTGAAACATAAAGGGACAACCTCTCTCTCCCTATCAGCCGGACAGCTTCTAGATCAACGAGAAAAGGTTGCCCCTTTCAGCGATCTAGAAGCTACGAAAAGCGTCAGCTGTCCGGCTGTGTACTAGTATTATGTCTCAGACTATGGGTATTATCAACCCGCTAGTTGTATAATTTGCGAAGTGAAAACTCCAAAACATCAGCACTACATTCCACGGTTTCAACTACATTATTTTGCCGATAAGGACGGCATGTTGTGGATATACGATCGGGTAAAAAACGAATATAGGCAACAAAGCATCAAAAATACGGCAGCTATTACGAACTACTATAGCTTTGAATCAACTTTTTCAAAAAACGATCCTGGCCTTGAACATGCACTAAGCGTCGGGGAATCAATATGCGCTCCAATCATCAGTAAGATTTCGAAAGGAAATTGGAGGCTAACAGTGCAAGACAGATGGGAGTTAGCTGCGTATATTGCCCTTCTATGGACTCGCACGCCAACGTATCAAAAGAAGGTGGAAGCGTTATTTGAAGCTGTATCGAAAGTAGAACTGATTCGCCTAGCTGAAGATGAAAAAAGATATAACGAAGCGATTAGTCATGTTGAAAAGAAAACTGGGGAAAAACTGAAAGATCGAGAAGCGCATCGTACGTTTATGAAAGACCCTTCACGATATCGAATCGATACTTCACGTTTAGCAAGCCTTCAAACTATGGTAGTAAATCTAAAAGAAACATACGAAGTGATGTACCAGATGTGGTGGAACTTTTATTACTTGCTACCTGAAAAGGCCATAATTACTTCCGATAATCCAGTATATGTGAGGCCTTTCTTCCAAACCAGCAATCCTCTCGGCTATGCACTTCTATCTCCCCATACCGCCACGTTTATTGTACTCACTCCAAACGTATGTATGACAATGATAAACAACAAAGAAAAAATAGGAATAGGAAAAGCTAATCTGGATGATGACATGACCGATGATATCAATAACTACACTGCGCTTTATAGCCGAAGATTTGTTTTTTCTGGAAACCTAGAATTGTTGAAAAGCGTAGTAAATAGGACAAGCCTACACTCTATCAAACCATATAAGCTTACGGTTAGCATACAAATGAACGCCACTAAAACTTTAGAGGTCACAAGAGAATAATAGCCCAACTTTTTGCCCTATGGGGTATAATCCATGCAGAATAAGCCAGTAACGAGATATTATTGTGAGTAAATTACTCAAGTTCTTTTTATACCTTTTCGCCTTTGGCGTAGCGCTTGCGTTACTTCCCGTCACCATCGGCATATTCCTTGGATGGCTCGTCTTCAAAAGAGTCTCGAACAAAAAGGTAAAGATTGGAATTATCGCAATAATCTCCGTTCTGACACTATTTTTCGGATCCGCTTGGGTGGTAGCACTCAACTCCACGAATAAACAATCACCGAAACCGACACCCACAGTAACACCAACACAATCCGTAACTGCCAGTCCATCGGCAATTGTCACGGAAACACCGAAGCCAGAGCTTCACAAAGTGATCAAGGTGATCGATGGCGATACGATCGATGTGGACATAAACGGAAAAACAGAAACTATCCGTATGATCGGAATTGATTCCCCGGAATCCGTTGATCCCAGAAAACCGGTTCAATGTTTTGCCATAGAAGCGTCAAACAAAGCAAAAGAGAAGCTTACCGGAAAAAACGTATCGCTGGAAGCTGATCCAACCCAAGGAGAGCAAGACAAGTACAATAGGCTTCTGCGTTTCGTCTTTCTAGAGGATAGCACCAACTTCAACAAGTTCATGATCAGTGAAGGGTACGCGCACGAATACACATACCAAAGCAATCCCTATAAGTATCAGGAAGAGTTCAAACTAGCGGAAACGACGGCGCGGGAAACAAAAAAGGGGTTATGGGCAGACAATGCCTGCGTATCACCCACTCCTGCTCCTACGAAACAAACAGTATCGACTGTTGCACCTGCCCCGACAAAAACAACTCAGGTCGTTCAACCCACACAATCAACCTCCAATACAACAAACGCCGGAGGTAACGGAAGTTATGCCTGCGACTGCTCCAAATCATGTGCCGCAATCTCATCCTGTGATGAGGCATACTATCAACTCAATACCTGCGGGTGTTCGGCGCGTGATGGGGATAGTGATGGTGTGCCGTGTGAGAGTTTGTGTAGATAAAACTAATCTATTTTTTGACTTTCAATAAGGCATTGATTAGATCATTGCGATTCCAGAGAGATACTCCAATTGAATGCGCTAGTTTGTACGCATAAGAAGTAAATCTGCTATTGGTAACCACTAGCGCATCGTTGCAGTTATAGAACTTTGCGCCTGAAAAGGCCTGTTGAATTGCACTCTCCGGAACGTGCTCTCGATATCCGTATCGTTTTGCTTGTATGGCTGTTTTTTG
>JAHFNO010000030.1 GCA_023267275.1 Candidatus Nomurabacteria bacterium | reverse complement strand
AAAACAATTGTGGTTGTGTCGTCTCGCATGAGTGATGCAAACGAAGGTGTGGTGATGATGACAAATGGATGTGATTCCGTTGCTATTTTTTTCAGATTTGTAACGAGTTTCTTTTTTGCAATTTCGCTGTGAATCGTCACTACAAAATCCGCCACGCCTTTTGCGAGTGTTTCGGTGAAGAGTTCACAGTCGGCAATAGTCGGACAAATAAAAGTAACCGATTCTTTTTTTGCGAATGCTTCACGAATATACGTACGATAGAAGGCGAGGCGTTCATCGAGTGGTGACTGAAAGAGCAATCTCTCCGGCTGGATTTCCGGCGTGCCATCTGGAATCGTTTTTTGCTCATGTGAAAACATTCCATAATATGAATAGTCAGGGATTAAGAGATTGAGAATACTGCCACGTGGTGCACGGTAATATTGTGCGCCAAGTCGAGCTGTTTCAAAAAGGTACAGTGGCACCGGCGAACCAGTTTTTACTTTGAGAATTTTTTTCAAACTAAATGTACCAGACTTGATTGCCGCTTTTTCTTCGCGAGCGTCTTTGCACGAAATACTAATCGCATCGACAGCTTTCGAGCGAATCGGCACGGAAACAACTGAGCCGTCTATGACGGGTTCGGCAGAAAAGTAGGTAAGCGTCTCTTTGGGAAGACCACGCTTGATTGGAACGACTTCGAGGATCCACATATAGAGCCATTAAACCACAAGAACAAAAAACAATGAACAAAAGTATCTATTGACACGTTCTATTGACAGGAGTAGCATTTATAGCAAATCAAAAAGGAGGTACCTATGATAAAAAATATGTTTACGAAAGTAAGAAGTATTTTTAAAAATATCAGTGTTTCCAGAGGTTATGCTGAACTATCGTTAAGTTCAGGTCTCGCCCTATTAGCCCTTGGTGTTGTAGTGATTTTCTGCTGGCATTTTTACGGTTCGTTAACTGTCGGTGTTTTAGTATTCATTGTAGGTATATTTCTTTCTATTATTGGGGCATTAAATATGAAACAAATCCTCTATGAGGAAAGAAAGAACTACGAGGAGATAAGATTTTTTTGAGTAAGAACAGGGGCGAATATCCGGGTTGCGAATGCAACCCGGTTTTTTTATACCCCTTTCAAAAAAACAGGTCTGCGAGTATAATCCGCCTATGTTTCCGGTAGTAGATAATGGCGTTGCCGAAGGCATTGGTGATAATAATCTAACTATCGTACAAAACCTTGTTTATTAATTTTAATCAGAAAAGGCAGAATCAATAACGCCATTTCTCACTACCGGATGTTTGGAAAGAAAATCGGTATCGACCTCGGCACGGCAAATACTCTCGTCTATATTCCTGGAAAAGGGATTGTATTAAATGAACCTTCTGTTGTAGCTGTTTCAGAACAAGACAACACTATTCTTGCGATTGGTATGGAAGCAAAAGAAATGATTGGAAAAACTCCTGAGGCTATTATTGCGTATCGCCCTATGAAGGATGGCGTGATAGCAGACTATAGAGTAACCGAGGCAATGCTTCGCTATTTTATGCAGAAAGCACTCGGACGTTGGAATCTTTTTAAACCTGAAGCAATGATTTCAGTACCAGCTGGTATTACGAGCACAGAACGACGTGCCGTGGTAGAAGCTGCACTTCGCGCTGGCGCAAAAAATGCCTACGTGGTGAAGGAACCGATTCTCGCAGCGATTGGTGCCGGAATTCCTATTCATGAATCAAAAGGGCACATGATTGTAGACATTGGTGGTGGTACGACGGACGTGGCAGTGATTTCGCTTGGAGGAATTGTGGCATCAACATCGGTAAAATGTGCGGGAAATAAAATCGATCATGCGATTGCCGACTACGTGCGAAAAACATTCAATCTTGCGATTGGAGATAAGACAGCAGAAAATATTAAAATTCATGTCGGTGCCGCAGTGCCACTTGAAGAAGAATTGACCGTAATGATCAAGGGACGCGACTTTGTGCAAGGACTTCCACGCACAGCACAAGTCTCAACAAATGAAATCGTACGCGCAATCGATCCCGAGCTTCGCCAAGTAGTGAAAGCAATCAAAGATGTTCTCCAAGAAACTCCTCCCGAACTCGCAGCAGACATTATCGATCAAGGAATTATTATGACCGGTGGAACATCGCAATTGCGTGGATTTCCAGAGCTTATTTATCGAAAGACTGGTGTGAAGGCTATTCTTGCCGACGATGCTCTCTATTGTGTGGTGAAGGGAACAGGAATCGCTCTTGAGCATTTGGGTACATACAAACGTTCAATTATGAGTAAACGCGGGTAAGCACAAATCTTAATGACTAATTTCTAATGACTAAAGAATTCGAATTTTTTAGACATTAGATATTAGGATTTAGTCATTGTTATGGAACATAACTTATATCATGCATATGTGATAGGTGGAGCGCGCGCAGATGCGCGCGCTCATCTTGATGAACTATTCGGTTTGCACGCAATCAAAACAGCGGGCAACCCGGATTTTTTTGAAAGTGAACATGTTTCGTTTTCTGTTGATGACGCACGTGCGCTTCGTGCCTGGCAGGAACTCATGCCAAGTGGCGAGCGAAAAGTTTCCGTGGTCTACACTGATTTTATAAACACGGAAGCACAAAATGCATTATTAAAAACATTTGAAGAGCCATTTCCGAATACACATATTTTTTTGATTGTGCCCAAGCCGGATATTCTTTTACCAACGTTACTCTCTCGCGTGCGCGTGGTACAACCAGCAAGGTCCGACCTTGCTGGTTCGACGATTATTGAATCGAGTAAGTTTCTCTTGATGAAAATAGGTGAGCGTATGTCGTTTATTCAAAAACTTGCCGAAAAATCTGAAGATGATGACGCGTCAGCACAAGTTCGAGAGAAGGCAATTAGTTTTTTAAATGATTTGGAATTTCTCCTTGCGAAAGACAAGATAAAAAATCAAAAGAAGCTCGATAAAATCATTCGTTTGAAAAAATATCTGCAAATCTCTGGCGCATCAGTAAAAATGATATTGGAAACTATCGCATTGACAATATAAATTAGGGTGGTATTCTAAAATCAAATCTTACTTTATGAAATATACAGTTTGTGTAAAGCCGATAGTATTGCTATTGAATAAGTTTGATACGTACTTGAGAAAATCAACTTCGAATGTACGTAAAGCTTCACTGATAGTTTCGATAGTTGCAACGCTTGCAGTTTATGCATGGAAGCAAAATATTGTATTTTCTATCGTAACCTTATTTTTTTCGTATGTCACATTTTATATCACCACTATTAATATAGAGGGACTCGATTGATATAAGGAAAAAAGTAAAGTAATTTTTCCGCCGGATTCTCTTCGGCGGAATTTTTTTATCTAATTTACCCCTTTATACTTTTCACTTTATACTTTATACTAGTTACATATGGCATTCAATTACACAAATTTAGACAACGGATTAAAAGAATCAATCGATTGGCTCTCACGCGAGTATTCACGTCTCCATACTGGCCGAGCATCACCAGCCTATCTCGACGGCGTGCTTGTAGAAGCATATGGATCATTTCAATCAATCAAAAATGTGGGCTCTGTCGGCATTGAAGACGCGCGAACGCTTCGTATTTCACTCTGGGATAAAAGTGTTATCAAGGAGGTAGAAAAGGCAATCAATGCAGCAAATCTCGGCGTATCACTTGCCGTAGATGGCGAAGGCATGCGTGTTATTTTTCCCACACTCACTACTGAAAATCGTTCGAAGCTCGTGAAAGTATTGAAAGATAAACTTGAAGACGCACGCATCAGTGTTCGCAAAGAACGCGAAACTGCTATCTCAATGCTGAAGACAGAAGAGCTTCCAGAGGATGAAGACCGACGAACAAAGGAGGAAATCCAGAAGCGTGTCGATGCTACAAATGCAAAACTCGAAAGTATTTTTGAGCAAAAAGAAGAAGAGGTGATGAGTTAAATACAATGTCTAATAACTAATTTCTAATGACTAAAAACTCAAGTGTATTCTTAGTCTTGTATTTGTGTGGATGTATTATTAGAAATTAGACATTAGAACTTAGAAATTATTTTATATGTCCACCGTACTTATCTTCCTAATCGTAATTATAGTTCTAGTTGTCGTCCATGAACTTGGCCACTTTTTTGTCGCCAAGGCTTTTGGTGTTCGGGTGGATGAATTTGGCGTGGGATATCCACCACGCGCCCGAAAATTGTTTACCTGGCGCAATACACTCTTTACGCTCAACTGGCTTCCGTTCGGCGGATTTGTAAAAATTTATGGCGAAGAAACTGCCAGTGGTGATACACGTGATTCGTTTGCTCATCAAAAACTCTGGAAACGAGTGGCTGTGGTGCTTGCGGGAATTGTTGCAAATATAGTGCTCGCGATGGTTCTCTATACCGCATCTTTTTCAATAGGATTTCTTTCTTCACCGAGCGATTTTCCAGAATATGTAACAAATACTCCGAGTATGACAATGATTACCGGTGTTACAGAAAAAAGTCCTGCACAAATCGCTGGACTTGTTTCCAGTGATCGAATTACTGCAGTTGCAACAAGGAGTGACACAAAAATTCCAGAAAATGTTACCGACATTGTTACTTTTGTAAAAAAACATCCGACAGATGCTATCTCGTTTACAATCATTCATGCAGGAAATACCAAGACGGTTTCAGTTACTCCGCGTATCGATCCAGCAACAAATATTCCGAGTGTTGGAATCAGTCTTGCACAAGTTGTATATGTACGACTTCCATTTTTGGCAGCATGTAAAATGAGTGTGTACTATACACTGCAACAATTTGTATTTATTTTGCACTCAATCGGTACACTCATCTCAGGTGCGTTCGGTGGAGGCAATAGTCTTTTGTCTCAAGTCTCTGGTCCAGTAGGAATTGCGCAGGTGGCAGGGGAGGCATACTCGCTCGGATTCGGATCGTTCCTTGCCTTTGTGGCTCTCATCTCGGTAAACCTCGCCGTTATCAATATATTGCCATTTCCAGCACTCGACGGAGGTCGTTGTATTCTCGAATTCTTTGCAAAAGATGGTCGCTCGCGCATTCCACGAAAGGTTGTGAGTGCGATAAATCAGATCAGTTTTCTCCTTCTTATTGTTCTCATGTTGTACGTGACTTACCATGATATTGTTCGGCTTTTTGTGTAGGTATATTACCAATTAATCCACAGATTTGACTATTTGGCTATGTTTGTGCTATAGTACTTCAACGCGATTTTCGCGGACCCTGTTATCCGAAACAATCAATTGCCCGGTAGTGAGACTTTTCTATGCACAATGTGCGTGGATTTATCCACTTAGAAAAGATCTACTACCGGGTTTGACTTTTTAAGCAACAATGATAGAATCGAACAGTAATTAACTAATTAAAAAACATATATGTCAAAAAAGATCTCATTCAAACCGAAGAGTGTCACAAAGAAAATACTTTCTCCGTTGCAGGACCGTTCTCTTGATATTATCAAGAGTCGTTTTGGTCTTTCTGGTGATGCACAGCGTTTGACGCTCGAGGCTATTGGCGACAAATATGGTATTACTCGCGAGCGCGTTCGTCAGATCGAACAAGCTGCACTCAATCTCATCAAAAAATCTGATGATTACAAGAGTGAAAAAGCAAGTTGGAATGAACTCAAATCTGTTGTGGAAGACCTCGGTGGACTTGTATCAGAAGACACACTTCTTTCTGCAATCTCAAAAGATGAAGAGACACAGAATCATGTTCATTTCTATCTCGTTCTTGGTGATGAATTCATCAAGCATCGCGAAGATGATGAATTTGTTGCTCGCTGGAGTGTAGATGCAGATCTTTCTGAAAAGGTACACAACTCATTGAATTCTCTTTACTCAAAGCTTGCCGATGATGAGCTCATTTCCGAAAGTGAAATGGTAAATCGTTTTCTTGATGAATTGAAAAAAATCAATGTTGCCGCAGTAGATGAAGAGATCGCAAAGCGATGGCTCTGTCTTACCAAGGGTATTTGTAAAAATCCGCTTGGCGAAATGGGACGCGCATCTGCTTCAGGCGTAAAAGCTCGCGGTATCAAAGATTTTGCATATCTTATGATGCGAAAACACGGCTCACCGATGCATTTCCGTGAGGTTGCTGAGGCAATCACAGACACATTCGAAAAGAAGTGCCACACAGCAACCTGTCACAATGAACTCATTAAAGACAACCGCTTCGTTCTTGTTGGACGAGGAATGTATGCGCTCCAAGAATGGGGATACAAACCAGGAGTAGTTCGCGATGTTATCAAAGAAATTTTGAAACGCGAAGGCCCACTCACCAAAGAAGAAGTCGTTGAAAAAGTTTTAAAGGAACGTTACCTCAAAAAGAACACTATCCTTGTAAATCTTCAGAATCCTAAATACTTTAAGAAAAATAAAGATAAGAAATATTCTCCTCTTTAATCACGAGAACAAGAGAAATCACTAGAGCACAAAAACAAGAAACACAAGAACAAAATCCCCCCGCGAGCTAACGCTCGCGGGGGGATTGACATATTCTATCTAATGTAGTATTTTAAATTTGAAATTCAGATTGCGACATTCCACCCCTCAACGCAACAGACCGCACTAGCGGTTTTTTCTTTTTCTAAATAGTTTCTTCTCTCTCATCACTTCATTTGGTGTCTTCCACTTCAGTTTTTCTCTCGGAGTA
>JAHFNO010000001.1 GCA_023267275.1 Candidatus Nomurabacteria bacterium | reverse complement strand
CCAAGTAGGTATAACCACGCATGATAGAAGTCGGTAAGGAACATCGAGCCAAATTCACGCATTGCCCGTTGCATTACATGCCCGGGATTTAAATGGTGGATTTTTTCCCCATTCTTTTTTTGTCAACAGGAAGCCTTTGAACACTTTTTTACCTTCGCGTTCTTCATAACCCAGGTTTTGCACTTCTGTGATCTCAACACCTTTTTTGGCGAAATCGACAACGATTTCTTCGGCTATTGCCTTTTCTGCCTTGCCAGCTTGCTTAATGCGACAGCTCTGGAAAAACTGGCTGTACGGTTCATCGGGGCATCTTGCAGAAGCCTTCATAAAGGAATCAGGGAAAACCTTGAGCAGTAGGTCTTTCAGGCGCGGATTGTAGCTGCAGCTTTCGCCGCGAGTACGCCGCATCGGTTTACCATCTTTAGGTGCAACACCGGCGAAGGCGCGCACCCTGTCGCTGAATTCAAACCGGCGAGGGTCATCCAGCTTTGCAATAAGCATAGCGCAGGTGCCAATACCGAAACCCGGGATAAATTTTCCGAATTTTTGCCAGATAGGATACTTTTCTACGATTTTTTGAAGATCGTTTTCTATCATTGTTCTTTGTACAAAGCCCATCAGGGCTGTGGCATCGCCAATAACATTTTCCCAAGAATACTCCCCGGGTTTGAGGTCCTCAAGCAATGGCTCATTCTTTTTCCGCAACTTTTCCAGTTTTTTTATAGACGCTGATTTGTCTATCGGATAGTACAAATCCAGAACTTTGCCTTTGTTTCTCACGCGGGCTTCCATTGCTTTGCGTTCATCCATGAATGCGGTGCGGAGCATCACAAGATGCTTCAGTGCAAGATGAATGCGGTGTTCTTCAATAAATTCCTCTTTGGGTGATGCCAGGAATTCGTTGTAGAAATTCTGGTAATATTCAAAAGGCATATCGGATATGACACCTTTTTCTTTTAGGAATTTGCCGTAATATACATTAGCGGCGGTTGAAAGGAGTACAGTATTTGAAGGTATTCGTTTCCCTCCGTATTGTTCCTTTTGAATAAGTGCCTCATCGAGGATCTCATTTGTTCCAAAATATGGGCAAATACCCATTTTCTCCATAATGTCGTGGGTAATCTTGTTCCTCCCAACATGTACTTCGTTGCCATTGGCAGTGCTTTTGTCTTGAGACATATTTTTTTGTTTTTAAGGATGAAGATCAATATATTTTTTATAAAATAGCATGTTTTGACAAAATAGTCAATTAATTTTTTCATATAAAAAAGCCCCGCAAATTTGCGGGGCTGACAATAATTCTTTTGTTTTTCACGTAAGGTTTGCTGTTTTAAAGGTGAAAACATTGTTCCATTTGTTTCGCACAACAATATTATTATTCCATACCTTAAATAAAAATCGACATTGATATAATTGTTTTTCACACTGTTGCCATTGTCTTAAGAATTGGAAACATTTGTCTTGTTGTTTTTTACAATTAAATTATTGTTCATTTTGAAAACTTTATTTTTGATAATACCATGTTATCCCGAATATAGCAAATTTGAGTGAAAGAGCATTGGGTGTATACTTACGGAGTGAAAAATAACGTAGCAGATATAAAAAAACGACAGCGCAAGCTTAATGTATTATTTAGTCGAACGGATGCTTCTCTCGAAAGATGCATAAAAATAATTCAGGACTTTTTGGATGAGAAAAAACAAATATCATCGAATAGCATTACTAAAACCTAGAACCTATCAACTATAACCTGCTCTCTTATGGCCTCTATCGAAGAACTTCGCCAAGCACATATCGAAAAAATGAATCGTTTGATTGAAGCGGGAATGGATCCATATCCGGCTCGCGTTCCGCACGACTATCCGCTCAACGTTGTAAAAGACGAATTTACCGCACTCGAAGCTTCACAAGAAACTCGCTCAATCGTCGGACGCATCATGGCGATTCGTGGACAAGGCGCGATTCTTTTTGTTGTACTCGATGATGGTACTGGACGTTTTCAAGTTGTATTCAAAAAAGATTCTTTGGATGAGAAAAAATTTAGCCTCTTTGAATCTGCTGTAGATATTGGAGATTTTATTTCAGTTACGGGAACATTTTTTACCACACAGCGAGGCGAGCCATCTATGCTCGTATCTGATTGGATAATGGCCACAAAAACATTGTTGCCACTGCCCGAAAAGTGGCACGGTATTACTGATCCTGATGAGCGCTTCCGCAAGCGCTATCTTGATATTGTGATGAATCCCGAACTACGTGATTTGTTTTACAAGAAGGCACAATTTTGGGAAGCAACACGCAACTTCATGAAAGAGCATGGATTTATGGAAGTAGAAACGCCAACGCTCGAGCTCACTACTGGCGGTGCTGAAGCAAATCCATTTAAAACACACCACAAGGATTTTGATATTCCAGTATTTTTGCGTATCTCAATCGGCGAGCTTTGGCAGAAGCGACTCATGGCAGCTGGATTTCCAAAAACATTTGAAATCGGACGTGCATACCGCAACGAAGGAACGAGTCCAGAACATTTGCAAGAATTTACCAACATGGAATTCTATTGGGCGTATGCCGACTACAACGATGGCATGAAGCTCACCCGCGAGCTCTATCAAAAGATTGCACAAGATGTGTTTGGTACCACACAATTTTCAACACGCGGACACACATTTGATTTTGCTGGCGAATGGCCAGTCGTAGAATATGTAGCTGAAATCGAAAAGCAAACCGGTATCAACGTGCTCACCGCAAGTGATTCTGAAATGAAAGCAAAACTCGATGAGCTCGGAGTTAAATATGAAGGTGCAAATCGCGAACGTCTCACTGACACACTTTGGAAATACTGTCGCAAAAATATTGCTGGTCCCGCATTTCTCATTCATCATCCAAAACTCGTTTCGCCACTTGCAAAGGAATCAAAAGAACGCCCTGGCACAGTAGAGCGATTTCAAATTCTTATTGCCGGAAGTGAAGTAGGAAATGGATTTTCTGAATTGAATGATCCGGTCGATCAGCGTGCACGTTTTGAATTACAACAAAAACTCATTGAGGAAGGGGATGAAGAGGCAATGATGCCGGAATGGGAATTTGTGGAAATGCTTGAACACGGCATGCCGCCCACCTGCGGATTTGGATTTGGTGAAAGACTCTTTGCCTTTTTGGTAGACAAACCAATTCGCGAAACACAACTCTTTCCGCTCATGCGACCGAAGGAATAGCGGACAGGTGTTTGGTTTTTGGTGCTAGCTTTGCATAAGTGTACCCTTAGGTTTTAGGAAATACATATAAAAAAACCCTTGCTTTACGCAAGGGTTTTTAAATGATGTGAATGATTAGATTTCTGCTTAGTAAAATAGATTGATCATATTCCATGGATATTCCAGCTCCTGGAATTTTTTTACAAGTTCTTTATAACCTGGCATCTTGGCTTTTTTTTCCTGAATTTTTGTTTCAGGTTCGCTTTTTAAGAGATTAATCTCTTCATTGTAGGCCGTATGCATGCGACCTTTTTGTATTACTTCGGTCTCGTGTCCCATAGAAGAGTGTTTTCTAGTATGTTACAACTTTAAATTTTATCTGTCAAAGGCAGTTTTTTTGTCTGTAAAGTTTTCCACTGTTTTGTTTTTGCTATGTGGGGGAGAGTGGAGTAAAATAGAGAGCAAGTGGGAAGAAGTGGGTGAGAGCCGAAGGCTCTCAATTAAGAATTAATAATTAGGAATTAAGAATGGAATACGAGCCCGGGTTCAATTCCTAATTCTTCATTCCTAATTCTTAATTAAAAAAATCATGTTAATCGGCGAATACATCCATTCTATAGACGACAAAAACCGGGTGAACTTGCCTGTGCGTTTTAAGAGTGAGTTGGGAAAGAAGATTGTGCTTGCTCCAGGACTCGACGGTGCAATTTTTATGTTTAGTGCAAGTGAATGGGAGAAGATTTCGAATCGTCTCGCAGAGAATTCAATGCTCGCTGCAGACAATCGTAGCTTCAACCGTTTTATGTTTGGTGGTGCGCAAGAAGTAGAGGTCGACAATAGCGGGCGCATTCTCATTCCCGATTTCTTGAAAGGTCGTGCAAAACTTTCAGGAAAAATAGCCATCATTGGCGTACAGAATCGGGCAGAAATCTGGAATGAGAGGGCGTGGGCTAAGTACAAAGCCGGAGTGGAGGGACAGGCGGAAACGCTTGCCGAGAAACTCGGGAATGTGGGCGCTCTCTAGGGTAAATGTCTAATGACTAATTTCTAATGACTAAAAATACAAATTCGAATTTATTCGCTTTGCATACGTATCATTTAGACATTAGTCATTAGGATTTAGAAATTGTATGAACCACATTCCCGTTCTTTTACACGAGGCGATTGATGGACTTCAGTTGAAGGCCGGAGATACCGTTGTTGATGCCACGCTTGGTGCAGGTGGTCATTCGAGTGAAATCGTAAAAAAATTTGGTGGAGATATTCGAGTCGTTGGATTCGACCTCGATCAAGACGCGCTCGATTTGGCAAAACATGCTGTGCAGAGTGTTGGAGGCAAACTCATTCCTATTCATGCAAATTTTAGAAAAATGGAATCGGCTTGCAAAGAACACGGAATTGATAGAGTGGCTGGTGTGCTTTTCGATCTCGGTATTTCTTCAATGGAAATAGGTGAATCGGGACGAGGGTTTTCATTCAAATATGACGAACCACTTCTCATGACTCTCCAAAATCCGATTGAAAGCGATACGCTCACAGCGGCAGATGTTGTGAATTCAATGCGAGAAGAAGAATTAGCCAATATCATTTATGAGTTTGGTGAAGAGCGTTTCTCACGAATGATTGCAAAGGCAATCGTTGTTGCACGAAGAACACAGAAGATAGAGACGACTGCACAACTCGTAGCGATCATTACAAATGCCGTTCCTGGATTTTATCGCAAAGGCAGAATCAATCCAGCGACAAAAACATTTCAAGCACTCCGTATCTATGTCAACGACGAACTTGGAGCGGTTACCGAAGGACTCACTGGTGCATGGAATTTGCTTGCTCCTGGTGGACGAATCGCAGTAATCACATTCCACTCGCTCGAAGATCGCATTGTAAAAAATCATTTTAAAAATATTCCAAAAGAAGAAGCGCTGATTATTACAAAAAAACCAATCGTGCCTTCCCGAACAGAAGTACTCGCAAACCCTCGTTCACGAAGTGCAAAACTGAGAATTATTCAAAAACAGTAAGTAAACATACTAATCAACGAATTATACGAATCTACGAATGACTACGAATAGGAACAAAGAATATAGCACTATGCAAAACAAAATTACACAATTACAAACCTTAGCTTTTCCAAATCAACAGCGAACAAAGACTGTCGTATTGTTTGGTCTTTTTATTCTCTCGTTGTTTGTTTCTTTGTATGTGTTTTTTGTTGGGAAAATAGTATTTGATGTTGTAGCAGAACGCGGAGCAAATATGAGTATTCGCGCTTCACAAAGTGCAATAAGTACGCTCGAGGTAGATTATTACAATAAAATTAAAACGGTTACGCTTGCACAGGCACCATCGCTTGGTCTTGCCGAGTCAAATGATACGCTGTATGCAATTCGCACCGACAAAAATACGGATACCGCATTTTTGTTAATTAAGAATTAATAATTATGAATTAAGAATTGGGTGATTTTGTTCCTAATTCTCAATTCGTAATTCCTAATTTATTCTCATGAGTACTATTACCAGCAACGCACACCGCCGACTCATTTTTGTGCTCGCGTGCATCATCATTCTTGCCCTTTGTATTATTGGCAAGCTTTTTTTATTGCAGATAGTGCATGGCAATGATTTTGCCTTGCGTGCTAATCATCAATATGCGCCATCAGCCACTGGGCAATTTGATCGTGGTAAAATTTTCGCTACTACAAAAAACGGTACACTCATGGAACTTGCCGGTGTTGCGCAAGGATTTAAACTTGCGATTGTTCCATCCGAGATTGTAGATGTTGAGGCAACATACAATGCAATCAATGCAATTTTACCGATTGATCACACTGAATTCTTGGCACATGCAGCAAAATTGAAAGATCCATACGAAGAAATCGCCACACGTATTTCAAAAGAAAATGCAGATGCGATTTCCGCACTCAAACTGAAGGGTGTCACATTGTACAAAGATAGCTGGCGTACGTATCCAGCGGGAACACTCGCTGCAAAAGTTATTGGATTCCTCGGATATAAAGGAGATCTCCTTACTGGACGATATGGAATTGAGCGTCAATACAATGATGTGCTTACTCGATCTTCGAGTGATGTATATACAAACTTTTTTGCAGAGATTTTTGATACGGTTGCAGGCACGTTTACGAATACGACACAGCAAGGTGATGTGGTGACAACGATTGAACCAACGGTACAATCATTTTTGGAACAAAATCTTGGCGCGTTGAAAGATAAATTTAATGCCGATATCGCTGGCGGAATTGTAATGGACCCACATACCGGAAGTATTATTGCGCTTGTTGGTTTTCCTACATTTGATCCAAACAATTACAGCAAGGCAAATTCTGTTTCTGATTATGGAAATCCCGCTGTTGAAGGCGCGTATGAGTTGGGCTCGATTGTAAAAGCACTGACGATGGCTGCTGGTCTTGATGCTGGCGTTGTGACTCCAACATCAACATACGATGACAAAGGGTATATTATTTTGGATAAATCTCGCATCAACAACTTCGATTTGAAAGGTCGCGGTATTATTACGATGCAGGAAGTGCTCGACGAATCACTCAACACAGGTGCCGTGTATGTAGAGCAAAAACTCGGCAAGGATACATTTCGTGATTATTTTTATAAATACGGATTGAATACAAAAACCGGAGTAGATTTGCCTGGTGAAGTCCCTGACCTTGTTGCAAACTTGAAGAGTCCACGTGCGGTTGAATATGCGACTGCCTCATTCGGGCAGGGAATTGCGCTCACACCTATCTCTGCTATTCGCGCGTTTTCTGCGCTTGCAAACAATGGTGTGCCTGTGAGTCCCCATGTTGCAAGTGAAATCATGTATCCAGAAGGCACTTCAAAAAAGATTGCTCCACCTGCATTGCCTGCCGCGCTTACTCCCGAGGCCGATCTTGCGATTACGCGAATGCTTGTAAATGTGTATGACCAAGCAAAGCTCCCCGGTCGTGTAAAAGATTTGCCGTGGAGTGTTGCAGCAAAGACCGGAACTGCACAGATTGCGAAACCGGAGGGTGGAGGGTATTATGCAGACCGTTACTTGCATAGCATTATGGGATATTACCCTGCATACGATCCGAAATTTGTTGTACTCCTTTTTCTAGAGAATCCGAAAGGCGTAACGTATTCTGGAAGTACGGTTACATATACATTTTTTGATCTCGCAAAATTTTTGTTGAGCTACTATCAAGTGCCACCTGATCGACCACAGAAAGATACCATTAAACAGTAAATGAGATTATGAAAACGCTTTTTAAAAAAATTATTGCGATAAAGCTCACATGGATTGCTCGTGCTATTTTATGGCGACACAAGCCACGTATCATTGCAATCACTGGTAATGTCGGAAAAACCTCAACAAAAGACGCAATATATACAGTACTGAAGTCACGCGGAGGAGTTCGTAAAAGCGAGAAAAGTCACAACAACGATTTAGGTGTTCCACTTTCGATTATTGGCGTAGAGAGTGGTTTGAACAATCCTATAACTTGGTTGGGTGTTTTTCTGTATGGAATTCGACAAATTGTTGCTTCACATAAGGATTATCCAAGAACCCTTGTGCTTGAAGTAGGGGCAGATCGTCCAGGCGATATTCAAAAAATTGCAAAATGGCTTCGACCGCATATTGTAGTTATTACGCGGCTGCCCGATGTGCCGGCGCATATAGAATTTTTTCCTACGTTGCAGTCTGTCGTAGATGAAAAGGTTTCGTTGGCAAAATATTTACGTAAAGAGGGAACACTTATTCTCAATGCCGATGATCCGCGTGTTCTTGCAATCAAGGAAAAAATGCATGCACGCACAATCACATTTGGACAAAATTCCATTGCAGATATTCAAGCAAGTAATGTACAACTATTGGCACCATCTGAGTCAGACACCGGTGTTTCTGAAGGTGGTCTCGCATTCAAACTTGAATTTGAGGGCAAGAGTCTGCCAGTTATTGTGCCGAATGTGTATGCTGAAAGCTATATCTCAGTGGCACTTGCAGCACTTGCCGTTGCACACGTATGTGGGGAAAACATGATTACGTCAATCATGGAGCTTCATGCATATCAGACTCCTCCCGGACGTGTACGACTTATTGCCGGAGTACATGATTCTATCCTCATCGACGATACATATAATTCTTCGCCAGCTGCATGTGAAGCTGGTTTGGATATGCTCAAACATATTCCGTTTGGAAAAAGAAAAATTGCAATTATTGGCGACATGCTCGAACTTGGTCGCCATACAAACGAAGCACATCGTAGCGTCGGCATGCTTGCAAAAGAGTGCGCGTCAATTCTTATTACGGTAGGACTTCGTGCAAAAGAGTGTGCGCTTGGTGCGGTAGAGGCTGGTATGAGTGATAAGAAAATATTTATTGCAGATGATGCGATAACTGCTGGAAACTATATGAAGGAAATAGTGAAAAGTGGTGACGTGATATATATAAAGGGTTCACAACAAATGCGTATGGAACGTACCGTTGCAATTTTGATGGCAGAACCAGAACTCGCAAGTACATTACTCGTTCGTCAGGATGCACCGTGGTCATAAATGATGACTTGTGTGTATTTTTTCAATTTATACACACAATTTTATTTTCATAATTTGCTATACTTATAATCGTGATTCGGAAGAACGCGAACTCAACGAGTGTCGTACGTATACAAAGAGCTTCATCTCGAGCAAAGAGAGGTTTCTTTGTTATGGAAAATGGAAAAATACGGAGACATCGTTCATTGAAAGAAAAATGTTTGGTCGAGATCAATCTTGATCATCTTCGTATACGAGATTTTTTCCTTCATCATTTTAGATTTGTTACCCTTGTAATCGGAGCACTGCTTTTTCTTGGAATTACATTTATTTCCATCTCGCACAAGGCGAGTGCAGATATCGCCAAAGCAGATTTGTTTGCGGGAAATTGTGCAGGTGATTGGCAGAATCCAGTACAGGCGGAAGGTATGCCCGATGTTTCTCCTGGGGCAAGTGATTTTACAAATATAAACTCTGCATATTCTGGAAATAAAAATTCCGAATTGGGCTGTGGTAATTTTAAAGGCGAAACTCCTCCACAAGCGGTTATCAAAAAATTTACACTCCATTTTTCTTGGCTTGTTGCTGCGAGCGCTATCATTCCAACTGCACCTGCTTCTACTTCTGATACACTTTCTGCTCCGCAAAGTTCACCAGGAACTGCAACGGGTGCCACAGAAACTCCCATAACACCTCCAGCAGATGCCTCTTCTGTTGAAATTCCACAATCAAACGGAGAACAAAACATTTCGACTCCTGATGCTGTAACCCCACCAGCGAATGCTCCAGAAATTCCTGTACAAACTCCCGTTCAAGAAACACCAACAACTCCAGCCCCAGTAGATACACCGGCAGGAGGAACTTCAGCACCTGTACCGGCAAGTGATCAACCATCGGCTTTTTTACAAAAGATTCTTTCGGTTGCGCATGCACAAGATACTGGAACTGTTGATCAAAATAACATTGCAACAGGAAGTACAGTAAATGACGCACCGGTAACTACTACTGTCGTCACTGTACCTACAGAAGATTTTTTGGAAGTACGCTATTCGCTCGATGGTACAAATTGGAAGGTACTCGGTACGGTAAATTCAGAGAATTGGAAAGATGCATCATTTGATATTGTTGATACAGGATTGTTGAGTTTTGACGATATTGCAAAATTGCAAGTGTCGGTAAAAATGTTGAATACCAATGTTGCTTCACCTATTGTCTATATCGATAGTATGTATATAGAAGCGACGTATGAAAATATTGTTGACACAGTGACTCCGCCGGATGCTCCAACAGTGAGCTTGAATGATTCTGCCAATGTTGACGTCGTTACTGGCGACACCGATTTCGGCACGGACGATACTCCGACGTTCGTAGTGTTTGATCCACAACTTTCAAAAACAGAAATTGAGCAATTGATCCAGGAAAAAAAAGCTGAAGTCGTTCTCGATCCTGGACGAGTGCTTCAAGGCGCAAAATCAGCTGGTGATGAAATTCAGCAAATTAAACAGGCTCCAATTATGCAAAATGGAGCTCAGTTGACACCACTTCCTCCTGCGGTGAATAGTGTTGTTGAGCCAGTAAAAAATACTGTCGATACTTTGTTGCAAAGCATTACGCCTGATACTTCAAATACAAATGCAACCACTGATACGATTCAAACACCGGATGTTCCAGTAACTTCGCCGGACACTCCAGTACAAACTCCGACACAAACTCCAGCACAAACTCCGCCAGCTCAAGCTCCAGCAAGTAATGCTCCCGCAGCGCCAGTTGTACCGGACACAACACCACAGTCATCAAGTGGAAGTGATAGTACTCCGCCAGTATCATTTTCAGATGGAATTTTAAACGTGCTTCGAAATCTATTTTCCGCGGTGCCGGCAATAGCGCAAACTGCCGATACGCATGTTTCTGATGTTGCTGTATATAATGCTGCCGGCGAGGTGGCAGATATTGCTGTGACACTTGCAACAGTCACTATCGACGGTGTAGAACATCAAGAAGTAAAGCTTGAAAAACCAACTGAGTTGTTTAAGCCAGGAAAATATACACTCCGTGTCACATTGCAAACTCCAGATGTTGCGATTGTTTCCAATCAAGATTTTACTTGGGGAGTATTGACGCTCAACAGTGATCAATCAATTTATAAAAAAGGAGATACTGCCTATTTGCAAATGGGTGTGTTGAGTGATCTTGGTCATACGATTTGTGACGCAAGTCTTCGTCTTGCTATCAAGAGTCCATCAGGCGCTGTTTCAGTATTTCAAACAAGCAATGATTCAATCGTGAGTTCGCCTGAATGCGGACCGGACAATGTTATTTCCGTTCCGGATTATTATGCGCACTATAAAATTCCAAATGAAATTGGTACCTACCAAATCGCACTTACGGCAACGACAGTAAACGGCGTACGTACTATTCATGATAGTTTCAATGCAGTTTCTTCACTTGATTTTGACATACAGAGAATCGGACCAACGCGTATTTTCCCATATGTTCCATATCCATTTTCATTTCACATAAAATCAAAAGATGACTTTCATGGAGTGGTTGTTGAAACTGTGCCTGCCGGATTTTTAGTGAGTGCGCCGACTGATGGCACCACAGGCTACGACAAAGTTGTTGCCGATGGCGATATTCAACGAATCGAATGGGATGTTGATCTTTCTGCTGGAGTTGATGCTACATTTGGATACCGTTTTGATGCACCAGATGTGAGTCCGGAAGTCTTCTTGCTTGGTCCAATGCAATTGTATGCATCGGAAGCAGATGTGGGCACAAGTACACCTCCTGTATTTCAAGAAGTGCGTCGATGGCAAATCGCGTCCGATGCTGCGTGTGCGTCGCCTGGTGGAAGCACAACCGGAACTTGGACTGGAATAACGTGGAGTTGTGGACATACGCCGACAACAAGTGACACTGTTACTATTACTGCCGGAGATGTTATTACGTTGAATGCGGATACTGCTGTATTGGGAGCGTTGACGGTAAACGGAACTTTGTATACGTCGGATGGTACTGACCGAGCTCTCTCTGCTACTACTGTTACCATTGGTGCTGCTGGTAAACTTGCTTCGACCCAGTCAGGTGGAACAGCTGCGGCCTCGACAATTACACTCTCGGGAACGAGCGGTACAATTATTACGCTTACGGCAGGAGGTGTCTTTACGGCTGGCACTTCGACGGTTATCTCGAACGGCGGAGCTTCGACAACACTCAACAGCGCTGATTTTACGGGTAGTAATAAATTTTATAACCTGACTGTTACATCAAACGGAGGAACGACGCGCAGTCTTGGTGGAAATATTGAGGTCGCAAATACGTTTGCGGTCACGCAAGGTACGCTTGATACAGTGAGCGGAACAAACTGGAATATAACAGCAGGATCAATTAACCTGACAACCGGCGGTTCTTCGACTCTAAATGCGCGTGCGTCCACGATTACTTTGAATGGTACGAGCGGAACTCTTTTTACAAAAGGAACAGGAACGTTTACCGCAGGCACATCGACCGTTATTATGAATCCGAACGCTGATGTTACTTTACTTTCTGGAACATTTACAAATACGAATGCTTTTGGCAGTCTCACACTGTCTCCAGTTCTCACGGGAAATCACACGTATACACTTGGCGCCACTTCGATCACGGTTGCAACTCTTACAATCAATCCGTCCGGCAGTTCAAACGTGCTTACGGTTAATCCTTCCGGTACAACGGATTTCAGTGCAACAGGAACACTTCTTATAGAAGCAAACAGCGCGAATGCCAGTGTTACGACAACGGCTGTTTTTGACACAACGGTCGCAAACAGTTATGCAGTCAGTATGGGCTTTCTCGATATTCGTGCCGGTGGTGGATTTACCGCAAACAACTCGAGCCTCACATTCAGTTCTACGACGGGTACGGCACTCTCAATTGCGAGTGCGGGTGCGACGTTTTCTGGCGGTACGTCGACCGTGACTCTCACTGGTTCCGGTTCAACGACCATAAATGGAGGCAGTGGAACTTTTACTGGAAACAATAAACTGAATAACCTGACATTGAATGCATCTGGAGGTGTCACGAAGTCTCTCGGTGCCAATTTGGATCTTGGAGGAATTCTAACGATTACTGCGGCGGCTTTCAGTACATCGTCTTCAAATTGGAATTTGTCAGCGTCAAGTATCAGTATGGCGCTTGCAAGAACGTTTACTGCGAATGCGTCAACGATTACGCTTACCGGAACGAGCGGAACACTTTTTACAAATAACGGCGGAACTTTTACTGCCGGTACCTCGACTGTTGTTGTGACAAGTGCTTCCGGTTCCGTTGTTTTTAGTGGCGGAACTTCAACGACTAACACTTTTTACATTTTAAAAATTGCCGCAGGCTCGGGTGCTATCGTAAATGCCGGTGCGACGATCGTGACCAACAACACTGCGGGTAACAAACTTTGGATTGCTTCCGGTGTATTCAATCAAGAAGGACGCACTATTACTCCAGGCACGGCTGGTACACTCCAAATTGATTCTGGTGCGACGTACTGCTTGGGTGGTACGACTGGCTCAACCACTGCCGATTGCGCGAGTGGCGCTACACAGACTGCGGCAACGTTGCCAAACTTTGCGACAAAAACATTTGATGCAAACTCTACGTTTATTTATCTCACAGATGCAGCCGTGAGCGTAACTTCAATTGCGTATGGAAATCTCAAATTTACTCCAAAAATGACGACGAGCCGCGTGTATACATTACCTGCAACATTGGTGATTGCAGGTAGCTTTGATATCAAACCGCTTGCATCTGCCGGAAGTCTGGCATTTACCGCAAACATGGCATCAGGTGGTGTGAACGTGACAGGAACAACAACGATTCAGCCTGATACGACAAATACTCCAACAGCAAAGCTTGTCCTCTCTCCATCTAATGGAAACAATTTTCCGCTTACCACAGGAAAGCTTGATATTGAAGCAAACGGGACACTTGATGGAAGTACGAATACTGCAACCTCAGCAATCGGCATCAATGGAACGACAAGTACACTCTTTACAAACAACGGAACGTTTAGTGCCGGTGGTACGACCGTTACGGTTTCTGGAAATGGTTCGGCTACGTTCAATACTGGTTCGGGCGGATTTGCTTTTTCAGCGCTTACATTTTCTGGAACGGGCACCAAAACGCTCGGTGCGACAATCAGTATCGCGAGTTCAAAAGCCCTGACTATTTCCGCCGGTACGTTTGATCCCACAACACTTCTTGTTACTGGTTCCGGTTCAAATACGCTCTCGGTTGCAAACGGTGCCACAATCAATGTTGGTGCAAGTACATTTGCCGGAAATTATTCTGCCGGATTTACTACGCGTACGCTTTCTGCCGGTTCGACGGTGGATTACAACCTTGCCGGTACGCAGACGATCGACTCGACATTGACCTACTCAAACCTCACGCTCGAAGGCGCAGGAACAAAAACATTGAGTGGTGCAACAACGATCAACAACAACCTGACAGTTTCTGCAGGAACACTCGCCGATGGTGGAAATCAAATTACGGGAAATGTGACCGGCACGTTTACACTTTCTTCTGGCGCAACACTGCAATTGGGTACAACTGGAACAGCGACAACATTTCCAACAGGATTTACCAATGCGCACACATCGCTCGCAACTATCTCGACCGTTGTTTACAATGCAACCGTCAACCAAACTATTTCTGGTACGCCAACGTATGGAGGGCTACAACTTTCTGCTGCAAGTGGAACTCCGACAAAAACACTTGGTGCTGCAACGGTAATCAACGGCTCTTTGACCGTAGATGCATCGAATACACTCGATGCGTCAGGAAGTAACTATCAAATCACGCTCGGTGGAAATTTTGTACAAAATGGAACATTCACTCCGCGCTCGGGACTGGTCCTTTTGAATGGAAATACAAACACAACACAACAAACACTTTCAGGTTCTGGAACATTTTCTTTTTATGATCTCACTATTACCAACAGTTATGGTACCAATGCGTCTGATGATGAACGCACGGGATTCGTACCAGGAATTATTTTTGCAAAGGCAATTACATCAACGCACAATTTTGTGATTACAACTGCATCTGTACGCGTGCAGTATTTGAGTGGGGCAACATATACATTTTCTGGAATCAATTGGAATGGTCAAGCATCCGGAACAAAAATATTCTTCCGTAATTCTGCGACGAGCGGTACTTGGAGTCTTGTTGTTACTGGTACGCAGACTGCAGTGTCATATGTAAACGTTTCTCGATCTGATGCGTCTGGTGGAAATCCGATTAGTTCTGATGCCACAGATTACAATGGAGGCAACAACACAAACTGGGGATTTGGTTTACCAGTGAGTGGAACTGCAAATGGCAACGATGGAGCAACTATACGCGCTGCGGTAAATGGAGTACTTGATTCGCATACAGGAACAATCTCGAGTGGTACGTGGTCTATTTCTGTCACCACTCCTTCAGCAGGCGATATTATTACCATCTGGGTTGACGGTGTTGCAAATACAAATGAATCTACTGCAGTCACAAAATATTCTTCAGGCACGGCAATCACGGGAATGGTACTCAATACAAATGTATTGTCTATTGGTAGCAATCAAAATACGAGTCTTTCAATCACAAATCTTTCGTTGTATACGTCGGTAGACAATGAAGATATTATGCAGTCTGTTTCGAGTGGTACATTGTCGGTGCAGGGAACTGGAAATACATATACCAACCCAACACTTTCCGTGCTTTCTGGAAATACACTTACCGTAGGTACAACGGATGCCGTAACCACAGGACTTATATCTATTGCCGGAACTGTTACCTCAACAGGAAATGCAACTTACACATTGACCGGTACGAGTGGAACATTGTTTGCAAATACAGGAGTCTTTACGGAAGCAACATCAACCGTAACACTTTCTGGAAATGGTACGGCAACAATTAGTTCAGGTACACTCACATTTTATAATCTTACGTCGAGCGGTACGGGAACAAAATCGTTTGGCGGAACTGCAACGATTTCGCACACCCTCACCATCTCCGCCGGCACACTCGACACTGCAAACAACACATTGTCTGCCGGAAGTATTGTTGTCTCTGGTGGAACATTTACACCAGGCAGTTCAACAGTCAATCTCACAGGTACTTCTGGAACACTCTACACATTCAGTAGTGGAACGATTACTTCAAACACTGCACCAATCAATCTCACCGGAAATGGATCAGCAGTCATTGCTTCCGGCACACCAACATTCTACTCACTCACTTCAAGTGGTACGGGAACAAAATCACTCGGTGAAGCACTCACTGTTGCGGGAGCGTTGACTGTTTCTGCGGGAACGGTGGATACAGGAAACTACGCGGTGAATGTGGCAAAAATTGTTGTCTCTGGTGGAACATTTACACCAGGAACATCGATATTGACGCTTTCTGCTGTGTCCGGCAATTTGCTTGTTGTTTCAAGCGGAACATTTACGAGTAGTAGTCCGGCAGTAGTTGTTTCCGGTGCATCCGGCGCACCAACATTTTCTTCGGGACTTACTTCTATTACATTTGGAAATATAACAGTGAGTGGTGGCACAGCCGTTTCTCTTGGAGAATCGCTTGCTTCAAATGGTACCCTCACCATCTCCGCCGGCACACTCGACACTGCAAACAACACATTGTCTGCCGGAAGTATTGTTGTCTCTGGTGGAACATTTACACCAGGCAGTTCAACAGTCAATCTCACAGGTACTTCTGGAACACTCTACACATTCAGTAGTGGAACGATTACTTCAAACACTGCACCAATCAATCTCACCGGAAATGGATCAGCAGTCATTGCTTCCGGCACACCAACATTCTACTCACTCACTTCAAGTGGTACGGGAACAAAATCACTCGGTGAAGCACTCACTGTTGCGGGAGCGTTGACTGTTTCTGCGGGAACGGTGGATACAACTGGTGGTAATTATGTGGTTGCTGTAGGAAATATTGTGGTAAACGGAGGTACGCTCACTACAAATGGATCGGCAATCACGCTTGCAGGAACTGCCGGCACATTGATCACTGTTTCGTCAGGAACACTTACGGCAAACACTTCCTCGATTACCATTTCCGGCGCATTCGGCACACCAACATTTTCTTCGGGACTCTCTGGTTTTACCGTTGCAAACCTCACTGCATCCGGCGCGACAACACTTTCACTTGGAGAGGCACTGAATATTTCCGGAGCGCTCACTATTTCTGGTACAACATTCTCACCAGGAGCACAAACTATCACGCTTTCCGGCTCTGGATCAGTATTTACGTATACTTCTGGAGGCTATACCGCTGGTACCGAAACAATCAAACTCACTGATACATCTTCTTCTGGAAAAACATTTGCTGGTGGGGGACAGACATATAACAATATTTGGTTTACAGGCACTGGTAGTGGTAGCTATACAATTTCTGGTTCAAATACTTTCAATGATTTTAAGGATGACAATTCTGTTGCCCATTCACTTCTATTTACAACAGGCACGACAACAAGCGTGACAACGTTTACCGTGAGTGGACATGTTGGTGCGCTTATCACTATCACAAGTACGACGACTGGCACACACACATTGCATAAAAATGGCGGAGGCACCATCTCTTCTGATTACTTGAATGTGCAACACTCGGTCGCAACTCCGGTGAGCACTTGGGATGCTGGGTCAAATAGTGTAAACAATCAAAGCGTGGCAACCGCGGGAAGTGGATGGACATTCGGCACGCCGATTATCAGTGTTGTTGTTTCGGCAAATGGCACGATTGCATATGGAATCATTCCGGCGGGAACATCGAAAGACACGACAGCAACAGGACTCAATACTACACCTGTTTTGACTAATGACGGCAGTGCAACAGAAAACTTTAATATTAAAGGTCAGAATTCGCCGGAGTGTCCATGGACATTGGCTGGTACGATTGGTACTGATCAATACAAACATGAATTTTCAACCAATGGGGGAAGTACATATACTGCACTTACGACTGCATATCAAACGCTCGCTACGGGAATTGCTTCCACTGGTACCAAAAATGTTGATTTGAAAATCACCGCGCCTTCGTCGAGCGCGTGTAGTACACAACAAACGGTTGATGTCACCATTGAGGCAGTGGCACCGTAGAGGGGAATCTGTATCAACGTTTGTAATTATTCATAACTATTCACTATGCAAAAAACACATCAGTATACAAAATTAAAAGTCGTTTTCGGAGTGCTCATTGTACTCGGCTGTCTTTTTTCCGTGCTCTCCTTTTTGTTTTTATCAAAAAAAAGCACTGTTCCCGTAGAAGAAACCTACGTGGCACCAGCGGTTCCTACGGTTACAAAGACGGCAAAAACGACGGCAAAAGCCACGAGTGCCACGGTAACGGCACCGGTCGTAAAAAAGAAGAAATAGTGTGGAAAAATGATTTTACTTTATTTCATTCGTGATATAATAAACATATGAATACTCAAAATAAAAATTCAGTTCGACTTGTTGTCGAGCTCGTCGCACTTATCGGTCTTCTCGTTGGAAATATTTCGCTTGCAACTTCTACCGCAACAGTTGCAGCGACTGTTACATTACAAAATGTTTCCGTGAGTGTCGCCGATGGTTCTATTAGCTACGGAACACTTGCGGTAAACACCACAAAGACAACGCTCGCTGGCGGATTGAACGATCAGCAAGTTGCTACAAACGCAGGAAATGTTGCCGAAGATTTTAATATTAAGGGACAAAACTCTGCAAACTGGACGCTTGCAGGTACTGCCGGTGTTGATACTTATGTTCACAAATTCTGTGTTGCTACATGTGGAACCGAAGGTACTCCTGGAGCGGGATTTACTGCACTCACCACAAGTTATGCTTCACTTGCAACAAACGTTGCAACAAGTGGTACTCAAGCGTTTGATCTCCTCATCAACATTCCAACATCTTCAGCCACGTTTACATCTCAGTCGGTTGATGTAATGGTGCAGGCAGTAGCACACTAAATTATATATGAATAAAAAGAATACTCTTATTTTTGCCAGTTTATTTCTCTCCCTTTTTCTTTTTGCATTTCCGCAGGGCATTTTTGCAAGTACTGGCGTTCGTATTGATACTGGAAAGATTGTACTTGAAAAACCTATTACTGCCGGAGCAAGTTACGCACTTCCAAATATTCAAGTTACCAACAGTGGTACTGATCCTTCAGAGTATGGTGTTTCTGTTGAATACAATGAAAAGCAAGAACAATCAAAACCAGATGTATCATGGTTTCATTTTGATCCAGTATCATTTCGTTTGATGCCGGGTGAGACAAAGCTGGTAAAAACTACTCTCACAATCGCACCTGACGCACATCCCGGAAACTATTTTGCCTATGTCGAGGCACATACGCAGACTGAAGGAGTAAAAGTAAAACAATCTATTTCCGGAGCCGCTGCTACAAAACTGTATTTTTCCATTGCACAAACAAATGGCTTGAAGACGGCATATTATGTTTTGCTGACATTCGTTGCTTCCCATTCACCTTGGACAAAGATTGCTGTTTGGGTTATTGGAATTCTCCTTGCATACTGGATAGTAAAACGAGTTCATTTTTTTGTTAAAAAATAATTAACAACTCGAATCATTATGAAAAAAATAACATACTCCATTTCTACAGTTCTCATCCTTGTACTTTGTTTGGTACTTGGCTCAAAAGCATCTGCTTCGATTGGAGTTGGTGTTGGTGCCGGAAAAATTTCCGTAAATGAATCACTGAAGCCTGGAACAATCTATCAGTTGCCATCGTTCCCAGTGATTAATACCGGTGATGAGCCAGCAAACTATGGTATTTCTATTGAATACAACGAAGTGCAATCTCAAATGAAGCCGAAAAATGAATGGTTTACCTTCAGTCCTGCCACATTTCATCTGCTTCCAGGAAAATCTCAGGTTGTTGAAGTGAGTCTTGCGGTGCCAATCAAGGCAATTCCAGGTGAATACTTTGCATATCTTGAGGCGCATCCGGTAAAGGCAGATGTTGCTGGTGTTACCAGTATCGGAGTCGCAGCAGCAAGTAAATTATATTTTGCTGTTTCGCCCGCAAACTTTATTCAAGGTATATATTATCGAATCGCTTCGCTCATTACTCGATATGCTCCATATACATATATCGCGTTTGGACTCATTCTCTTCATTATTCTCGTGATGGTCTTTAGAAAATATTTCCACTTTAAGATCGCAATTAACGTAAAAAAATAAGAAAAGTACACGCGGAATGAAATCACTACGATTCAATCACGTCTTCGGTTTTCTTGGAGTGATTCTTGTAGCAATCATTCTTATTTCTCGCACCCCAGTATACGCAAGTGATACTGGGGTGGTGAGCGCTACCGTAACACTCGCCATATGTGGAGACAATATAAAAAATAGCGGAGAACAATGTGACGGGAGTGATTTAGCAGGGAAATCATGTTCGTATCTTGGATATTCTGGTGGTACACTCGGATGTTCTCCTTCGTGTCAGTATGATGTGAGTGCGTGTACAGCTGATGCCTCAGATTTTGCACATACCACGCTCGCTCCAGATGCTTCACGTACGTATGTTTTGCCTTCAGGATCTGATTCAGTAGGTATTTATTTGCCAGAAGCTTTTTATACAAGTGATCTTTCACTGTATCTTTTTTCACATGTATCTGCTCCCGTTGTACCAAGCGGACAAAGTCTTGTCGGAAAACTCTACAATCTTATTTTTGTAAATGACAATGGAGATACAACACATTCATTGTTGAAGGCAACAACACTCACGCTTTCTTACGCAGATTCTGATGTTGCAAGTGTCGATGAGACAACACTCGCACCCTATCGTAGTGAAGATGGGGGAACTACCTGGACTTCGATTCCTGATTTTACGCGCAATCAAACAGCGAAGACTGTTACGTTTACGACTTCTGATTTTTCTATATTTAGTATTTTTGGCAGCCCAAAGACAACAACCACGACTCCTCCTCCCGGTGGAACGCCCGTTTCTTACTCAGGTGGATTTGGTGGCGTGACAACCTTGCCGAAAGCTACTCCCGAGGAACGGAAGATGATTGTGAAGATTGCTGATTTCAATGGAGATGGCGTTGTTGATATTGCCGACCTCAGTATTCTTCTCTTTTATTTTCAAAAACAAGGCTGGCAGGTAAGCAGATACGATCTCAACAATGATGATTCAGTAGATATCGTCGATATCTCTATCATGTTGTATTATTGGGCAGTCACTTCATAATCATATGCGTAATTTTTCTTTCATATCCAATTTCAAAATTCTATTTTCGCTCGTTGCCATCCTCACGTGTATTGCTCCCTACGGCGCGAGTGCCGCACCGTTTACCTCTCGAGTCTATTTTGAAACAGCGTCAACGACTGTGGCACCACAATCAGATTTTGTTGTTTCGGTTTTTGTTGATGCCGACGAACCAGTAAATGCACTTGATTTTCAGGTGGTGTATCCAACGTCACTTGAATTCAAAAATCTTGATACAAGCAATTCCATCATTACGTTCTGGCAAAATGGTAACACTCTTGTTTCTCCGGGACATATTCGTATTTCAGGTGGAATTGTTCCTGCATTTACCGGCGTACATGGACTTGTTGCCTCACTTCATTTTCACGCAAATACGATTGGAAAAAATACATTTTCATTTGAGCGAACCTACGCCTATATTGCCGATGGTACAGGAGCACATCGAGCACTTTCTGGCACTCCGTTTTCTTTGAGTGTTGCTGAAGGTGTTTCTCCACTGGAAACACAAAAGGTAGTTACAGATACAACAAATCCTATTTTGACTTTTCAGATTGCGAAGGATCCAATAAAAAATACAAAATTGATTATCTATGACGCGCGCGATCCTGAGTCAGGTATACGTATTGTGGAAATGCGTGCGCGTACACTATTTACTTGGAGTTCTTGGGTAGAAGTAAAGAATCCAGTCGTGTATCCAGCAGGTACGACATCAGTACAATTGCGCGCGACCAACGGAGTTGGGTTGCTGGTTGTGCAAGATGTTTCTCGACAAAGTATTTCAATGAGTATCGGAGAAGTTGTTGCACTGTTTTCCATACTGGTAATTGTAATCCTGGTGTATAATAAAATGAGGCACTCGCCGAAATTATGAGGATTCTTCACCGATTTTTCTTTGTTTTTCTAATTTCATTTTTTGTTTTTTCTTTGAGCACTGTTGCACATGCTGCAACATTGTCTCTTTCTCCTTCTTCAGGAACATTTTCTGTCGGATCAACATTCGACGCTTCTATTTTTTTGAATACAAACGGAAAATCCGTAAACGCACTTTCCGTTTCTCTTTCATTCCCGCCAGACATGTTGCAAGTAGTTTCTCCATCACTTGGACAATCAGTCATTGGTGTATGGACTGCCGCGCCTCGCTTTGACAACGCGACTGGTCGCTTGGAATTTCAGGGAGGTATTCCGGGAGGTATTACGGCTTCAAGCGCCCTTATTTCCACAGTCACATTCCGCGTAAAATCTGTTGGTACTGCGCTGGTAAAATTTTTGGATGGATCAAAAGCTTTGCTCAATGATGGACTTGGCACCAATGCACTTTCTCAATCAGAGAATGCAATTTTTCAGTTAAAATTACCTCCGCCAGCTGGACCTGATCTTGCTTCAGAAACAAATCCTGACCAATCACAATGGTACAAAAACAATACCGTCACATTTCGTTTTGTGAGTAGTGTAAATGGAGTGCAAGGATATAGCTATACACTCTCCGATGATCCAGGAACGATTCCTGACGACGTCAATCAAGGCTTGGCAACAACGGTAACATACACCGATCTTTCGAGTGGTATACACTTTTTCCATGTAAAGTCGTTGCGTTCCGGTATTTGGGGTGGTACATCGCACTATTCAGTAAAGATTGATGACGTTCCTCCTGCTGATTTTAAAATCAACATTTCTCCTTCGAGCCGCACAACAAATAAACAGCCGGTGATTCAATTTTCAACATCCGATTCGTTCTCTGGAGTTGATCATTATGAAATGAAAATTATTCCGCTCTCAGTACCCAACTCAAATTCCTTGTTTGTAGAGGTTCTTTCGCCGTATGTAAGTTCACCGCTTGATCCAGGTGATTATGATGTCATTGTTCGCGCATACGACAAAGCAAACAACTATCGCGAAGTTACACAACGTTTGGTTATCACAACTGGATTCTTCTCGATTATTGAAGGTGACGGAATTCAGATTGGCAATACGCTTATCCCATGGCTTTGGACTTGGGTTATTCTCGGATTTCTTATTTTGCTTGCAAGTTATATTGGTTATCGTGTGCGTATGTGGCATAGAAGTATTTATTTGTTCCACAAAGGCAAAAAATTGCCGATAGATGTCTCGCAGAAGCTCGACGAACTCAAACGCTACCGCGCAAAATATGGCAAGAAAATGGTCATTGCGCTCTTTGGAATTTTGTCACTCTTTGCCGGACACAGAAGCTTTGCCGATGCAGTGCCGATTGCTCCGCCGGTGGTCAATACATTTTCAAAGGATATTACCAACAAAGAAATATTCTATATTGGTGGAAAAACTGATACAGGAAATGAGACAGTCCTCATTTATCTGCAAAATCTTGATTCGGGTGCCACAATGACGCAAACAACGGAATCCGACAAAGATGGCAATTGGTTTTATCGTCATTCCGGATTCCTCTCTGCCGCGCATTATCGTATTTGGGTTCAAGGAAAAGTATTCGGATACTTGAGTCCGCCAGGACCACAATCAGAAATGGTAGTGAGTCGCACCGCAGTGCAATTCGGACCAAATCGTTTGAGTTATGACAGTATTTATGTACTCGTGATTATGTTCATGGTGTTGGCCATTGTCATACTTACTGGCTATATTACATTTCATTTCTATCATGGAAGAAAGAAGCATAAAGAATTCAAACTTCGCATCAAGGATGCCGAGGATGCAATTCATCATGGATTTACTGAGCTACGTAAAGATATTGAAGAAGAGCTTCTTTTGGTAAAACGTGCACGAATTCGAGATCCTCGCGCAAAGTATCACAAAGAACGTGAAAGTGATTTGCTCGAGGATTTGCGCGCAATCCAAAAACACATCGGCGAAGAAGTCGACGAAATCGAAAAAGCAGGGGAGGAATAGGAATATTTAAATAGTTTTTCAAACAGCTCAAACAGAATTTGTTTGAGCTGTTTGATTGTGGTGCCCTCGGTACGAATCGAACGTGCATCTATCCCTTAGGACGGGACTGTTCTATCCATTGAACTACAAGGGCAATAATTAAAGACACCCGATGGGTGTCTTTAATATACACATTTTTGGCTAATCAGACTACTCTGTCGCCCGAACATTTCATGTTTTAGGGTTTAGGCTGCGAGTCCAAGGAGTCCGGCGATTTTTGACTGATCAAATCCAACAACAACAGTGTCGTCAATTTTGATTACTGGTACGCCAAGCTGTTTACTGATTTCCATCATTTCCTTACGCTTCACCATATCTGTACCAACATTGAATTCATTATACGGAACATTGTTTGCTTTAAAATAATCTTTTGCCAAGTGACAGTAGTGGCAGGTATCTGTAGTATACATTGTAACTGTATGCATAAATACTTCGTTTCCTAACTAATAATTTTCTTATAGAAGTATATCACACGAGTCAAATTATTTACGATTGACAAGAAATGTGATAATGTAAGCTTGTTTTACTAGTGCTTGGCTCTATCGTCTAACGGTTAGGACACGGCCTTCTCAAGGCTGTAATCGGGGTTCGATTCCCCGTAGAGTCACAAATTTTTTCAGAGAAAAAATGTAGTGATTTTAAAACATAATGGGATTATGTTTTAAAAGAATCGAAGTGTCGTGCTGGTTTGAGAAATATATGACAAATTGGACACACAAACAAAAACCAGATAATGACTTTATGAGTTCTTTTTCAAATGATACAAAGAAATATTTGGGAATAATTGACGGTTTTCCATCGACAGATATAAGTAAGTGGTTATTGGATTCCTTTCAGCTTTTAAATACAAACTGGCCTAATATATATAGCGACTACTCATTTATTGTTATACCTGCGTCTAAAGCTTTAGAAAGTTGGATTTTTAAATTAGCTTTTGATTTAAAAATCCAAACAAATACTGATAAAGCAGGAGTTGTTAGGGATCAAATAGAAAGTGAATTGAAAAATTTATTGGTTGATATAGAAAAGAGAGTTGGTGAGAGTATTGAGATAGATATAAATTATCTTAAAAATTTTATTAGAGAGTATCGTCACGAAATTGTGCACCACAGTAAGAAAATTGAAAATAGTGGAATGGCAAAAAGTAAAGTTTTTGCCATTTATGAACGTCTTAATTCTGTAACGGATAAATTAATTAAGTCTGGTTTAATTAAAATTTAGTATGCACACAAGAAGAGCCGAAATGACATGCTAAAAATCTAACCCTCCAGGGCCACCCGCGACTAAAACTTTTTCGTCAAAAAGTTTTGTCTGGGAGTCTCCCGACACGATTTGCTAATCGCCAGCTCGCAGTTTTTTGCTTTGGTCACCAATAATTCCTCGTCGCCACTCGGAATTTTCGCGACCCCACCTCGTGGTTTTTCGTGCTCGCAAAACATCACTGCGGTTCACAAAAGCGAAAGAGAGAGCCGTAGGGGCTCTCTCTTTACACTCGCGCTTTTGTGCCTGGGACCAGGGTCGAACTGGTGACCTATCCCTCTTCAGGGGAGCGCTCTACCAACTGAGCTACCCAGGCATATACTTTATGGAATTTTTTAACTGAGCCCCGACGCTCTGGTCGGGATCCCGACTTTACGTCGGGGCTACCCAGGCAAATATAAAAACTATTTTTTCAACTGATTCACAAGATCTTGAAGCTGTTTTGCGTCAGGAATCTGCAATGCAGAACTGCCAGCGCCTCCAATTTTTGAGTACACATTTGTGAGCATACTAATGTATGGCTTCACAAAGTAAAAACCACCGAGTACGAAGGTGATAATGACCACCCAATAGATTGCCTTAAACATTTGTGAGGTTTTTTGCACGCTTCGTACCTTACGAATATACGCATTGTTTTCCTCGGCAAGTTCAAGGATTCGATCAAGTTTTTTTGAATCTTCTGGATTCACAGGAGTACTGTAACACAATTTGATAACCTTTTCAAACTTAGTAGTCGGACTACTAAGTGGTACAGCTGAATGTTCTTTGATACAATATATCAATGAACCCCGAATGAAATTTTTTGTAGACTGATTTTGGAGTTACTATGTATTTAATCTTTATTATTCCATCTTAATTTATTGTATAGATATGACTGAAAATTCAAACGGGGCACGAAAAACACGCGTAGCAATCAATGGTTTTGGCCGTATCGGACGTGCCTTTTTAAAAGTAGCTTGGGAACGTCCAGAGTTGGAAATCGTTGCAGTAAATGATTTGGGTTCAATCGAATCACTCGCATATCTTTTGAAATACGACACCGTATATCACGCATGGCCGCACGAAATCAAAAATGACGACAAAGATATTTGGATCGATGGCAAGCAAGTGCGATTTATTTCTGAAAAAGATACTACAAAGCTTCCATGGAAGGATTTAGATATTGATGTAGTCGTGGAATCAACAGGACTCTTTACTGCATACGAAAAAGCACAATTTCATCTCGATGACGGCGCAAAGCGCGTGGTCATTTCCGCTCCATCAAAGGGTGACGGCTCTGTGGCAGGGGAAACAATTCTCCTTGGTGTAAACGAAGAAAAATTCGGCACATGTCCAATCACTTCAAATGCATCGTGTACGACAAACGCCTCAAGTCCGCTCATTGGAATTCTTGATGAGGCACTTGGTATCGAAAAGGCAATTCTCAACACGGTGCACGGCTACACTGCGTCACAAGCACTTGTGGATGGTCCAAGCAAAAAGGATTTGCGTGAAGGTCGCGCAGCTGCACAAAACATTGTGCCAAGTTCGACCGGTGCAGCGATAGCAGTGACCAAGGCATACCCCAAATTTGAGGGACTCTTCGATGGTATTTCTATCCGTGTGCCAGTACCAGCAGGATCAATCGTCGATGTCACATTTATTGCAAAGCGCGCAACGACAAGAGAGGAGGTGAATGAAATGCTCAAAAAAGCATCAATGACCGACCGCTGGAAAAACGTATTCGCTACCACCGAAGAACCACTCGTATCTTCCGATATTCTCGGCAATTCACATGCATCCATCGCCGACCTCGCTCTCACTCGCGTCGTAGGCGGAACACTCGTAAAAGTCATGGCATGGTACGACAACGAAATGGGATACACACACACGTTGGTGGAACATGTCATCAAGACTGGCCAATACATAAAAAGAGATTAGCCCCCTTAGCCCATAAAAGAATTTAATAGAAAGCCCCCTGTCTAAAAAGACAGGGGGCTTTTTTATTGCCCACTGAAGCTCGCCTGAAAGGTCGAATTTTATCAACCAATCAGACGATTATGAAATCTAAACCTAGATTCTCGAAAGCGAAGTTAAAAGATACCTTCCATTCTGGCTTTTATCGCTACCTCAATGTCTCCTACTCGGAACTTGTGGAAAAGCTCGGAAAGCCACACGACTGCACAAAAGAGGGCGAATGGCGATCAGGCGATGGAAAGATTCGGGTCCAGTGGGCATTCAAAAACCGAAGCATTAAAAAGCCGACGGTAATGACTATCTACGATTACAAGGACGACAGACCAATCGACACCATCAAGGACTGGCACATCGGTGCTAGAGGCGATCGAGCAAAGATCGACGAATTCCTAAAAAGCCATTTCGCCGAGGAAGCTCTGAGCCATTAGACGACCTAATCATTGTCCCGTGAGGGATCAGCCGATGTACAACGGCAGATGCTAGCAATGAAAAAACTCAAAAGCACTCGAGCAGTTACCTACAGACGATACGGCATACCCGCTTTGATCCTTGAAGGTAAATGGCTCACAGAAAAATATCGACTGCAAATAGGCGATCACGTCGATATCGATTATCAAACAAACGAAATCCGACTGCGAAAAAATACCAAGCTCAGTCTTGAAAGCAGAAAGATACTCAAACAAAAAAACGATGCCAAACAAAGAGCAAATGAAAGTACTAGCGAGGGAAGCATTGAAGCTAGTCGAGGGTAGAGCGCCGGCAATAGTCGACGAACGCATCCTCGCCGAAACCTTTGATCTGGTAGCCGAATACACAGGCGACCTCATGGGCAAGCTAACCAACATCGATGCTGAGGACGAGAAAGCCATAGTTATGGCCCACGGAATCATCCGCGATGGATTACTAAGAGAAATCATCAAGCAAATTAATAAAAACATGCTTGCTGAAGCTGACAAACGAATCAGCACATTAATGGAGAAAAAATAAAAGACCCCCCGAAGGAGGCCTATTACCGTAGATACATTGTATCAAAGACCCCTTCGTCGAGTCAAGCAAAAAATATTATGCAAACACTAGAACGAAGCAATTCCCAAGGTGTGGAAAGTGAATTTTTCACAGCCATCGGGAATACAAAACCCTACTTCAAAGCGGCATTTGAAGGGGAGCCGGGAACCGGCAAA
>JAHFNO010000029.1 GCA_023267275.1 Candidatus Nomurabacteria bacterium | reverse complement strand
GTAATTTTCATCAACCTATGCGCGTGCAACACAATGCAATTGCTCACTTATTTATTTCTGATCCATCTGGATCAAATGATGAATCAGAAATACGTGAACATGAAAAAGTTTCTTGGTTTGCGAAATTATTCATGACTCATCCACCAGTACAAGAGAGAATAGAAAAATTACTTGGAAGAAAAAAGGTATAATACTTTTATGCTTGCACCAATTTTCTCATTAGGAATAGTTCTCGTTATGGTAACACTTGCAACCTATGTATTTTCACTTGGTTTTATTGTGTGGATGATGATTGACTCGTTGATGAATAAAAAGATTTTGTGGTTTATTGGTATTGTTATATTTCCACTTGTTGGTGCAATAGTTTATTACTTTACGGAAAAGAAACATGACTATGCAAAGATTGTTTCTAATGATCACCAAGGACACAATCATGCGTAATTTGATGTGGTAGAATACAATTCGTTTGGAGATGTCGCATAGCGGTTTAGTGCACCACGTTGGAAACGTGGCAAGGTGAAAGCCTTCGGAGGTTCGAATCCTCTCATCTCCGCCATAATAAAATAGTATCGGAGTGACCCGATTACCTTGAAATTAATATTTAAGCTAATATAGATATATGGAGAAATATAATCAAGAGTGGTTCAAAAACAGAGCTTTTAAATCATTGCGAAAGATTTCAGATGGGGTTTGGGATTACTCTGATTCACTTCTGCTCTATATTTCGTCTGGTGTAGAATTGTACGAGCAACTTCAAGAAACTGACACTCCCTATTTTAAATTAGTAACAAAACCAGAGCGTGAATATCTACAGTCAATAGCTAAGGATGTTGTTGACATTCTTCCTGATAATTTTGAATACATTGATTTAGGTCCAGGAACAGAACACAAAGAGCAGTTTCTTTTCGATGAATTAAAGAAACAAGGAAAATCATTTACTTATATCCCTGTAGATATAAGTGATCATTTTCTAGATATCGCTGAATCTCACGCCTCAATACAAGAGATTCCTATGCAGAAGATAAAAGCTTCTTTTGAAGAGTTGCCTGAATTACTTGGTACACCCACTGCGCCACGCTTTGTTTCTATAGGGCTTACTTTTTCAAACTATGCACCACAAGATATTTTAGGATTATTAAAAAGTATTGCAGGAGAAAATGGTTTTGTATTCATAAATGCACAAATGCGGGACAGGGTTGATATGCTAGAGTTGCAAAAGGTATACCAAGATGATGCGAGACATCTTGCTGATGATAAAGTTAGACTCATTGAATTAGATCCGGAACAAGATATCACACCTAGGCTTGCTGATGACGGATTCCGCATATCATGCTTTGTTTTGCGAAGTAATCAAACTTTAGAAAATATGGGTATTAAAAATGGAGATAAGCTGGTAGTTTTTCAATCTTTACGCTATACCAAAGCCTCACTTGAAAATGAGTTGCGTAGTTACAATCACGATTCATTTGATACAGGGAGCTCGTTTATTGCTACGATTATCAAAACTTAGACCCCCCGACCCACATACCTGATTTTAACTTTAAAAATGATACTGAAATACCCTTACAGTGTCTCAATCTACGGGCACTTAACCCACATGGCCCGCCAACAACAGCTAACTCGAGATGCGTCATAATGATGCATCTCGAGTTAGCTGTTGTTGGCGGTGTTTATTGGACAAAGTTCGAATATATTTTGAGTTAAATCCTGATGATGAATGAAATGCGCCTCGGACACGCTCGCGGACTCGCGTGTGCAAAAACCAAAAAATTTCCTTGCATTTTCCTCGCGTCTCCTCCCCCCACCCCTCCACCGCGAAGCGGAAAAAGAAATGGAAAGGAAATTTTTGGTTTTACTTCGCCGTTATCAAACATCGCACCTATTGAAATATATCACATTATTGATATACGTTACAACAAACTGCTAGAATATGAACTGTGGATATGAAAACTTCGTCAATAAAACTGGGGAAAAACATAAAGCGCATACGGGAGCAAAAGAAAATGTCGCAGGGAGACATTTGCCGCGCACTCGGCTTTGACCGTGCACAGATGAGTAATATTGAGGGCGGTAAAGGAAATCCAACCCTTGCAACTATTGAAAAAATTGCACAAGCGTTGGGAGTTGAAAGCGATGAACTGTTGAGAAAATAGAGTACACTTAACAAACACCATGAAATTTTCTTTTGACGCAGGTGAATATCGAGACCGACTAGCAAATGATTTACGTGAAAAACGGGCTGAAGGTAAGTCCGATGAAGCAAAAGAACAACAAATGAAGGAAGCGTCAACCTTACCCTACGCCGTCGCCGAAGCGATCAAACGTTCTGGAGGAACAGGTGTAGAACAGACTGCAAAGAAAAGTACTGAAGAATTATCAAAGGAACCAAGCGAGATCGCTACTGAGGTAAAAATATTTAAAGACGCAGAAGGATCCGAGCATCTACTCCAAATTAAAACATTCGATATTAATCATTTAATTCCTGAAAAAGTTAAATTACACTTTGATCGTCTGCATTTGAATGAAACCGATAAAATAAAACTTGCATTACTCGAAGAACGTGTCGAGAAATTGCCACTTGGGAAAAAGCTGATCTTCAATGAATATTGGAGAAGGTTCTACTCCTTTTTATCTGATGACCAAAAAAAATGGGCTGATAAAAAAAGAATCAAGTTCACTTTTCCATATGTAGATGAAGCAAAGAAGTTTCTTACAGATGAGGATCTAGTTTTTTTAGATAAAATAAATGATGGCATGCAATTAACCGTTGAAGAAAAACATCAGCTCCAAGAGATTTATGGTGAAATTTTTGGAAGCTATAATTCCAGAGAATCTCTTGAGGAATTTCTCGACGAATACGTCGCTTTTTTGGATAAAATAACAGATGGAGATTTTTCTAAGAAAAGCATGTTAAGTCATACTGTTTCTGGTTTTGGTGAAGCGTCAAATAAGGTAGATCTAGCCCGTGTAAAAAATCGAGTAGCTATAAAATACAGAGGGGACAAAAAAAGTGATGAGGAGATATTTGACGTTTTTAGTGATTACTCTAGATCTAGTAGTCTCTGGTTCCATGCTGGAGGAGCAGAATATGCGACAGGTGGGGGTGAGATACTGGGTGGCACAACTAATTTAATAGTTATTTGCGATGGGGAAAGTAAGAGACTTCAAAAGGAAGTCAGAGCAGTTAATTTTACTGGTGCTGCTGGAAGATCAGAAGAACTGGAACAATCTTTTGGTCAAAAAGCTCGAGAGATAATGGAAGATAAGAAGCAAAACACATTGAGCCAAGAAACGCTATTACAAGCCTTCTATCAAACAATTGGTAGAAGAGGTATCGGTGGTGAGCTTCTTTTTAAACAAAAAGAACCGTGGGTATATATCGCAAAATGGATAGTTGACGCGTATCATGGGCGTTTATACAGAATTAATGAAATCCATACTCCGTCTATTGAAGAAATTGAGAAAATATATGAAGAAAAATTCAAATCAGTAATTACTGACCTAAAAGCAAAAATGTCACGAGGGGCTCAAAAACTTCCAGAATATCTTGCTTCTGGTGGTACGAGTGTAGTTTTTCGAATCGAAGTAGATAAAAAAAAGTATGTGGCGAAATTTTTATCTGGCATAACAAGAATTGATCAGGACATCAAACCATTACTTAGAGCAAAAGGTATTCCGCACACAGCCCAGATTGTAACGTATTCACTTGAAGATAGTGTCATCATTATGGAGCCATTACCTGGTAAAAATGCTGGGGGCTTTACTCCCGAAGAGGCTCCTGCCTCTTCCTACTCAGACGACCAAATCATTCAGCTGATTGAGTTGGTAATAAATCTTGATGCACATGGACTAGGTATTGATCCAAATCCTGACAATTTTATGTATGATCAATCACAAGGGTTCTTTGTTTTAGATTACCATCTTAAAGAAAGTACTCGTCATCCCTATGAAGTATCAAAAGCTATTCTTGACTTGAGATTTCTTTTAACAGAAAGGAATTTTGAATCGCTCGATCGTAACGCTCCTGATTATAAAGAAAAAGTTGAAATTAAAAGCATAGAAAAATATAAATTTTCTTTACCTCTACTTATCCATTTCATTGAAATTCTACAAAAAAAATATCCAGATATTCTAGCGAAGTGGCAAAAGTTAAACGAGGAGTATAAGAGAGAGTATAAGAAAAATCCGCCTCCTCCATTGACACCTGAAAACATAAGAACATGGACAAGGGGTTTTGAAGTTCCCGATCTAGTTAATAGGAGATACATACCAAAAAGTCCTGTCCTTGAACCATACTTGCAAAAGTTAGAAGAAATGGGTTTCGAAACAACCGTAAGTTAAGGGAGCAGTCCCCGCCGTTTTATAGCATCTCCTAAAACGGCGGGGATTTGTGCGCACACAGGGTGGGTGGGGCAAGCACATACAGATTTGTTTGTGCCTCAGCACAATCCGTACTCTTTAGAGTTCCCGCAAACGCGGACGAAGCCACAGAGCGAATACACACAATGCCGAAGCAGCTAACGCGAGCGAATGCGAGCGGGCTATGCGTAGGCGGTTGTGTGTGGTTCGCGGACTCTAGAGATACCACTAAACGCGGATATGGGGGCGCCTCGGTCGCCGTTAATATTCTCATCTATTGTAATATATCACATTATTGATATACGACACAACAACTTGCTACAATATGAACTGTGGATATGCAAACATCATCAATAAAGCTGGGGAAAAACATAAAGCGCATCCGAGAACGAAAGAAAATGTCGCAAGGCGACATTTGTCGAGTACTCGGTTTTGACCGCGCTCAAATGAGTAATATTGAGGCTGGTAAGGGCAATCCAATGCTTTCCACAATAGAGAAAATTGCCCAAGCGTTGGTAGTAACGAGCGATGAACTTTTGAAATAAATTTATGATTGACCAACAAAAAGCAAAAGAAGCGTACGAACTATATATTGAAAAAGCAAAAAACGATGAACGAATTATCGGCATTATCCTTGCGGGTGCGCGAGGTAAGGGAGTCGCTTCTGAAAATTCAGATTACGATGTCATACTCGTTACGACCGATGAGGGATTTGAGAGCGTAAAAAAAGATTATCCAAAAACGGAATACATTGACTCGTTGCCAAAAGCAATTTCTGAGTTTAGGGAACATGCTAAAACAGGAACTCAAACACAACACAATAAGTACACTTTCACACACAACACTGCTCTTGTTGATAAGTCGGGAGAAATACAAAAACTTGTTGCTGAGAAAGGAACTCTTGAATCAGACGAGGCGCAAAAAATCGCTGACGATGCTCTTGGTGGATATTTGAACTCACTTTATCGTTCACTTAAGAATCTGAGGGACGGGAACGAACTCGCAGGACATTTAGACGCAACGGATACGATTCCGAAAATCCTTACTTTTATCTTTGCAATAGAAAATAGAGTCCGTCCGTTCAATAAGTTTCTTGTCTGGGAACTTAAAAATTACCCTCTAACAAAGCTTCCAATCAGTTCATCTGATTTTATCGAAAAGATAAAAACCATTGCGAAGAATGCCGATTTTGAGACGCAGAAAGAAGTTTTAGAAATAATGCGTAAGTTGGCAATGGAAAATGGACATTCAGACGAAATTGCGAGTTGGGAAGGATATTACTTCGGCTAAAATATAAAGGTGTTATTAAAATTAACGTATAATAAACATATGAAATTACTACTTACATCAAACGGATTCATCGGTACATCTCTTGAGAAGGATTTTTTGGAAATGGCTGGGAATAAAACGGGACTAAGGGTCGCGATTATCCCTACTGCTGGTGACCCGATTGAATGGGTGCCACTAAAAGAGGGTGATACGAGTTACGACAATTTCGTACCGAAATTGATCGGGAAAAGTAGCGACGGTAAGGGAGAATACTATGATTATTTTAAAAGCAAAGGTTATGAGGTGACCATTGTGGATTTAAAAGAGGATCAAAATCTTATAAAAGAAAGATTACAAAATGTAAATATTATTTTTGTCGGGGGCGGTGATGTAAATTATCTACTTGATTGGGCAAAGAAATCTGGGCTAGATACTTACCTAAAAGAAATTCTTAGTAATGATGTTTTGTACATCGGATTAAGTGCCGGGAATGGGCTGCTTATGCCAGATATAGGTCTTACATGGTGGGAACCAACCATGAAAGCAGATCATGCTGGATTTGGAATTGTTGATTTTGATATTGTAGTTCATCAAAAAGAGGACGATCAATCGAAAAACACGATCAAACTTATTGAGCGCAAGAAATATTATCAAACAGTTACAAAGTATCCATGGATAACTTATTTAGTTAAAGATGGACAAGCAATTAAAGTTATCGGGGATACGATCGAACATGTCGGGGAAGGAGAGAAAAATTCTATCTAAATCATAAATGGTAGTCTGGTGAGCTACCACAACCAGTGACCGAAGCCACCAAGCGAACACACATAACGGCGAAGTAAAACCAAAAATTTCCTTTCCATTTCTTTTTCCGCTTCGCGGTGGAGGGGTGGGGGGAGGAGACGCGAGGAAAATGCAAGGAAATTTTTTGGTTTTTGCACACGCGAGTCCGCGAGCGTGTCCGAGGCGCATTTCATTCATCATCAGGATTTAACTCAAAATATATTCGAACTTTGTCCAATAAACACCGCATGTAAAGATATTTTTGTGTAAATATATATTATAATAGTGAGAATGTCTGCAATTACTACAATGGATGGCTCTATGTGGGTTTCGATGTGGTATACATCAACAACAGATGTATCTGTTTTAATGTCTGAGTTAGAAGTTGTTTTAAAGAATTCAACATTTTCCATATTAGGAGAAGAAGAATATCATTTTGATCCACAAGGTTTTACAAAGTTATTTTTATTAGCAGAAAGTCATCTTGCTATTCATACTTGGCCAGAAAAAGATGTTGCATGGATAGAATTAGCA
>JAHFNO010000019.1:7509-30168 GCA_023267275.1 Candidatus Nomurabacteria bacterium | reverse complement strand
GGCAAGCCTTATTCCGAAGTTACGGCTGCTTTTTTGCCGAGTTCCTTGAGGACCTATCACTCGTTCGTCTTGGGCTACTCGCCCTGATCACCTGTGTCGGTTTGCGGTACGGATTCTGTTTTGTTAGAGCTTAGAGACTTTTCTCGGAAGTGCGCTCACTATTCTCTGCCTCGGCGTACCGAGACATTGACATGTATTTGAAGATCCACCATTGAAGGTGAGATTTCCGGATTTGCCTAGAAATCAACCACGATACATGTACCTCAATCCAATAAGAGGCAATAATTACTACACTCCGTCATCCCATCGCACAAAATAGAAGTTCAGGAATATTAACCTGATGTCCATCGAGTTCGGCTTTCGCCATTCCCTTAGGACCGACTAACCCTTAGCTGATCACCGTTGCTAAGGAAACCTTGATCTTTCGACGGGAAGGGCTCTCACCTTCCATGCGGTTACTTGTGCCAACATTCGTTCTTCTACACGCTCCAGATTGGGTCACCCCTTGTCCTTCACAGCAGAGTAGAATACTCGCCTACCACTTTAGGTGTCCTAAGACATATAAAATCCTCAGCTTCGGTAATACGCTTAGCCCCGATTATCTGCGGTGCGAAATCTCTCGATGAGTGAGCTGTTACGCTTTCTTTAAATGATGGCTGCTTCTAAGCCAACATCCTCATTGTCAGAGAAATATCACCTCCTTAAGATGCACTGAGCGTATATTTAGGGACCTTAACTTGAGATCCGGGCTCTTCCCCTTTTGACCTGTGGAGCTTCGCCCCCACGGTCTAACTGCTAAGTTCTAACTCACGGTATTCGGAGTTTGATTGGTGTAGCGAGATTTCTCCCTGTCTAAACCATCCAGTGCTCTACCCCCGCGAGGAACACTTAACGCTAGCCCTAAAGCTATTTCGGCGAGAACCAGCTATTACCAAGTTCGATTAGCTTTTCACTCCAATCCACATGTCATCCGAATGCGTTGTACGACATACCGGTTCGGGCCTCCATCGCTCTCTCGAGCAACTTCACCCTGCACATGGATAGCTCACTTGGTTTCGGGTCTTATGTATACGACTTATTTTCGCCCTATTCAGACTCGGTTTCCCTACGGCTCGGAAGATTTATCGCTTCTTAACCACGCCATATACATAAACTCGTTGGCTCATTCTTCAATAGGCACGCCGTGACGGACGCATCACGCGTAGCGTGATGCAAGTATAAAGTCGAAAGTTTAAAGTTGAAAGCAACCCGAATGCGTTTGCATGTTGAATTGACTTTTGACTTTACACTTTTGACTTTCAACTGGCATCACACTCTGTGTGATGCGCCCGCTCCGACTCCTTGTAAGCATATGGTTTCAGATCTATTTCACTGTCCTCTCGGACTACTTTTCACCTTTCCCTCACGGTACTAGTTCACTATCGATCTCTAAAAGTATTTAGCCTTACCGGTTAGTTCCGGTAGATTCCCTCAGGCTATTCATGTCCTGAGGTACTCAAGAACAATAGCTAATAAGTCGTACTAATTTCAGATACAGGACTATCACCCTCTATGGTATTTCTTTCCAGAAATTTCTCTTATTAGTACGTTTTGTAACTTATCCCTTCTTAAAAGAGGCGCTACTGCCTTACAACCCCTACGCGCGTAGCGCGCAAGTTACAAGTTTATAAAGTTCGTAAAGTTAAAAGTAACCCAAATACAATTGCATTTGAATTTACTTTATAACCTTTATGAACTTTTAACTTTATAAACTGCGTGCTACGCACGACGGTTTGGGCTTCTCTCGGTTCGCTCGCCGCTACTACGAGAATACTTGTTTTAGTTTATTTTCCACCAGGTACTAAGATGTTTCAATTCCCTGGGTGCGCACCGTCACACTGGGTGTGAACGGTCATTGAGGTTTACTCAATGAGGTTTCCCCATTCGGACATCTCCGGATCAAAGATTGCTTGGCATCTCCCCGAAGCTTATCGCAGCCACGCTACGTCCTTCATCGCCTTTTAGAGTCAAGGCATCCACCATATGCTCTTACATTCCTATTAGGAACTGTAAAAACCACAAAATTATTTTCTTTCGCTTACACAAAAGAAAATAAAACATTATATACATTTGTGACACGAGTGAAATTTGCAAAACCGCTTCTGCATTTTTCACTCTTCTCAAACATGGTACTTGCGTCTAAACCATTTGCCACCGCAAATGGTCGCCCGAACTTTTGTAAACAAAAGTTTTAGGGTGAGCAAGTAATATTCCACATCTGATTGTCGTTTTTTTCTGTACTCCCCAATGACGAAAAGACTAAAACTCTTTTTTTCGGGGGCACAGAATTGTGTTGTCAGGGATCAGTCGCTTCGGTCAACTTTTCCAACAAAAAATCCGCCTAGTGGGCGGACAGCAAAACGAGTAACGTTATGCTATCGCCATTGGTCGAATGTAGTGTCGTTTCTATTCATGCGTGAGGAGAGTCTACACGAAGGAAAAAGAGATGTCAAGCTTCTGGCATATTTAGACAAAAGGCTTATTTCTAGGGCTCAAAATATCCCCTGAGGAGAGGGCTCCATACCCTCTTTTTGAATGGTGGATAACCCGGGGAAAAACACAATACAAAAAGCGACCGTCAGGTCGCTTTTTGTATTGGGAATCAAATTTCTATTCCCTAAAACCTATACCCTAATCCCTGGGCTCATTACATATGTGGAGTAACACGATCGTTCAATTTTGCGATTGTGTGTGCTGCTGCTTCTTTTCCACCAAGACCGAATGCAAGTCCACCTGCGATTGCAAGCATTGCTACAAGTCCAGTGAAAAGAATCTGCATATATCCTGCTGCAATTCCGAGTTCAGAAAGTGCAATGATAAATGCGAAGATCCAGATTGCGTAACGAACAAGTGTGCCGAGGAAATTTGCTGAGCGAACACCACTTGCTTTAGCTCCTGTAGCAATAACCTTACCCATGAAGTCTGCGATAACTGTTGCAACCACAAGAACAAGAGCGGCAACGATAACATGTGGCAAATACATGAGTACATCATTCTTAAGGAAGTCTGTAACCGCTGTGAGCTGGAGAACATCGAGCGATGCTACCAAGAACACTACGATGATAAACCACTTCACTACTCCTCCAACAAATCCACCAACATTCATGCGCATGCCAGTCTTTTGCATGAGTTCTCCTGCACCTGCACTTTCGAGAACCTTATCAACTTTGAGTGCAGCAATTACTTGATCGATAGCCTTTCCAATAATTGATCCAATTACCCAGCCGATAATGAAGATAATTACTGCAAAAAGGAACTTTGGAACGAAGTCAATAAAACTAATCCAGATACCCTGGAGTGAATACGTAAACGCATCTCCCCAACTTTGAAAAATATACATACAGTATTTTATCGTGCTCCAGTTTTCACCGAAGCGAGGTCCCGTCCATACCGAACTGGGTACCAATCAATTAATAAATAATCGCACATAAGGTTTTCGACCCCTTAAACATTTTGCAAACAAAATGTTCGGGCGACCAATCTATTGATTGGTTTAGCCCTTGTTATTTGCTTACCATAATTATACCAACTGCAGGGGTTTACGAAAGAGTGGTGTGGATAACCCAAAATCTCAAATCTCGATCCGCAAATCCTGTATCTTTCAATACAAGACGCCGTTTTGCAAAGCAAAACGGCGTCTTGGTATCTTGAGACTCAAGATATAAGAATTGAGATATATGATTTACAACTGGCTTTGTGGAACTTGCTCAAGTAAATTGCCCACATTAATAATTTTTTCGTGAGGAAAATCGATTACGTCGCGGATAAGTTTGTCGTACATACTTGCACGATACATAAACTCTTCCGTTTCAAATGCTGAGTAATTTATTTCTTTACCGATCTCAGCTTCAAGTGAACGAATAATTTTTTCTATTGTTGGTCGTTTTAAATTGTCCCCTACCAAAAGCAGATCAAGTCGAGAATTTTGACTATCATTAAAAATACCAGAGAGCAAAAGAAGTTTTACGCGACCAGTCTTTTTAAATTTCTTTGCGAGTGAATTTTGATCTACAAATTCTGTACCGAAAATAAATTGCTGAAGTGAGTCCGTGTATTCAAAGCGAGAATCAAAAATCCAACCATCTTTTGATTTTCCATCGATGTGGCCTTTTTTTCTTTTAATAAAACCAGCGCGAGAAAGAATAGAGAGTTCACGACGAGCAACAGTTGGGGTGACATTACTACGACTCGCAATAATTGCTGGAGTCATGAGTGTTTCTTGATTGAGTAAAAACAAACGCATAATTTTAACTCGTGCTAGAGAGTCAAACAGAGTTCCGAGAGTGTTCATAGACATGCGGCTAGTATACGGTATACGGTATACAGTATCAAGTATTAAAAATCCCCCTATTTTTCAAAGAAAAATAGGGGGATTTTAAAATCCAAAAACGCTTATAGTATTTTTATTCGCTTTATTGAATCCTTATTTCACTTTCTTTTCCAGTTTTTCAACACGCTCAAATAGCTCATTAATTTTCCGTTCATGATTTACTTCACCATGAGTTAGTGCGCTCATAGCAGCTCTGTGGTCTTGTGCCTCTTGCTGAAAAATTTGAAAACCTTTTATGAGAGTCTCAAAGCTCTTATCCATTTTGTCGAAACGTGCATCCATTTTGTCGAAACGCCTTGCAGTAGAAATAGCAAAAGCATCAAACCGTTCTTCAGTTACATACTTTTCTTTGCTCTGTTTTTTGATTATTTTTTGGACAACCTTTTTCATATGTCCAGTATATACCTGGGTCAAAAATATACAAAACACCCCGTAAGACCAAGGTCTTACGGGGTGTTTTTTGAGAAAAAGTACTTGTGCTAGACGGCGCCCAAAAGCGCCGTTGCCCCATCGTCGGATTTCCGCCATGAAAGCGGAAATCCGACGTGGTGCGAAAGTTCTCTTAAATAATATTGCGAGGCAATATTATTTAAGAGTAACCTTCGGTCAGGGATATTTTGCTCGCCGTCGCTCGCAAAATTCCACGACCCTGCCTCGCGGTCCCATCTGCTGATGGGAGCCCTCGCTCCGGCTCGCGACGTGTCCTAAAATAAACTTCGTTTATTTTAATGTCACTTTCGCGCCGGCTTCCTCAAGAGATTTCTTGAGAGCTTCAGCGTCTGCTTTCTTCATACCTTCCTTAAGCATAACTGGAGCACCGTCTACGAGATCCTTAGCCTCTTTGAGACCAAGACCGAGAGCATCCTTCACAACTTTCATAACTGGGATTTTTGCATCACCAGCTGATGTGAGTTCAACATTAAATGATGTCTGTTCTTCTGCAGCAGCACCTGCGCCTGCAGCTGGAGCAGCTGAAACAGCTGCAGCTGATACGCCAAACTTTTCTTCGATAGCTTTTACGAGTTCGTTGAGTTCGAGGACTGATGCGCCTTCGAGGTCAGCGAGGAATGAATCAAATTTCATATTAGGGATTAGGAATTAGTGATAAGGGATTAGTAAATACATGCACGACTATGCACGTTTTTCTGCAACCTGTCCAACAGCAATCGCAAGACGCTGTATTGGAGATTTGAGAAGGTACGCAATTTGTGACAAGAGAACTTCGCGTGAAGGGATAGTTGCAAGAGCCAATATACGGGTCTTGTCTGCATATTCTCCTTCAAACACGCCGCCAACGATTGATGGTGTTGTCTTTCCTTTTGAGAAATTGAACACTTCACGTGCTGGTGCGAGTGAGTCGGTTGAAAATGCAATACCAACTTCTCCAGAGAGATCAGGCTGTGTGCCTTTCAAACCCTTTGTATCAAGAATACGGTTGATCAAAGTTTTCTTAGCAACTTTGTACCCTACTCCTGCTTCACGAAGTGCGCGACGAAACTTGTCAGTTTCAGAGACAGTCAAACCTTTAAAGTTCACAAACACGATTGTTTGTTCACCGGCAAGTTTTTCTGTGAGCTCAGCCAACACTTCCTGCTTTTGATTTTTGGTTAATGCCATGAATGATTTTGTTGAGCGAAGCGATTAAAAAATCTTCACCCTGTTAAATAAGATTTGAGCCTATTCCGAAGAAACTGCTTTCCATGAAAAGTCTTTAAATATTTTTCACGATGGAGTGCATCAGTTTTACTAAGGCACGCTTCGGAATAAATAAGTTTAAGTGGCCGGCGGTCTTTTGTTGACTCAACCAAGCCTTTCATATGTTGCTCAAATCTTGATTTTAAATCTTCTGAAAAACCAGTATAAAAGTTTTTATCCTTTACCGATTGTAGAACATAGATGTAGTAAAATTTCTTCATCTAAGATTTAAAATCATTTAACGGGGTAATGAAAAATATGTTCACCCCGCTCACTATTTTTCAATTAAAATAAAAATAGCTCCTAAATGGAGCCGTTCGTAGAATATTCTGCATGAGCAGAATCTTCGACCTCGGCGAGACTTCTAGTGCGCTTTTGCGCAATTAGGAATTAAAAATTAGTAATTAAGAATGAATGCAATTCGCATTTCAATTCCTAATTCTTCATTCGTAATTCTTAATTCCGAGCTTTCGCTCGATCCTGCTCGCTTTCTACGGCAAACGTATACTACGATTTTTTGTAAAATAAGTCAATTCATTCTCCTACTGTGAAGTCGAAGATGTTGATGCGGTATTTTTTGTATAGTTATTGAGCAATATCAAGCCTCCTATGCCAAGGAGTGCCATGAGTATAAGCCCAAACAGCATTTTAAAAAAGTGTTTAATATCCATAAAATAAATATACTAATCAACGAATTATACTAATAATACGAATAATTGCGAATAATTCACCGACACTTGTGTGATTCGTAGTCATTTGTAGATTCGTATCATTTATATTATTGGTATGTTTTTTCTACAAGTATGAATATATCAATTTAGAAATACCACTAATAGTAGATTGCACTCCATCAAGCGTTTTTCCACGCGTCATAATACACAGAAGGTATGGACCCTGTTTTGCGTAAATATATCCACAATCGTGCAATTCGATAGAAGAAACTTGTTCGGATGTACTGTTGATATGCTCACCAAATTTATGTGCAACAACTGTTCCAGCTGGAACACCTGCAACCAATCCATCGCTAAAAACAGCCTTGCTTAAAATGGAGAGTGCTCGTTCAGAATTTTTATCTGAAAGATATGTACCATTAAAGAGTATGCGGAAAAAAAGTGAATAGTCTTCGGCTGAAATCGTATATGCCGAACTATCTCCTGGCCCCTTCAATCCAAGATCGGAATATACAGTACTGAGATATGCTGGATCAATGTTATCAGCAAGCAAATTCATTGCACCGTTGTCTGAATGAATAATCATGGCATCGATAAGATCTGACACCGAGTATGATTGTCCGATTACAAGTGTTGAAGGACTACTAAACGGAATTGCCTCCAAATTGTCTGCGATATTTGTGACATACATATATTTCCTATCCAGCAACTCTGGGTGAGAGTCTGCTTGTTTCAAATACGCAACCATAATGACCACCTTCAATAGACTCGCAGGTGCATATCGTGCTTTTTCATTAATAGCAAACGATCCACTTTTACTTCCATAATTAATAAAATAAACTGAGGCAGTATCGAGAAGACCCAGCTTTTTTTGTTGAGAAAAAAAATCATTCACTTTGTTATACAACGAAACATATACCGGTGATGGTGTACCAATATCTGTCCGATTCACAGCAAGTAACGGGTGAATAAACTGGTATTGATTTGTATTTTCACGAAGCGCCTGTGTGTTTGAAATAGAGACGTCGCTCACCTTTTTTTGATAACCAAAAAAATAACCGCAAACTGCTCCGAGCAAAAGAAGTGTCGTCGAAAACAGTATTGTGTATTTATTCACAGTTATTCGTTTCATTTGTATTTATTCGCAGATTGGTATAGTTACTTTGCAAAACCAGAATCAATCAAGATCTTTTCTTTTGTAGCAAGTGCAATGTCATGATCCATCATTTCAGCAACGATCTCAGTAAGTGGTGTTTTTGCCGTCCATCCGAGTTTTTCTTTTGCTTTTGTTGCGTCACCGACAAGCATATCCACTTCTGTTGGACGGAAATATTTAGGATCAACACATACAACTTTTCGCCCCACAGGAAATACTACGTTATTAGTCGACGTTTTGATGCATCCGACTTCTGAAAGGCCTTCACCGGAAAATTCGAGTGTCACACCAATATATGCAAATGCCATGACAATAAATTCACGCACGGTTGTGGTAATTCCGGTAGCAATAACAAAATCTTCTGGAGTATCATGCTGAAGAATTTTCCACATCGCTTCAACATAATCTCGCGCATGACCCCAATCACGTTTTGCATTCAAATTTCCAATGGAAAGTATTTCATCTCCCCCCATCGACATTTTTGCCACTGCACGAGTGATCTTTCGTGTCACAAATGTTTCTCCGCGAATCGGACTTTCATGATTGAAAAGAATTCCATTACACGCAAACATTCCATACGCTTCACGATAGTTTACCGTAGCCCAGTACGCGTACAATTTTGCCACACCATACGGTGATCGCGGATAAAATGGTGTTGTTTCTTTTTGTGGAGTTTCTTGCACAAGCCCGTAAAGTTCTGAAGTCGATGCTTGATATATTTTTGTCTTTTTTTCCATTTTCAAAAAACGCACCGCTTCGAGGATACGAAGCGCCCCGATGCCGTCAACGTTGGCCGTATATTCTGGCAATTCAAAACTCACTTTCACGTGACTCATGGCACCAAGATTGTAAATTTCATCTGGCTGTATATCTCCAATAATTCTGGTGAGTGAAAGACAGTCGGTCAAATCCCCATAATGCATGATAAATTTTCGGTCGGTGATGTGCGGAGGTTCGTATAAATGATCGACGCGATCAGTATTTATGAGTGAGCTACGACGCTTGATACCATGCACAATATAGCCCTTTTTCAAGAGAAATTCTGCAAGATATGCGCCATCTTGCCCTGTTATTCCTGTTATGAGTGCTACTTTTGAGTTAGACATACGAATATACGAATTATACTAATTCTACGAATAAATGCGAATAACCCGTTGAGTTACAGACTCTATCACAACACCTGTATTATTTATAGCCACTTGTATGTTCACCTTTATTTGTAGTCATTCGTTGATTTGTGTATTTATTCGTATATTGGTATGTTTACCTATATGATTCGAACAAGACAGTATGTGCTTGCCCTCGGGGATTTTACTATGTTATTCCTCGGTCTTTTTGTGATGATACTCATCCGATTTGACTATACACACGACCCATCTATTGTAAATGAACATTTTCATGTATTTTTCCCTCTTTTTATTGTTTGGATTCTCGTATTTTATATCTTTGATTTATATGACGTTCGTTCAACAAATCCAAACCCACGCACTATCGGAAAAATCGCCTTGGCAATAATAACAGCTACGATTGTAAGTGGTTTCTTTTTCTATATTCAACGTGGCGTTGGTATCAATCCGAAGACAAATCTCCTTATCACCAGTGCCACGGCTTTTATACTTCTTGTACTATGGCGTCGTCTTTTTTATACACTCTTCGCTTCAATATTTAGCCGAAAAATCATGCTCGTCGGCACAAGTGCTGAGCTCACTCAATTACAAAATCATTTCAAAGAACAAGTACCGCTTGGCCGCATTGTTCTTTCCCTACACACTGTTTCGCAATTGTATGATATGCAACACATCCCGCATGTCGATCTCGTCATTACTGATTCCGTTTCAGCAAATGATATTGTAATGCTCGAGAAAAAAATTGACGCACAAGTACTCACACTTGTTGATGCATACAGCGAACTCTTTGCAAAAATTCCTCTCTCGCTCATGACCGATGAACATGCACTGCGCATTGCGACAAAAAATAGAAATTATAGTTATACGTTTGTTACTCGCATTTTTGAAATTGTCGTATCTGCGATTGCCTTGATTGTCTTCTCACCGTTTATCATCATTGCCGGTCTCGCAAAAAAAATCGAAGATGGTGGAGATATTTTTCTCAAACATCACGCTCGCGTTGGAAAAAATGGCAAACCATTTTATTTAAAAAAAATTCGCTCAATGATTTCTGATGCCGATAAAGCTGGCAATCAATGGGCACAAAAGTCTGATACTCGCATCACCCGTGTGGGAAGTATCATTCGCAAACTGCACATCGATGAAATTCCTCAGCTTTGGAATGTCATTCGTGGCGATATGGCGCTTGTTGGACCACGTCCCGAACAGCCAGAATTTGTGGCAACACTTGAGAAAGAAATCCCCTACTACTATCTCCGTCACATAATCAAGCCAGGATTTACCGGCTGGGCACAAATAAAATTCCGCTACGCTCGAACCGTCGAAGATTCAAAGCAAAAACTTGAATACGATTTGTACTATCTTGAAAATCGCTCACCACTGCTCGATCTCGGCATTATTGCCAAGACAATCCAAATCATCTTTACCCACTAATTATTTACGATTGATTTCCTTTTTCAAGGTGCTATAGTGTGAAAAAAATACACCATGAAAAAAATATGTATCTTTGGCGATTACACTGCCTTTTTTAATGGAACTATTGTCCCAAAACCAAAAGAGTCTGCACTTCTTATTACAATTCATTACGTGGTTGATTATCGCAACCGCAAAACGACGACCGTGCACGCAATCGAATCTGTGCCAGCATCCCGTTACAAAACAGGGTTGGCTTTCGATACCTTGCTCGTGACAGCAAACTCTGAGTCAGAAACAATACGAATCGCGTACGAATTGTGTAAAAAAAATAATGCGTCACTCATTACTATTCCAGTAGAGAATATATTCAACTCTGCTGGAGTTACCTCAATGAAACTGTTTGAATACATAAAAAAATACATATCCATGGAACCGCAGTTGGACTAGCGGTTCCATTTTTTATTGCAAAAATGTCTTTCTTATCACCTCTGTATAAGTAAGTAGATTTATCTAGCTAAAAATGCTAGGCTAATCCTGTGAGCACACAGACAATTGTCATAAAACCAAAGAAATTATTCAGTTTTTCTGACCTTCGGGAAGTCTGGGACTATCGTGAACTTCTCTACTTTTTTACCTGGAGAGATCTCAAGGTTCGATACAAACAAACTGTTGTGGGTGTACTCTGGGCCGTATTTCAACCTTTTATCACAATGGTTGTTTTCTCTATTTTTTTTGGAAGACTTTTAAAGGTACCTTCTGATGGTGTACCATACCCTATTTTCGTTTACACTGGTCTCATTTTCTGGCAATTTTTTGCAGACGCACTCTCTGAAACAAGTAATGTACTTATTGTAAATCAAGCAATTATTACCAAAGTGTATTTTCCAAGACTTATACTCCCCCTCTCTTCAGTGCTCACAAAGTTTATTGATTTTGCTATTGCTGCAACCATTCTTGCTGGCATGATGCTCTATTACGGATATACACCAAAACTAATTGCCCTTTTCACAATTCCACTTCTCCTCGTCATTACCTTTATGATTTCATTCGGTATCGGACTCTTTCTTTCTTCGGTCAATGTTAAATACCGAGACATTCGCTATATTCTGCCATTTTTTATTCAACTCCTTATGTTTCTTACTCCAGTTATTTATCCTGCAGGTATTGCGGGAAAATATTCCTGGGTGCTTGCCCTCAATCCGATGATGGGAGTAATTCAAAGTGCACGAGCTGTACTCCTTGGAACAACTATTATCAATTGGACTCTTATTGGAATTTCACTCGGAGTAACCTTTATTGTTATGTTATTTGGTATTTATCGTTTCAAAAAAACTGAGCGTTACTTCGCTGATCTTATTTAGATAAACATACAAATCAACAAATGAAAACGAGTCTACAAATAACTGCAAATAATACAAAAACTATCGGAACCATTCGTAGCTATTCGTCGGATTCGCATAATTTGTATATTGGTATATTTATATAAAAGCTATGGAACATCCAATAATAGAAATTAAGAATATCGGAAAAAAATATACAATTAGACACGATGTCAATAAGTACGGGAAATTAAGCTATGTTCTTGGAAACATATTTAAAAACCCTATTCAAATACTGAAGGAAAAATTTTTAAAAAAAAACGGGAGCAAAGAAATATTTTGGGCATTGTCTGATGTAAGTTTTGAAGTTTTTAAAGGAGAGGCTGTTGGTGTTATTGGTCACAATGGTGCTGGAAAATCAACACTCTTGAAAATCCTCTCCCAAATCACCCCTCCAACAAAAGGTGAAATAAAAATTCATGGTACAGTAGGAAGTCTTCTTGAAGTTGGTACCGGTTTTCATCCAGAACTTACAGGTAGAGAAAATATTTTTCTCAATGGTGCAATTCTCGGTATAAAGAAAAAAGATATCATTCGAAAATTTAATGATATTGTCTCTTTTGCTGGGGTAGAAAAATTTATTGATACTCCAGTAAAACACTATTCAAGTGGTATGTATGTGCGCCTTGCTTTCTCTGTGGCAGCACACATGGAATCAGACGTACTTATTGTCGATGAAGTGCTCGCAGTTGGTGATGCTGATTTTCAGAAGCAATGTTTAACAAGAATGAAACAAATTACTGAAAATGAAGGACGTACAATTCTTTTTATTAGCCATAACATGACTGCAATAAAAAATCTCTGTAAGCGTAGTGTTCTCTTAGATAAAGGTAGAGTTATAATGATCGGAGAAACACATGAAGTTATTGAAAAATATCTTCATACGCACACAGAATAAGCAATGGAACACCGACCTCACATTAGTGTTTGCATACCGACATACGAAATGCACGGCAAAGGTGCGGATTTTTTACGACACAATTTTGATAAGCTCCTAAGTCAAACTTTCAAAGATTTTGATATTGTTATTTCTGATAACGCAAAAGATGATTCGATAAAAAAAGTGTGTGGCGAGTATAAAAACAAACTCACTATCCATTATTTCAAAAATGAAGATCCCTTGCATGGAATGTCTTCAAATGTAAACAATACGATTACAAAAGCAACCGGAAAAATTATAAAGATACTTTTTTTAGACGATTTTCTGTACACAAATACTGCACTTGAAACAATTGCAAAAAATTTCAATCTCGAAACTGACCTCTGGCTCGCAACAGGATGTATTCATACGACTGACGGCTGCACCTTCGAAAAAATACATTCTCCAAACTACAACAAGTATGTCTATTCCGGAAAAAATACTATTGGCTCGCCATCAGTAATTGCTATCAAAAATGACTCTCCGCTTCTTTTTGACACCAATCTTTCTTGGCTAATGGATTGTGATTACTATACTCGTTATCACACTCAATTTGGTAAGCCTAAAATAATAAATCAACCACTTATAGCAATTAGACTCGGCGAACATCAGATAACAAATACAGAGGCTACAAAATCATTACGAGCTCGCGAAAAAATGTATGTAGAAAAAAAATTCCCCGACGGTATGCATGAGGCACCTATTGTAGAATTACCGAACGTTACGCTTGTAGCTGTTTCTGGTATAAACCCAAATGGAGCAATAAACGCACTCCTTATTTCAATGCAGCGAATGACCTATTTTGATGTTGTACTTATTTCACACAACAAGCCAGAACACCTACCACCTGGTATTACTTTTAAACAATGTAAACCAACCGAATTAGTAAGTACGGATCCAAAGAACAAAGACGATTACAGTAAATTTATGGCATACAATCTCTGCGACTATATCGAGAGCGATTTTTGTTTAATCGTACACAATGATGCCTACGTTCTTCGTCCACACAAATGGAATCCTGAATTTCTCAAGTATGATTATATTGGTGCACCGTGGCAAAAAAATAAACACTTCACCAAAGAAGGCATAAATATACGTGTGGGCAACGGCGGTTTTTCATTGAGAAGTAAACGAATGCTTGGTATTTTAAACGAACTCCATTTATCATTTACTGATTCTGGTACTGGTTTTTACAACGAAGACGGAATTCTCTGTGTCTACTACCGACACGAAATAGAAAATGCTGGGCTCACATTCGCTCCAGTAGATGTTGCCGCACGATTTAGTCACGAACTCGATGTACAGGAATCAGTGTCTGAACCGTTCGGTTTCCATAACTATAAAAAAACCTCACGGTATCGATTTTTGAAGAACTGTTTTATTCGCATACTTCGACTATTTACATAACACCCTGCTCGCAAAAGCAGTGAATCAAGAATATTATTATGAATATGAAAAAAAAGGTAAAATCCTCATCTCTCTACACGTGGCTACGCAACGAAATCGTATATTTGGAATTACTCCTTGAAAGAAACGAAATTCCTATCATAAGACAACTGCGGAATTTTTTTCAGAAAAAAACAAAAACACCCGCCCCTGTCGATCTCAGTGCTATGAAACTAGGTGTAGCATACAACCTGTTTGACAGCGAAGAACTGCTCGAATACTCGATTAAAAGCATCAGAAAAAATGTTGATTTCGTATGTGTGGTTTGGCAAAAAATTTCTTATCACGGTGAACCCTGCAGCGATGGAATGGAAGAACTTCTCAATGATTTGATGAAAAAAAAGCTGATTGATCAACTTTACTTATATACACCGGATCGTGCAAATACGGGTGGAGAAATTTCTTCAATAAAAAGAAATATTGGACTAGAATTGTGTAGGCAGCACGGTTGCAATTATCACATGTCTATGGATGCAGATGAATTCTATACTGATAAACAATTTATATTCATGAAAGAAGAAATGCTGCGCGGTGATTACGGAACCGGATACTGCAGACAAATACAATATTACAAAGATGCGATTTATGTATTGAAATCACCCGAGAGAAATTATGTTCCCACAATAGAAAAAATAACTCCAAATACAAAATATGTATATTATATTCCGTGCCCCGTAGATGTTTCTCCGGAAAGAAAAACAAATAACGTGGCAGAAAACGAACTGCCCTATCGTATTTTCAAAAGAAGTGAATGCGAGATGCACCACATGACGTTCATTCGCAAAGATATCGCAAAAAAGATACGAAATTCTTCACTTGATAAGGCTTTTTCAAGTGAACTATCGAACAAGGTTGCTGATCATTACAAAAATTGGAAATATCCTCAAAAATGTATGTGGGCTGGAGAAAATTTATTGGAAATCGTTGAAGTACCGAGACAATTTGATATTTATCCATTCGAATAACCTATATCCAGAAAACAACATGATCATCACCGAAATATACAACGGGCAAGGACTTGGCAACCAGCTTTGGTGTTATGTGGTAACACGCGCCATCGCAAAAAAACATGGCTATGATTTTGGCATTATGCACCCTGAAAAATTCAAATGTTTGGATTTTATGAAACTCGATTTCGGAAAACCCGTAATTGGTGGAAGTGGTCCTGAAGGTGGCCCTCCTACTACATTACCAGAAGGAATTACTTCCTATTACGCAGAGAAAAAAATAACTCACCCAACATACGGATTTGATATTCGCACGCACGACGAAAAACTGATGCGGGTTGCCGACAACACAAAAATTGACGGGTATATGCAAGATGAGCAATATATCATCGAATACAAAAACGAAATTCGTGAATGGCTCAAAATTAAATCCGGATTTGGTTGCATGGAATACGCAAATGAAAATACATGTATTATTAATTTTCGTGGTGGCGAATATATTGGTATACGTGACGTATTTCTTCCACAAAAATATTGGGATGATGCAATCATACGAATGCAATCAATTAATCAAAACATGCAATTTGTCGTTATTACCGATGACATATCTACAGCGAAAAAATTCTTTCCCCGATTCCCCGTTTATCATTTCAGTATTGGAAAGGATTACACAATCATTCAAAATGCCCACTATCTTATTCTTTCAAACTCTAGCTTCGCTTGGTTCCCCGCTTGGTTGAACCAAAATCGCAGGTACTACATTGCTCCTAAATATTGGGCATATTATAACGTAAGTGATGGATATTGGGGTTTAGGATACGCAATCACTACAGGATGTCACTATCTTGATCGAAAAAATACACTTTTTACATATGAAGAATGCATGGTTGAACTAAAAAAATACCAGCTCAATCCTAAAAGCCCAATCTTTTTAGCTCCGCCAATTTACCAAAAACGCACAGTATGGCTTATGAAAGCGATTATAAAACGAAAACTTATTTTACTCATAAAACATCTCCTTAGTCCATTTGCTAAAATGGACTAAAAATACTAAACTACTCCAATGAATTATACAATCAAAAATCCTGAATTTGTAAAGAGAATGGTCGTAGACTCAGAGAATCTTTTTGTTCTCCGTAAGAAATTTTTCCAAGACGAAACACTATCCGAAACTGAAATCGCCGAGGTAATCGCAACCACTCCATACCATCCTCAAATAAACTGGGGACCTGAGAGAATATCGATGCTTCCCTGGACAGGCCTCGAGCATTTGCACGCGTGTATCATCGATACCGTGCAAAAAAATATTCCCGGCGACTTTGTTGAAACGGGAGCATGGAGAGGTGGGGCCTGTATTTTGGCAAAATCTATATACGAAAGTCTAGGATCTCAAAAAAAGATTTTTGTTGTCGATTCGTTTGAAGGACTTCCTCCACCAGATACAGAAAAATACCCGAACGATAAAAATGACACTCATTATCTCGATCTAAACATGAAGGCATCACTTGAAACCGTACAAGAAAATTTTAAAAAATTTGGATTACTTGATGATTCTGTTGTATTTATAAAAGGGTGGTTTAAGGATACACTTCCTACAGCACCAATCGAAAAAATTTCTATCCTCCGCCTTGATGGAGATATGTATGAATCAACAATTGAACCGCTTGAAACTCTCTATGCAAAACTTTCAGTAGGAGGGTACTGTATTATTGATGACTACTACCATCCTGCATGTAGACAAGCAATTCATGATTTTAGATTTGCAAATCATATAACTGAGTCAATAAAAAAAATTGATGATGATCCACTCAATGAAATTCATTATTGGATAAAAGAAAATAAAACCGTTGTTATACCGACAACATACCCACAAAAAGGTATTCTGCATTCACTTTCTTATGGTATGAATACACTCGCATATATTTTCGAAAAAGGTTTTTGTAAGATAAAAAAGGTATTCAAATAATACCGTTCCTGCTATGGCTGGTAACAACAATTTCATAGTTATATCAAATTACAACAATGATATTTCGTGGGTACCAAACTACACCCACGATTATATTGTATGTAATCGTGGCGAAAGAAAACTTCCTGAAGCAATTGAGGTAACAAAATGCATCCAACAGCCGAATGTTGGGTACAATTTGTATGATTATTTTACATATATTGTAGAAAACTACAGCAACCTACCCCCTTGTGTTGTTTTCATAAAAGGCAATATTTTTCCTCGCCATGTATCAAAAGAATATTTTGATACGCATATACATACTACTGTATTTACTCCACTGGTAGATAAATCTATGATTGTTGAAAATAAGCCAATATCTTTTTTTGATTCAAAAAGTGGTTACTCCGAAGTAAACAATAGTTGGTATTGCAGACATCACGAACTAAAATATTTTTACTCATACAACGATTTTCTCTCCTTTTGTTATACAAATCCAACTATTCCAAAGTATGTGAGTTTTGCTCCTGGAGCAAACTATATCGTACCAAGAGAAAATATCTTAAAACTTCCAGAACAATTTTATAAAAATCTCATTCATTTCATTTCTTACACACAATTACCAGGCGAGGCTCATATTATTGAAAGAGCACTGTACACACTCTGGACATCTTCGTTTGAAATCAGTAAAAAAATGCTTGTTCCCTATAATGAACAAGCTGAATTATCAATGATGACCACAAGGAAATATAAAATTATAGCCATAAATTATTTTAGAAAAATCTCTACTATATTAAACAAGACACTTCGTCGCATACATAAATTACAAAAGAGATGCGTTCTCATATTTAAAGACAAAAAACAAGAAATTCGTCTCAAAAAAAAGTTTCAAAAAAAAGTTTCTCAAGTAGAAATAAAAAAAATATTATCTTTCCCTGTTCTTGAAAGCGATGCACTCCAAGCAAAGTGTGACTACTCATTCGGGGCACACTCTGGAATCCTAGGACACGTACCTGGAGCCTTCACAAAAAAAGCAAATAGCTCCAATAGTGAATTTACCAAGGCGGTGCACGAACACAAAGGAAATGTTATGACATTGTTTATAGACAATGTACGTCTCTATCACCGAGTGCTTCCCTATCGTGACTGGCTTCATATGAAGCCAGTAGATGCCAACGACAAAACCTGGCTAGATTCTATGGCAGACGAAGATCTACTTGAACTACTTACTCATTTCCCTGAGAAAAAGTTTATTATATTTACTGCGCTTGAAGACAATCCCCTTGACAAAGAAATTGATGGTCGCATCCCAGAAAATGTACTCTTGATTAACGCGGCTAATGCCGTATATTTTGGCGGAAAAATTCATCCCTACCCACACGGACTGGAGCGAAAAATGTACTGGGGGTACAACCACCACACAATATTAAAATATTTTTTGCTGGACAATCGTGAGGCAAAAAAATTACTCTATGTAAATCACAGAAACGATACTGGAAATCGAGGTAGTTTGTACTCGCTATTCTCAAACAAATCTTGGGCAACTGTTTCTCCTCGTACTGATTATGCAAACTATCTCGATGGTATCAAAAATCACAAGTTTGTACTCTGCCCTTCCGGAAATGGTATTGAATCCGCACGAAACTGGGAAACGCTCTATATGAAGCGCGTACCAGTCTTCAAGCGTCATCCGTATCTTGAAGAAATGTTCAAAGACTTCCCTGCACTCTTTGTGGATGACTACGCACAAGTAACAGAGGAGCTACTTTTACAAAATGAACATCTCTACCAAGAAGCACTCAAAATGAATATGAATAAACTCAATCTTGATGTAGTATTTAAACAACGAACAACACTATGACCTACGACTGCTTCATGTTTTTCAACGAACTCGATTTACTCGAAATTCGTCTCAATATTCTCGATCCATATGTCGATTTTTTTGTCATTGGCGAATCAACAGAAACTTTTTCCGGAAAACCAAAACCTCTCTATTATGCAGAAAACAAAGACCGCTTTGCCAAATGGAATCATAAAATTATTCACCATGTTATCGGCAACCACGAAGCGAGTACGGCATTCGAGCGCGCTGCCTTTCAAAAGGATAGTATCCGACAAGCGCTTGTTGGATTGAAGGATGAAGATATTGTGTACTATGGAGATCTAGATGAAATCTGGAAACCACAAGTGGTGGGTGATGAAATATATAAACTTCGACAAATTTGTTACACGTACTATCTCAACAATCAATCAAGTGAAGATTGGAAAGGAACAAATGTATGCAAATACAAGAATCTTCCCAATCTCAATGACATGCGCGCAAACCACAATCATATCTTAAATGATGGAGGCTGGCACTTTACCAATATGGGTGGACCAGAGGCTGTATTGAAAAAAATTGAAGCGTATGACCATCAAGAATTCAATACCCCCGAAATCAAAGCCAAGATTGAAAAAAGAATGAAAGCCAACAAAGATTATGTTGGAAGAATTTTTGACTATAAATGGCGCCGATTCAAATTTTGGATAGACGAAAAAGACCTGCCACAGTATCTCAAAGACAACAAGCAAAAATATATATATCTATTCAAATAAGAAAAACTGGTAGAGGTATCTCTACCAGTTTTTCTTATACCAACCAAGAAAGCTTTCTTGCATATCTTTTGGAATAAGATGAAAGAATTGATATAGCCATGAGCGGAGAGTTCCGCGAATAATTGCTCGCGTATATCCTGGATAGTTTGTTTTATATTTTCTGGTGAGTGCAATATCTTTTTTAAACTGTTCTGTTTTATTTTTTCCACTTGTTGATCCAGCACGAAGTGTAAATCCTACTGCGTAGAGTGGCAGATTGTTCATAGAACCTTTTGTACCAAGACGAAGCCATAAATCATAATCTTCCACATGCTTTGTCTCCTCTCCTTCCCCATACCCACCACATTCTTGTGCGGCTTGTTTCGAGAAAAGCACGGTGGCATGCGTAAAGCAGTTTTTGGAAAGAATATTTTTTCTAATATCAGCATCTGATTCCGGTAAAATATATCGAAACAATTCTTGTGTATCTTCGCTATAAACCACTACGCCAGTACCTACAAGTACACAACCTGGGTGCAATTGCATATATGCATATTGTGCAGACAATTTGTATGGAATAATCCAAAAATCATCGTCATCAATACGTGCGATATATTCCCCTTTCGCTTCTTTCAGGCCACGATTCAATGTTTTTTGAATGCCGAGATTTCTTTCATTTTTAATATAGCGAACACGTGAATCGGTATCGACATATTTTTTTACTACCTGTGCTGTGCCATCGCTTGAACCATCATCAATCACCAAAAGCTCCCATGCAGTATGGGTTTGACTCAGAACGCTCTCAATAGCGCGCGCAATTGTCTTTGCACCGTTGTATGTTGGAAGAAGTATTGAAACTTGAATCATAAAAATATACTAATATACGAATTATACGAATGTAACGAATAACTGCAAATAGACCCGTAAACTCTAGCATTATTCGTAATCATTTGTAAATTCGTATCATTTGTTGATTGGTATATTTATCTTATCAATCCGAACAATGCGATTTGGTTTTAAATAAGTACTTCTGAAATTTACCAATATTCCTAACTGCAATCCGGTCTGATGAAGATAATTTTGAATTTGCCGATAGTTGTCACGTGTAATCATTCGTACTGATTTAAGTTCTAAAACAATTTTGCTATCAACTATAAAATCAAGAATATTGCCAGAATCAGCTATCGAGACTTCTCTTTTGTATGGAAGCTTAATTTCTTTAAATTTCTTTTCTAAAAGGTCTCCGTATTGTTTTTCTCTTGCGTATTGCCCAAGCTCATTATGTACAGCAAATAATATACCCGTGATTAGATACGAAAGTTCTGGATAAATAACCTTTCCTTGTATTGTACTATTGGTTGCCATTTGTAGATTCGTATCATTCGTATATTGGTATGTTCATCTTAGTCATTCGTAGCCATTTGTAGATTCGTATCATTCGTATATTGGTATGTTCATCTTAGTCATTCGTAGCCATTTGTAGATTCGTATCATTCGTATATTGGTATGTTCATCTATTATACCCGTATCCATTCCTTAGGGGTAACATCGCTTGTATCGATACTATGGTCGCTAAACCAGTGTTTTGGGGCTATTACGAGCTTTCCTGCACGTTTAGAGAGCCATGCCGACCACCAAGAGAATGAACTGTTTGCAATGACAAAATACTTACACTGGCTCATCAGATACATATGTCCTGTGCTCTTAAATCCAGAATAATCATCGCTAACAAATTCCGTGGGGTAACCGAGTGAAAGATTTTCTCGACACCAAGCTATGTCATCGGAGAACACATATATTTTTTCAAATGATGTATGTTTTGCCACCTCGGCAATTCCCCGCTTGTAGTAGTCTTCATCACACACAGTGTGGAGTGCAACTTTCAAAAAATCTCCGCGCCGCAAATGCACACAGACCGATTCACTATTGCGGATTTCTGCTACAAGCGCCTCTGTCTTTTCTGGAATAGGGTTTTTTAACGTAAAATCTTTTTGAATAACATCTTCATACCCAGCAAAATATTTTGGTGATTGCCATCCCCCATCGAGATATGTTCCGTCTGGAAGTGTCAAAAAACTGGGATCAAACTGGTAGTATTTTTCCGTACCTTTTGGTTTAAATACTCTGCGGAGTGCCTTGTCGGCAAAGAGCCCAATCTTTCCCAAAAAGAAAAGTGGAGTTTCATTTTTCTTGGCAATCGTCGCATGAATCGCAAATACATCTAGGTCATAATTGCGAAATGTAAAATGCCAACGCTTTGGTCGTGGTGTGCGGTCGAGAAGATACGTGAGGTCAAGTTGTACCTCGGTGTTATTTCGAAGCGCAAGTGCGCGTGCAGCTGCGTATTCAAACATTTGATTTCCAAGTCCTCCAGAAAGTCGTGTTTTTATCATTGTGATGACTCTACAATAGTTAATAATGGAATTTGATGATTGGTGTCCATATAAGTCAATACATCCTGAAATGTCTTTGCTTGCGATGGATCAAGTTGTATCAAACGCTTAATTGAGGTATGAAGTCGGTCAAAATCTGCGTTGTGATAATAGTGGTAGAAAAACTTCTGGTAAATTTGGAGTGTGACCGGAGGGTTTATATTTACATTTTTATCCAATGCAATTTCAAAATTTGCCAGCGATTCATCGTAGCTTGGTTTTCCTAAAACAGCCAGAGCTTGTCCAAGTTCATAATGATTGTCTGGTAGCATTGGATATTGAACAACCATCTGTCGCAACATACTCAGAGCCTCATCGTTTCGCTTTTGAGCAAGAAGGTTGATTGCATATCCATATACAACATCTTGTCTACCGGGAGCAATAGTCAGAGCTTTTTTGTAATATTCTTCTGCCGTTTTATGAAAGCTTGGATCATTTTTTAATTCAGCTTGAGCGTCGGTTGCACGAGCAAGAAGAAAAAAATAATCATAAAAATACGGAAATTGATTGAGATACTGTTTCATTTTATCGATAGCTGCGTCAAACAGCGGATCAGACTTTGTAAGAGTATGATCATTGTACT
>JAHFNO010000019.1:0-7499 GCA_023267275.1 Candidatus Nomurabacteria bacterium | reverse complement strand
ACTTATCATACATTGCCACTAGAAGCAGATACCGAATAAGTCCCTGTGCGTTGGTCATCGGTTGGAATATAAAAGTATCATCGATGATTACCTCCGGAGTAAAAGCAATGGGGGCTTTTGTAAGGTATTCTCTACCCTGTAAATCAGGGACGAGCGTCCAAACAAAATAGCCAACGCTAGAAAAAATCGCGATTATCGCAAAAAGAACTCCTATACCAATTTCTGTTTTTTTATTCATATTTTCTTTGTGTTGCAAACAGCATATATCCTATTACAGCAAAGAATGGTACATACGAAATAACTGTGTCAAAAACGGTTAAGTTTTGAATAAAAAATGCAGTTAAAAAGAAGAGAGTGACAGCACTCATAAATACCGATTGTTTTCCTAAAAATAAAGCTGAACGAACAAGGAAAAACCAAATCGCAAGATATGCAACAAGCCCAAGTATTCCATTCATCACGAGCACATCGAGCAATTTGTTGTGGGCTCGATCAAAGATTCCTCGGTCATATAGATATATTTTTGGATCGTAATTTGACTGCCATGCAAATACATAGTTGTCCCAACCCCAACCCACAAGTGTGTTTTTTATATTTGAACCAGTAGGACGCACAGCGCGCAGGGTGAGTCGAGCATTTTCAATACGTGATTGCGTTGTAGGATCGGAAAGTGAAAACTGTGCCACACGATTCAAGCCAGGAACATGTATCCAGAAAGATGAATGACGAGTAGCAACAAAAATTCCTCCAAAAATAATCATACAGGAAATAATTGCAATAGTTATTTTGCGAAAAAAAATATTTTTCTTTGTGTTGCCTGACTCTGCAAACACAAAATAAAGTAGTGCAACAAAAACACCGATGATCATACCGAGCATTGCGCCACGAGACTCAGTAATAAACATTCCAATAATCGAACACATGGTTGCTATTCCACCAAGCCACAACGATAGATTGTTCTTTTCTTCTTTTCCTGATTTCCAAACAAGCAAACCGGCAAAAATAACAATCAAAAAATATCCAGCCAGAAAAATCGGGTTGTCCATCAATGACCCTGGACGATATGCTCCTCCAAGAAAATCAGTAAACTCTGTGATAAAAACAATGATTCCCCCAACTGCCGTTAGTTGCCAAAATCGAAACCAATCCTTTTTTTCAAAAACAACAAAAAGAAACAGCGTCAAAAAATAAAAAAATGAAAGCCCGACAAATCCTTCACCACGCGATGCTGTTCCGAAAAATGCAGTAAACGGGCTATACGCGAAAATAGTACTCACAATCAATACCCCGTAGGAAATAGTAAGTGATTTTCCAAGCGGATTTTTCCAAAACAATTTGAGTTTTTGTGAAGATTCAGGGCGAAAATCACTACGAACAACATATAAAACTGCAATGAGTACCGCCACAATTGCAACAATACCTCGTATGAGTAGATTTTTCGCATCCACAGCAGGAACAAGCATTTTGCCTGAATAAAACAGGATGGCGATTGGAATACTGAGAAGTAATACTTTGAGCGCTTTTTTCATAAGATAAACATACGAATATACGAATAATACAAATCTACAAATGGCTACGAATAGCCCAAACCAAATACATAGTACCATATGCTACCATTCGTAGCCATTAGTATCATTAGTATCATTGGTTGATTGGTATATAACAAAAAACCACTCCTTTCGGAGTGGTTTTTTGTTGCGCTTTTACCTTACACTAAAGGAGATTTTTCAATCAATCAATATTATTGACGGATCGAGTAACTACCTGTTGGGAAGTTGTAAATCTTAGAACCTGATTCTGCAGAAGCAGTACCATTACCAGCAACATCTGTCCAGACAAATCCTGCTGTTGTAAGAGCAGTAGATACTGAAACAGTTGCACCTGAGGTTATTGTACCTGAAGGAGTTCCATAGAGACTAAATGTCTTAGCTCCTGAAGCACCACCAGTAACAAGGTAACCGTTTGTATCACTAAATGTACATGTGACTACAGAAGTTGCAGTTGCTGTTGATGTTGTTGCACAAGTAGCTGTTGAGATAGTTGTTGAACCATCTGCAAGACGTGCTCCTGTTGCAATGAGTGGACCAGTTGCAAAACCAGCACCACCAACTGTGAAGGTGAGAGTGTTGATACCAATTGAACCACCTGCATCAGTAGTGATAGTAACTTCACCAATCTTATTTTCAGCGCTAAGAACAAGTCCTGTCTGCTGTACTGTATTTACAGTAAGAGTAGGCTTTGATCCAACTACTGTCATAAGGTTTGTTGAAGTACTTACTGGGGCTGGAGTTACAGCTGTATCTGAAACAGTTGAACCAATCTGTGACTTCACGTATGTGAGGTACACATTTGATGTTGTTCCTGAAGCTACTGCACCAGTTGTTCCGTTTGCAGGACTGTATGATGCGAATGCATCAACATATGCACCTGATGTTCCACTTGGAACATTTACGTTTACACCTGTAAGGTATGCCAATCCACTTGGAGTGACAGTTGCAGATGTTGCATGTCCAGTACCTGTTGATCCAATAACATTACGTGTAACTGTAAATGTTGTTGAAGTTGGAACTGCAGTAACGAGCATGTATTCACTGTCTACCTTAAGGAGTGATCCCGCTGGAACATTAGCTGTTGAGCCTACATATACAGTAGTCGCAGCTGTTGAGATTGTAGTTGCCAAACCGCCAGAGATAGCAGCAGGAGTTACAACTGAAGCAACCTGTGTTCCAACACGGATTGAAGAAATAGTGTTACTTGTTGTTGAAGAGTTGATTACAGCAAACTTGAGGTTCTGGATAGTTCCTGAACCGTTAGAAGCTGTGAATTTAAACTCTGCCTTAGAAGCATCGGTAGCGCTTGAAGCGGTTGCGATGTACTGAGGAGCTGTTGAAGCTGAAGCAACAAATGTTGGAGCAGAAACTGAACCAGTTGCTACTGAGATCAATTGACCTGCAACAGCTGAGCCAGTGAGAGAAACATTTGTACTTGCTCCGTATGCTGTAACAAGAAGTGTTGTTTCAACACCTACTGTGTTAGAACCGATATCACCAAAGATATCTACGGTCTTAGTTGCACCTGCAGCGATTGTAGTGTCAACTGAGTAGTTGAGGCTTGCTGCACCATTTTGTGGTGTTGCACCTGAACCTGTTGTCTCAGAAGTCTTTACGTTCGTGTAGTTTGCAAACTGTGTTGATGTAAGAGCAGTTGTTCCATCAGTTGTAAGAGCAACAGCGAAGTTCGTCAAACGAATTGCCTCTGTTGAACTCTGGTTCTGAATTGTGAACGAACCGATCTTTGTGTTTGAAGTGTTAGGAGCGATTGTCTGGTTTGTGTATGCACCATTCTTCGCAACTACCATCTGACCAGCAGAAATTGTGATTGCTGTTGTAGTTGGGATTGTTTGTGAAGAAAGAGTGTTGTATGAGTACATACCCTGAGCATTCAATGTTGCTGATGCTACAGAGATTGTTCCTGCAGTGTAGTTTGTACCTGAAGTATTCTGAATATCAGCATGAACTTCAAGGATACTTGAAGTTACGCCACCTGGAACAATAGCTGATGATCCAAGAGTGTAAGTACATGCATGTGTTCCATCGTACTGACAAACAGATCCGATTTGTGATCCGTTCAAGTAAAGTTGAACATTCGCAACTGTTGTCGTTGCAGGTGAAGCACTACCTCCGATAGTTGGAGTAAGAGTTACTGATGTAATCTTTTCATCTTCACCATATGCATTGATCTTGTAACGAGCAATAACGGCATTAGTTGCACCACCAGTTATGTTGGTCACAGCGTTGAAGCTAGGATCAACAGTAATTGATACTGAACCAGTACTGATACTGATTGTGTTACCAGAAAGTGGGAATGCTGTCTGGTTTGATCCAGCAGCAGTTGGAGCAACGTTTACTCCACCAATTGTGTTGTTTGTAAGAACGAGATCGCCAGCATTCTGGAGAGTAAGCTGTGCTGTGCGAGCTGCGCCGTTTACGATATCACCGCGAACATCAAATGTGTGTGATCCATTTGTAAGTGCATATGGAGCACTCATAAGATCAAACACAACATAGCTGTATGCGTTTACTCCTGTAGATGAAGCAACTTTTACTCCATCAACAAAGAGACCGAGGTTTGCAAGTGAGTTTGTAGGAGCTGATCCAACAAAGTGGAATGAAGCACCCTTCAAAACAAAGGCGTTACTTGTACTTGCACTTACTGCAACTGGAGCTGTCCAAATTGTGTAATTTGAAGTTCCAGCATTAACAGTAGCTGTTGAAGTAGCAGTATTTGCCATTGTTACATTTGCTGTACCGAGGAGTGATGAACTTGTTGAGATATAGAACTGGTTACCAGCAATGTTTACAGTGTTAGCTGTTCCATTTGCTGTAAATCCAACCATACTAACCCCAATATTGTTACTTGTTGATCCTGCAGCAATGTCTGCACGTACTGAGATGTTTGTCATTCCATTAACAGCAAGGTTCATGCCGTTGAAGACAATCTTTCCTGTACTGTTTACAGAAGCTGCATCTGTGATACGTGTAGCACCCTGGTAGAGGTATACAGCTGAGAGGTCAGTATTCAAAGAAAGACCTGTGCGCTGAAGAGTAACACTTGTTACCGTTCCTGAACCATTGAATGCAATGTGCATAAGGTCAGCTGTTGCTTGTCCTACTGTTGAACCAGAGATAACTGTTCCTGCAACAGGATTGTCTGAAGCAAGTGCTACAGAAACTGGTCCTGTTGTTGTAGGTGTTGTACCAGGAGTTACTGGTGTTGTACCACCAGCGTTCAAATAGCCGCGTGTGAGGGGACCAACATAACCTGAAACTGGACTGATACCTTTTGCTGTTTGGTAGGCCTTAACTGCTGCCTTAGTCATGTTACCGAAGTAACCAGTAGTTGGAGAAACTCCTACTGCTGTCTGGAGTGCAGTAACATCTGCGCCTCGAGAACCGACTGTAAGATTACGTGTGAAAGTATCTGCCGCGAATGCTGAACCAGCAACGAGGAGAATACTTGCACCTGCAATCAATCCCAAACTTGCTTTCGCAAATTTTGATTTGAGTGTAGTCATAGAAAAAAATTCTAATAAAAATGCACTTAGTAATTAACTCGACGTAGAATGCATTACTGCATTCATGGTGTTAATTGTGTGTGCACTTGATAATGAACGTTTTATAAACCGCTCATTAGTTTTTGAATTATGAATTTTTTGTATCGGGTCATCCTGAATTTATTTCAGGATCCAGGTTTGCATTTGAATGCAAGTAATCTGGATTCCCGGTCAAGCCGGGAATGACACAGGCACAAAAATATTTTCATAACCCAAGATTTTGCTGCCGTGTCGACATGGCATCTTCCGAGATTTGCGAGACTGTAATGAGAGACGAAGAACTTCGTGCTCACTTTCGGTTCCGCACTCCCCAAGAAGTAATACGTAACGACACTGAAACTTGTGCAATTATTTTTTCTTTTTTTACGCAAAATAATTTGAAAAAAATTCTCAAAAAATAATGAATAAAAAATGTGAAATAGTTGCGGGCAAAGAAACGTTCTTTGCTATTCAATTTTCAATGTTCGATCCGCGTGTACCCTCCGAGAGATACAGAATGCGAGAGGCCTATCCTCCGCCCCGCACTTCGGAAAAATACCTACTGACGCAATAATCTCGTACACGAAAAGTGCACGGAAAATCTTGCGTAAACACATTATATTATCTATACCGCGTAACGGCAAAACAATATCGTGTGGATAACCTTTAAACATATTCTTCAATATGTTCAGGCGACCATTTGACAGTCAAATGGTTTAGCCCCTCAAATTAATGAGAAAGCTATCAGCGCCCATTCTTGCATATTTTGCTTAAAAAATCAAGGATTTTAGAGATGGTTTTTGGTTTGTGGTTTTTGGTGTTAGCTCCAAGAAATTAGGCATTCCTAAAACCAAAAACCAAACACCAAAAACCATAAGATTGCTCTACTGAGCAATCTTATACACACTCCATCGCTTCTCTCCTTCCTTGATCAAAACCCCTTCTTGGACAAGAGCATGGAGCTCTCGTTGAATCGTCTTATCTCCAATGTCCTTTAGAATTTCAGTAATGTCTTTTATTGAAACTTTTCCTTTGTTTCGGACAACTCTAAGGACATCATTTCTGCGTGCAATCTTATTTCCTAAATCGATTTTCTTTGAAACAGACATCAAAACATTCGTACTTTTATCTTCATTTTTGTAAAAGACATTGTTTGTTTTATTGAGTCCTTTATCTATTTCTTGTCCTTTATTAAAAGACTCATATTTTACCTGGTCGAGCGACACATCAAACATTGATTGATTGAGAATAATGTTTGCGTAGCCTGGATGAGTAACGACAAGTGCATTCTTTTTTCCGTAGATTGATTGTACTTTTTCTTGTACCTTTTTGAGTTCAGAAATGAGGATTGTTCCGTTCATGGTTGAGACAATTCCGATGGTGGTAGCGAGTGTCAAAAATACGATCGTGTTATCGATAGTTCGTTCAATCTCGTCGGCAAGAACAGTGTGTGGTTCGGACGATCGAGCGACGAGTTTTTGGGTCTCTGAAAGCAAACGAAGAGAGAGTGTCCGTAATTCGATTTTGAGTGGCTCTGAGTCTTCCAGAAAGTCCGTGACCATGTACACGGCTGTGGCAATCTTCTCTGTCTTTTTGGTAATAAGAGACACGATAGAATGCTTCTGATAGAAATCATTTTCAGCTTGTCCTGTAAGTATTTGTCCGTTAGACATTGTATTCTTTTGTTCCGTGTCTTTGAAATCCATGGCGTTCTTTTTGATGATTTTACTGTCTGAGAAAGTTCTTTTTCAGTCCTTTATACGCGTAGTATACGCGATGGCCACAAAAACACAAGAACTACAAACCATAAAAACACGCGGACTAAGAAAGCATAATAACAAAGGTTATGCACTGTTTTTATGTTCTAATGTTTTCTTGTTTTTTTGTTCTAGTGTTCTGGTGATTTTTTGTTTTTATGTTCATTGTTTTAATGGTAAAATGAGCGTACTTATGCCAAGAAAAAATGAAGAAATTGAAGACGAAGAAGACCTCGAGGAAGAGGAAAAACCGGTAAGAAAAAATAGTTCCCGAAAGAAAAAAATCGACAACGAAAAGCGACTCAAAGATGAGACACGACACACAGTAATCGGTGTTGTATTTTTGGCGCTCGCGCTCTTTTTTATAATTGCTGGATTCGGATCTGGAGGACCAGTGGGTGCCTCATTTAAAGATGCCGGTGTGTATTTATTTGGTGTCGGATATGGACTCGTACCAATTCTTTTTGCAATTGTGGGAATCGTGTTTGTTCGCACTGGCCGACCACACATTGCACTCATGCAAGCGATTGGTTCACTCCTTTTTTTGATGGGTTCACTTGGACTCATTGATATCGGAAGTGGTACCAGTCACAGTGCTGGAGTCGTCGGAAATTTTTTCGGATATATTTTTAAGAGACCATTCGACACAC
>JAHFNO010000018.1 GCA_023267275.1 Candidatus Nomurabacteria bacterium | reverse complement strand
TTTCTGTTGAAGCAGAGTCAGGCTTTGTAATTAGTTCGCCAGTCGAGCTTAAAATTCCTGCTCCTGGTGTTGGTGTAGCAGTTGTTAGTATGAGCGCACTCTTTTCTGTAATCGGAGAGGTTGGAATTTTTATTGACTCCGGAATTGATCTGATTTTTTTTGCAGGCATTTTTATACCCTCTGATGTTTTAAGCCCAAGACCCTCGCCTTTTTTAGGAAATACAGTTTTTGTTTCTGGCACGCCAATTTTTGATTCAGCAACTGTTGAAAACGCCGTTGGTTTTACGGGTTCAACAAAATCTGCTGGCTTGAATTTGTATAGCGCAGTGAGTGTGCCAATTTCTCGTTCGAGTGTTGCAAGTTCTGAAGCAATTGGCGCGAGCTCGATTTTCTTTTGTTCAAGTTCTTTTTTCTTTGCCTCAAGAAGTGCAGTATTTTTTTCTAGTTCTTTATTTTTTATTGCATCATCATGATGATTTTCACCCAATTCTTTTTCATATGAGTCAATTTGATTAGTAATATACTCCTCCAGTTTTTTTATTTTTTCATTATTCCAGGCTTCCTTATCTTCAATATTATTGAAATCCCCCACAATTTTTTCTTGGCGATTTAGTGCGGCTTCCAAGGCAAAATCCTCTGCGTCTCTGTAAGAAAGATTGTATCCGACCTCATTGTCTATTACTTTGCCGTCCGGTCCAAGAACAGAAAAGCGGGCATGTTTGGGGTACTTATCTTGGCCAGGATGTTTTATAGGAGGTTTACCGCCCTTGATGAAGGCATTTCGATTATTAATAAGCTGGATTTGTATTCCGTTAGCAGTATATGAATCAACAAAATCGTTTTCATCATTCATGTGCTTGCTTTCATAAAAGCTGCCCATGTCTCTTATTAAAAAATCCTCATTTTTATTGTTTAAATATTTCAGACCAATAATTTTTTTTGTTTTTTCGGAAAAATCTTCTGCATTAATCCATTTCAGAATATTCTCTTTATTTTTTCGGTCTTTCCATTCTTCTGTAGAAAACTCCAGGTTTTTTATAAGCTCAGAAAGAGCATTAAGTTTTTTTTCTATCTCTAAAATACGGTCAGCATATCTACTTTTTGCTTTCTTCTGGAGTTTATCAAGTTCCTTGTTAAGTTTTGTATATTCATCAACGTAAGCATCAAAAATATCACCCCAGTTTTTTGCCGGCGCTTTTTCAGTCTTTATTTTTTCTTCAAGAGTTACGATTTCTTGATTGAGTTCTTTGATTTTTGCATCAAGCGGTGCAATTTCAGCTTCGAGTTTTTCTTTTTTACTCAAGCTTTCTACAACAGCTTTTTTAGCCTTGTCCCCTTCTTTGGTATAAGTGGCAATTCTTTCTCGGGATGCAGTAACAATACGAAGCTTCTTTTGTGCTTCCGCGAGCTTTTTTTCAATTGTATTTTTTTCTAGTGCATCCATATATTGTTATTTTTTCATACCCACCGCTTTCAAAAATTCTTCCTCATCGATTTCTTTTAATACATCCTCCCCTTTTGGTGCAAAGATCATGACTCCGCGCACCAGAGTCGTCCCCGGATAGAGTTTTTGTAGTCGTTCAAATACTGGTTGTAGGTCGTGTGTTGTGGAATTGATAAAAAAACTATTTTTTGATTTGTTAAACACAACATACGTATCACAACCAACAGCTTTTGTGGCAATAAAGCCAAGACCATTATCTATTTTGTTTGTAATTTTTTTACCCTTTCTCTTGTAATCATCAATTTTTGGAAAATTGTGATATATAATCTTGCCCAGCTCGGGAGTTTCTTCTGGCAAGCCAATTGTTTTTGTATATTTTCTAGCTCTCTCTACTCCCGCCAATACCCCCTTTGATGCCTTTTTTTGATCATCTATTTTTTCACCAATATTAAATATTTTCTTTCCCCTATGTATGTCTGTGTATTCAATTCCTTCAACAATTTCTTTTTCGGTATATGGATTCCATGGATCTCTTCCCTCTTGGATTGCTTGAGTCAGACATTCAAATGGCATCAAGCTTGCCAAAGAATGGAGAGATTTTGGCCAAACATTGGTAAAAGAATTTTCATTGAATTTTTTTGTTCCGTTATCCCACTTTTCATCAACATACTTCAAATTGTCTATATTTGTCGTGAATGAAATGAGTTTCTTCAACCATGGATTTTCATCTAACATTGCTTTAAATTCCGGATTTATCGATAAAATACCAGCCATAATTTGAGTTGCAGAGGTTTGCCAATCCCGTTCGCTATTGTGGTGGTCAATGAATACCTCGGTGATTTCTCCGTCTTTTTCTACCCAAAACCGTTCACCACCAGTATCTATATGAATAATAACCGCACCCTTTTTTGTGTCTTCGATTTTTTTTGATCCTTTTGGTACGGATTCGGTATACGCACCTTCATTGTAGGTAACAAGTGCAGGATTACCGTCCGTGTCTTTCAACAGATGTAAAAGATATAGTGATGCACGTACATCTACATCGGGCTGTGTAATTGTTGCTTTTTCTCCAGCTTTCCATCGTCTTTCTTTCTCTGGGAGCGATTTTGTAAATGGCGAGTTTGCATGTTCTTCTGTGAATTCCGTTGTTCCTCCATGTATTACAATACGATCAACTCCTTTTTTCATTATTTCTAATGCCTCCCCCATCATTTTTTGTTGCAGATTCTTTTTTTCCGATACGGACATTGAAGCGTACATTTCTGGTGTTATTTTTATATTTTGATTGTCAGGAGTTTTTTTGGATTTAAGTTGTGCCTCGAGCTCCGCAATTTCTGCAAGGAGTGTTTTTTGCTCAGCTTCAAGCTGAGGGTCCAGCGAATACAACCCATCACGGATTTCCGTATAACTCTCCTTTTCAATAAGTATTTTGTCGATTGCCACATCAGAAGGAGCCTTCTGTTTTTCGAGGCTTGGTGAGTGTGGTTTTTTTTCCATGGGATTTCCTGGTTTCATGGTAAGTGGTAGCTATCATAAGTATAGCAAATAATTCTTGTTCTGTTCATAAAAAAAATCCCTGTAGTACACATATGTGATACTACAGGGACATTCTACTTTTTTGTTTTTATTGTTGTTTTTGGTGGTGTTGATGTTCCACCACCTGGTGTTTGCTCATTATTTTCACTGAGCTTTTTCTTTAACATGGCATTTTCACTCCTTAGCTGAGCGCACTCCTGGTTTGCTTTTTGTAAGGCAGGATTTTTTTCTTTTTTAAGATCCTCAATAGTTCCTCTTAATACATTTTCCCTATTAATGCTTTCGCGTAAATCATTTTTTACTACAGCAAGCTCTCTCATTAGGGAGTCATTGCGGTGGTATTCTTTCGCTGCTTCTTCAAGGTTGTATTTTTTGACCCCACGCCTTTCAATAGCCGATTTTATATCGGCGAGCATTGCCTCACCCCTTTTCTGAAAACCTCTTTTCCAGAAGAGAAAACGTTTGTTTCTTCCACTGAGCACACGCGCAATTGCACGATACTCAGCGGTAAGTGCTGGCAAGGACAATGTGTCCAGTTGCCCATAGAGTTCCTTGTTCTCAGAAATATTTTCGGCAAGGCTGTGAGTTTTTTTCACCACTTTGCCAATAAAAATGTTTTTGGCTTTTGGGCTAAATTCATCCTGAGCATTCGCGCTCAAGGAAAGGGCAACTGCGCACAGCGCCAGTAATACGATGATTTTCTTCATACAATTTTTTTTAAAGTGTTTGGAATCTTTTTTTGTTTAAGTTCATATTAACACAAAACCCACTATATTGTCAATATAGTGGGTTGAGAAGAAATTTCTTCTTTATTGTGTTGAATAATCAGTATATTGAAGGGTTTCAGCACTTTCTCTTTTTTGTTTATTCTTTTTTGTTTTTGGACGATTCGCTTTTTTTAATATTTTGCGAATAAATGTCTTTTTCTTTTCTATCCTTTTCTCTTGCGTATGTATTTCTTTTATCTGACCAGTTGGACGTTTTGAGTACATTCTTTTCCAGCCTTGTTCTTTGTTATTTTTTCCGACAATAAGCAGTTTTTCAGTAACCCGGTCATTTGTTCGAACAAAATCAATCATGTCTTGTATTTCTCTTTTTATTTCTTCTGGTTGAGCGGTTTCCATTTCAGCAGTTCTCATGTTGAATTTTTTTATTGATCCGTCCGCAAGCGTTCTACTGTCTATTGAATAAGTAACAAATGTTTTTTTGTCATTTTTTAAACAAGCTTTTGCAAGTAATGTTTTTTGTGCTTCGCTCAATCTTTCATATTTATTAATATCAATGTTGTTGATAGAAAGTTTGTACCCGTTTACTGATTCTTCCACTGCTGTCATAAATCGGCCGAACAATGCCTCGTTTGAGCGAGATCGTGACTCCATTTTTATAAGCATGTTGTTTGAAGAAATGAGGTATTCCATGCCTGTGTCGCCGTTCCAAACCTGGATTGTATAAGGATCATGGGTTCCTTGGTTCTTACTGTTTGTCAGATAGATTTCAAGTGCCCCAGGATTTTCTTGGAGTGCATGCCAAATAGCCGGATCCATTCGTTCCCACAAAAAATGCGGAATGATATACCCACCTTCAGCACGAATTATTTCGGGGTCAATTATTTGAAATTCTGTTCCTTGCAATTGACTGGCGGTTGGAGTTTCAATAGGGTCTAATTCATAGCCTGAAGATGATTCCATAATATTCCAGTCCCACTTCACTCCGCCAGCACTGTTTAATTGCCGGTTTCGTATTTCAAGAATACGAGGTTCTGTAGATTCGAGTGTATCAATCCTTGCCGACGGTGTATCTCTGGTGATTTCCGGGGATATTGCAAGACCGATTGGGCCTGGAGTGATAATTGTATTTTCTAGTACACCGTTTTCATTTTCTGTTCGTATAACACTTGTTTCGGTTGCCGGTCGAATGGTTACGGTAGGCACTCTCACAGTATCCATTTTTGTTGGTGCAATCATTGGTATTTCTTCTCGAGATGAAGGTAAAACAGTTCGGGTTCTTTGAATAGCATTTGTATCAAGTTTGTTTCCTTTCTCATCGAGGTATCCGATCTTAATTCCAGGAGTACCCGTTTTTGGTTCTTCGTATTTTATTGTATCTGCACCTTCTTCGTATTGGGAAATAATATCTGTAGCCTTGATTGCTGGTTTTTGATCCTCAATAATTTTTCTTACTTTTGGAGCCTCTGATGAAATTGTATTTTCTTGAGTAATAAGTGGTGCCGGTGTAATTTTTTTGATATCAACCCGATGTTTTTCTTCTAAATCAATTTTTTGCACCAATTCTTTCAATGTTTCTGGTGTTGTTGATTTAATCTCTATTGTTTTTAACCCAGTCGGTGTAATTTTTTCAATCGCATCTTTTCTTACAACATTCTCTGGAATATGTATTTCAGGTACAATTGCTTCTTTTGCAACTGGAGGGAGATTCTCTTTAATCGTTTGTTTAATTTCAATAGGATTTATTTTTTCAATATTGATTTTCTGTTTCAATTTTTTTACTTGCGGTGCGTGTTTTTCTGCGGAGTCAATTTTTTGAATGAGCTCTTTCAGGGTTTGTGGTTTTTGTGATTCAATCTCTATTGTTTTTAACCCAGCCGGTGTAATTTTTTCAACCGATTGTTTGACCGGTGCAAATACAACCGTTTCTGCTGTATCGGATTTTGGTGTTTGAGCGACAGTCGTATCAATAGTGCCTGCAGTATCAAGCTGTATTTGATTGATCATCTCTGCCATTACTGGAGTTTCTATTTCATGCAAGGTTGCAGGAGTAATTTTGCCAATTTCAATTTTTTGTCGAACTTCTGTTGTTGGGGTTACTTCTTTTTTGATTGGAGTCTCGGGCTGTATTTTTTGTATTTCAGATTTTGTATCTGGCGTTTTGTATTCGATTGTTCTTTCATTTTTTTGTTCAGGTGTTTTTTGTTGTACGGTATTTTCATATACAACTCGCTTCCCTTCTTGTGGAGGAAGATGTGAATCAGTTGTTGATTTTGGCGAGAGAGTGCTTGCCGTAAACAGTGCTCCGGTAAACAATTTTCTTCCAACACGTTTTAGTTTTTCCCAGTTTGATTCTGGAATTACTTCTCCCTCTGTATTCAGGGGGAGATTGAGAGGGGGTGTATTTTTTTCTATTCCTGAAACAATGAGTGAAGGATTACGATCTTCTGGCTTGAGTCGCATGTTGGCTTCAATTTTACTTTGCTCAAGTTTCTCGATGTTTTTTGCCAGATCTTTTGCAAACGGAGAAGAAGGGTCTTTTGGCATGTGGTCGCGCAATTCATTTATTTTTTGATCGGCACGCTTGATTGCCTCAAGCACCTGCTTGCGTTCTGCTTCATATCGTTTTTTATCTTTTTCCTCCTTGTCTTCCAAGCCGAGCATGAGTTTAAACCAACTCACTTTCTTTCCATTTTTGTAATCAAGATTTTCTGGCTCTTCTTTTTGTGCTGAGATTTTTTCTTCGATTACCTCTACTTTTTCTTCGGGAATTTCTGGCACGGCAAAACGACTCAAATGTGATGGATTGAGTTTGTATTCCTTGATTATTTTTTCTGCCTCCTCTCGTAAGCGAACGAGTCCAAGCAGAGATTCGGGGCTTTTTTCAAGACTCTTTTTGATAGCGTCTATTTCCAGGTTCTTTTTTTCAATTTCGAGTTGGTCGAGTTTCGCATGTCCCTCTTTTACTTTTTCTGGGTCTGGCAAATCAAATTTTTTAAATAGCTCGGGATCAGTAATTCCCTGTTCTTTGGTGATACCTTTTACTTCTTCCTGAATCGTATCAAGAATCCCCTGCATCAAGGCTTGGTGATGATAGTCGTACGAACTATAGAGTACGGCTTTGGTTTTACCGTATTTTGTTTCAAGCTTTTTGAGCTCGGACAGTGCCTCCTTTTTGGCCTGTTCGCTACTCCCGTGCTTTTTGACAGTATCTTTGTTTTCTAGTCCAGTCAAAACTTTTTCCAAATCAAGACCATTTTTGTCGGCAATTTTTCGCATCTCGGCTTCGTATGAAGCAATCATCGAATCTGCTACATCATTACCGGTGGCTCCACGAGCGAGCTCTGATTGTTCTCGGCGTTTGGCATAATACTCGATTTGCTCAATCGCTTGCACTTGTTGTTTTGTCTCTTTTGAGAGTTTTTCTCGCATAATGTATTGATTAAGTAATAAAGTATACAGAATGTCAACATTGTGTCTTTCTATAAAAAGGCTGTTGACTCAGTCGGGGCATAGAGCTACCCTTATTAGGCAGGGTACTCTATATAGATATGTATCTATTATAGTACTCTATTTCCCGAAAGGCTATATGTTTAAACAGTTGTTTAGACCTCCCGTACGACAGTAACGACCCTAACAGTAAAGATTATTTTGGCACTCTTACTCTCGGGTCACCCATTTTAGGCTTATTAAACCCACTCATACAAGATTTTCGCCTTGTAAAACAAGGATTTTACACGCGAAAGGACATAGTTTCTCGTCAAAACCTCAAAAATGGTCATTTTTTGCTATGGCACTCATGATGGGAACAACCCTCTTGCCTCTCTCGGTTTCGGCCTCGGTGTTCTCTGTTTTTACCCGTTCTGCTCAAGCCGACTCCACTCCTTCGATTCAAAGTGCTCCTCTTTCTGCAAATTCACAGAACATGCCACTTGCAATGGCTACTATCGGTCCAGACTCTCTTTCTGGTTCAAGTAAATCTGTAAGTGATGTAAATATAAACGATGCCGCGCTTGCTCCAAGTATTGGACTTGTAGGAAACGAAAGCGCTATCGATGACACATCTCCGGATGCTTCAAACCAAATTTCCGTATACGTGGTGCACAAAGGCGATACACTTGCCTCTGTGGCAAAAATGTTCGGCGTGACTCGTTCAACTATTAGTGCGTTTAATGACATCCCCGCCGGTACAACTACCTTAAAAGAAGGTACTGTTCTTACAATCCTCCCTATTTCTGGTTTTATGCACACTGTGGCAAAGGGTGAAACAATTCAGTCACTCGCTAAGAAATTTAAAGTAGATGTGGGTGATATTGCATATACAAACGATCTTTCTCCTGATGATGATCTGACAATTGGTGATACGCTCATTATTCCTGACACTACAGAAAAGCCAACAACAAAACCTACAACCGGACAGGGTTCAGGAACAAAGGGTGGCAGTATTCGTATTCCAGTATTTACTCGAGGAGATATGGATCTTGAAAACTTCTGGCTTCGTCCGGTTGCTACCGGTCGCATGACACAAGATTTGCACGGAGCTCGTCACACAGGTATCGACCTTGCAGCTCCAGTCGGCACGCCAATTATGGCAGCTGCCGGTGGAACAGTTATTGTTGCGCAACGCACTGGTTACAATACCGGCTACGGAGAGTTTGTGGTAATCAACCACAATGTCGGTGGTCATACAATTCAGACTGTGTACGCACACATGTCAAAAGTTTCAGTGAATGTTGGAGACACCGTTGCTCGCGGGCAAGTGATTGGTCTTGTCGGAAAAACAGGTCGTGCTACAGGATCTCACTTACACTTTGAAGTAAACGGTGCAGAAAATCCTTTCCACAACAATCCAAGTTACGGACTGTAAGCCACAAGAACAATAAACCATAAAAACACGAGAACAAAAAAACAAAATACAATACAAAGATATCAGAAAAATCGCCTCCCTTTGCGGGAGGCGATTTTTCTGTATACTCTATTGGTATGCAACCAAATATTACGCGCCTCACTCAATATCTCAAAAATCTACTTGAAATTCACTCGCCTTCAGGTGCTGAAACAGCGTGCGCACTTTTTTTGAAAAATCATTTTGCAAAATATGGTGCCGAAGTTGATTCGGCTGGAAATGTGAGTGTAACGATTCCAGGAGTCGGCGAACCAGTATTGTTTTCTGCACACATGGATGTTGTCGATCCTTCAGACCAGATTTCTGTAACAACAGAAAATGGATATCTAAAAAATACAAAGCCGTGCGTGCTTGGCATCGACAACAAATCTACCATCGCCTGCTATATGGAAGCTCTCTCCTGCTTGGAAAAATCTGGCACCCCGCATCGTCCGCTTGAATTTATTTTTACGGTTGCGGAAGAGACGACGAGCATGGGCGCAGAAAAAGTAGATCTTACTCACCTGTCTGCAAAACGCGGACTCATTGTGGACTCGGCAAAACCTATCGGTGGCATCATCACACAGAGTCCGTATTACTCAAATCTTGATATTGAAATTGTAGGTCCAATACACCACACAAAAGATTTGGCGCTCGATGAAAAAACCGCGTGGAGCAAACTGGTTGCACTTCTCGGCTTACTTCCCCACGGAGTTGTAAATGCTTCGACCAATATCAACTGGTCAACAATCGCTGGTGGAACTGGACGCAACACCGTGACACCAAAATTTAGTTTGCATGGAGAAATTCGTTCGTTCAGTAAAGAGTCACACGAGGAAACAATTCAATCAATCAAAAAAATCGTAACCGATTTTGATGCCGACGGAATCGATTTTACTGACACGTTTATCAACGGCGGGTACACTATTGCCGAAGATGACACTTGGCTTGCCGATATAACCCGCGCACTCAAGAAAAATGGTGTTGCAGATATCACTCTCATCAAAGATTATGGAGTGTCAGACGCAAATGTATTTCATGCACGCGGACTCTATATGATCAACATTGCTTCCGGCGCAATGTTTACGCATACAAAGGATGAAACAATTTCAGAAAAAGATTTGCTCACCATCACCGGTGTGGTGATCGAATTGTGTACAAACATTCACTAGTATTTGCATTGTGTCATCCTTGATTCAGCAGAATCACCTCTTGGAGGCTACTGTTTCAGGATCTGCATGAAATAGTTTTTGTTTTTTTGTTCTCGTGTTTTTATGATCTATGTTCCTTGGTTCTCGTACTCAGATCTTTGGAAAACATCTCCACGACTCGTGCGAGATGTTTTTCGTTGAATACAAAAATGACTTCAGTGTAACTCGAAATTGTTTCCGCGAGTGAAATTTTTTCTACTGCAAATTTTCGCAACAATGAGAATGTCACGTTTGGTTCGTTGTAATATTTTTCGTCGAACGAAAGACTGATACCGGCAAGACCTCGCTCAATTTTTTTAGGTTCCTCTTTAAATTTCTGCAGTGTTTCATTTACGAGTCGCTCCGAACAAATGATGGTAATCTCGCGCGTGGAAAGTGTCATGCTCAAAAAATCATCAGTATCAGTGGAGACGTGTTCATAGAGTGATTTGAGTTCGCGCATGAGCGACGGACTTTTGTTGTAAGAAATCTCGGCGAGCGGAAGTTTTGTAGTGATAGAATCGAGTGCGATGTGTCGCACGAGTGGGTGTGATTTCTGTACTGTTTTTTGCAAGCGAGACAAGGCCATGATAATGCTAGGCATTTGTACTTGTTTCTTCGCTTTGTGCTCGCATGCTTTTTGAATCCGCTTGGCATACGCAGACAAATTCATGTATTCATGGGAGAGCGCAAAGAGCGCCTCCTCATCGGAATAGAGTATTTCTTCGACGACGGTTTGAATCGATATCATAAAGTTCGGAATAGCATAGTTAGATGCAGTTCGACACGTAAGTGAATCTGCTGATTCAGGTGTGAGTGAGGCTTGCGACCAAGGTGTATAAATATACTCTGCGGGAGCAAACGAGCGAAACAACAAAGAAATGCACTAACTATGTCATTCCGGATGTTATAAATATAACATAAATTGAATAAATATAAAAATTTGTTCAAAAACTTCATATTTTGCAAGCGATTCTGTACTATGCTCTGAAATATACCTTAAAAATTCACAGCTATGATATACACAAACGAATTACTCCCCGGCTACGAATGGAACGCAATGGTTGCCTGCCTCGTTGAAAGAATGAGCAAGGAGAAGCATTTGCTTCCGCAAAAACCAGAAGACTTGATTGCTCAATTGGAGAATGACCGCTCTGTTGTGGCAATTGAAAACGGACAGATTGTTGGACATGCAACACTTTGGCCAATCGCGCACAACTGGTATGAAACAGGATCCACATTTGTGTGTCCTTCAAATCGTGAGAAAAAAATAAATATCACGATGTATCATATTTTGCTCGCGCATCATCAAGAGAAAAATATTTTGGCGACGACAACAAATGCCGTATCTCTTCACATTGGAAAGAAACTTGGCTTTATTACAGTCAAAAGAAATTCTCTACCAGAGGAAGCGTTGGTGGGAACATGTATTTGTTCTCGCAAAAAAACAGGAAGTGACAATGCGCTCACTTCGTGTCGGCTTGCCTGGAGTGGTGACAATTGGAATCCAATTGAAGATGAATGGGAACTCCCCTGTCATGTGCGTGTTGTTCCTGAAACATTCAAACGTCATCCAGATATGGTGCGAATTCAAAATTATATTCCCGAAAAAATCGCAGTGTAAAATGTAAAAACAATAATCCCGCGTTTGCGAAAAGCAACGCGGGATTTTTTTAAAAGGCTAATTTAAGCAACTTTGGCGGAGTCGGTGAAATAAAATATCACCAAAATGAGCCCCATTTGGAATACGAACTTCGCCATCAATTCCATATCCGTTTTCGCGGTTTACATCAAGAGCGACAATGATAGTTTCGCCCTTTTTTGACATCGCGTCGATTCTAATCAAATCTCCATTTCGGGAGAGTCCGATTGGATCAATTTCAAATTCGAATCGTTTGCCAAGCGGTTGTAATTTTTTCAGTATTCGCTCAGCAATTTTTCTTGTACGTAATTTGTTGGGATTTGCGATTACAATATCAAAATGCATAAAAAGAATTTTTGGGTGAAAGAAATTTTCTAATTTAGATACTACATTTTATTTTTTTCTTGTCAATATAACTCGGTAATGGGTAAATTAAAAACGTATATTCGATTTACCGAATATACGTTTGTGTTGGTCTATTTAATTCCCCATGGAGGTGGCAACAATAATGCATCAATACTTGCTACTGAACTTACATAATTCTTTATTATGTAATAACCTGTTTCCCAGTCAGTCTCAAAAGTATCAATGTCCTTATTTATGGAAGTATTTCCACTGCGTGATTCAATGGCTCGCATAAAATATGGTTGAGCATTAAGAGATTGAATATTGAATTCACTATCATATTGAAGCGTGCACCTGTTTCCATTTTTAAAATAACCGATTACATCCGGCCCCACTTCTCGTTTTTCCTGTTTTATTCTGTGGTGAACAACGAATAATTCCTCAACCCAGTCCTCTTCAGATCCGAATAAGTATGCTTTCATGGAAGAAACAGTAGTATATATTCTCAAAGAAGAAATCTTTTTGAATAAATTGATCCATTCCTTCAGTTTTGTTTTATATTGTTTTGACTTGTTTTTTACTGCGCTTGATGCAGGAACTGTTGTTGTGGTAGACATAGTTTGATTATTTGAGTTATCACAAACAACACGGATATAATCTGTGATAACTCAAATAATGTTTGTAAATGAACTTTCATTTAGAGAACACAAACTTCTTTCTGTTCTCTAAAATCAGGGCGAGAGAACTCGCCCAATTGTGTTATTAACATACTTTCAAATCCACAACCATCGTTCGCTCACAGCACGTATCTGATGATCCGTAAGATGAATAACCTTTTCATCATGCAGATATTTCAGTATGTTTACGCATTTGCACATCGCTCGGATGTTCAAATGCATAAAGCCGAATATGTCCCATGGCCGAGTAGAAGCGGTTTTCACAATAATTTTGGAAGCTTTTACAAAGCGTCCATCTTCGGAATGTAGACCAATCACGGTCTCATAGTATCCGTTATACTTAATCATCGTGAGTCGTCTCGCTTCTCCTTTTTCATTGAACTTACATGCGCTCGGTTCAAACTTCCAACCAATGATGGATTGATGCAAACCATTTGGTTCACATATTTCAAGATGTAAATATGCAGCCTCATCTTTCTGACGGGCACCGCCTCCTACGTTATCGGTCGACGGATTTTGCTTGTTGCTTCCCATAATTTATTTTCAAGACTGGGTCAAGCAATGGCAATATAATCAGAAACTAATAGGTGATTTGTAAAGAATGTTCGAAGATATAATACATATTATTTAGATAAATGTCAATTAAACCTTTATAAATAGGCATATAGTAAATAATTTGTTTACTTTATATACCCTTTCTGCTAGAATAAGCCCATGTTCTCCAAGGATCCAAAAATTGAAGACCTTATATTGGATGTCTTGAGCGATGGTCAGCAAAGCACACTTGCCTTGATAGACAAGATTAGAGAGAAGCGCCCACAAACAACTAAACAAGCCGTCTATCAGGCTCTACGAGTGCTCAAGGCAAACGAGACAATCGTACAGAGCCGAGAAGAGGTTTCTCTTTCAAGCGTCTGGCTCAAACGACTCGCGGATTTTACAGAAAAAGCCGAGCTCAATTACAAGCAAAAAGAACGGCCAAGTACTAATTTCCTCGGCCTCAAGCAGGGAGAGAAAATTTCCTATACCTTCAAAACGTTTGAGGCCACTGATATGTTTTGGGCACATGCTTTCGATGTTTTGGCAGATGTAACAATGCAGACCTCTCCCATCTTTTTATACAACCCGCATGAATGGTTTTTGCTTGCTCGTCCAGAAAGTGAGATATATCTTTTTGATCACACGGTAAAAAATGGAAGAAAAATGTTTCTTATGATTGGAAACAATGACCCGCTCGACATGTATGTGTCGAAGTTTTTTGATGGCGAAAAGAAAAATTACTATGCCTCGCCAAAAGCATTGTTTTTAAAAAATAATTATTACTTAAACGTACTTGATGATTTTTTGATTGAAGTATGGCTTGATCCAAAGGTCTCTGCTGAAATTGATTACGTCTACAAACATACGAAGATATTCGACGAAAATATAAAAGCGAAAATTTTGGAGATAATTAAAAAGAGAGGAAAAAATAAATTAATCATCACCCGCAATAAAAGAAAGGCCGATCAAGTGAAGCGAATGTTTAAAGAATATTTCTTGATTTAAAAATATAGCACTCGTGTCCGTACGGACACGAGTGCTATATTGATTTTCTAGTATTTAACTAACAGCAAACACCAAAAACCAAGCACCTGGGTTCTATGCGATGTTTTCGATTTGCGGTCGATAGCGAATCGCTTCGAGAATGTGATCGCGAGTGATGTGTTCGCTTCCGTCGAGGTCGGCGATAGTGCGAGCAAGTTTTTGTGTGCGGTGATATGCGCGTGCTGAGAGTCCGAGTCGTGTGGCTGAATCATTCAATACTTTTTCTACTTCCGGCGAAAGCGGTGCGACTGCCGGCAAATCTTTTCCTTTGAGTTCTCCGTTTTGTTTTGGAGGCAGGTCGAGTGCGCGCGAACGTGCAAAGGCACGTTCGCGCGCTTGCACTACCACTGCACGAATTTTTTCTGACTGTGCCTCTCCGCCACCTTGCGCAAGTTTTTCATATCCTATTTCTCCAACATACAGTGCAATATCGATACGGTCGAGAAGTGGCCCGGAAAGTTTTCGGCGATAGCGCACAAGATCGGCCGCAGTGCATGAACACGGTTTTGTTTTGGATCCTTTAAATCCGCATGGACAAGGATTCATTGCCGCGACAAACAGAAATTGCGCCGGAAAAATCGCCGTGCCTTTTGATCGAGAAATAGAAACAAAATGTTCTTCAAGCGGTTCACGCAAACTCTCGACAACGCGTCGATCGAATTCGGGAAATTCATCGCAGAACAATACACCGCGATGTGCGAGTGTTATCTCCCCTGGTTTTGGAAACGTGCCACCACCAATAACGGAAACATATGATGAAGTATGATGTGGTGCGCGAAACGGCGGAGTGCTTTGCAATCCGGAAATTGTTTTGCCACCGGCGATTGAGTGAATCGCCGTGACTTCCATGGCGTCAGCATTGGTGAGTGGAGGCAGTATTCCTGCGAGTGCGCGGGCGAGCATCGTTTTTCCAGAACCTGGTGGTCCATACATGATGATGTTGTGTCCGCCAGCTGCTGCAATCAAGAGCCCTCGCTTTGCACTTTCTTGTCCGATGATGTCTCCAAAATCTGTTTCAGGTTTTGAAAATGCAATTGTGCCTTTTTCATCAGAAAAAGGCACAATTTTTTTACCAGTTGAATTTGGATTTTTATGTTTAGTCAGATGGTTTACCAACTCACGTAAATTGGAGACGGGAAATACTTGCATGCTCGAGACGAGTGCAGCTTCGAGTGCATTTTCTTTTGGTACATAAATTGTTGTGAAACCCTCGCGCGCCGCTGTGACGGCAATCGCCAAGATTCCACGGACTGGTCGAACCGATCCATCGAGTGCAAGCTCACCCACAAAAAGAGATTTTTCAAGATTTTCCGTCTGTAATCCCTCGGCAATGAGGTAGCCGAGTGCGATGGAAAGGTCAAAATGCGAACCTTCTTTCTTTAAATCGGCCGGTGACAGTGAAACAACTGTTTTTTGGTTTTTTGTTTTTGGCGATTCAAAACCAGAATTCTTAAGTGCAGAACCCACGCGGTCGCGTGCCTCATCTACTGCTCGATCGCCAAGCCCAACTATCGAAAAATTATTCATTCCACGCGAAGTATCGATTTCGACTGAAACAATCCTTCCGGAGAGAAGTTCTGTTTGTGCTGAATATACTCGTGCGAAAGACATGGATTAGTACAAAGTGTAAAGTATAAAGTGTAAAGCACTAAATAGTGAAGTGTATTTTGAATCGACTTTTGACTTTCAACTTTACACTTTAAACTAAATCGCACACCTTGAGAATTACTTCTCAAGGTGTGCGATGCAGGTTTCGGCTGCGGGGTTTGCATGGAGTCGAGCCTCTTCGATGGGTCCATGGCATACTCGGCATTTTCCATAGGTGCTATTTTCGATTCGAGCGAGAGCGCTTTCTACCTGATTGAGCTTTGCTTCGAGTGGAGTGATGAGCGCACTTTTTTCTTCAAAGTCTTCAAAGCGATCAGCAGAACTATTCATGTCTGCATTTTCAGTACTTGCCTCTTCAATCGTTGCCTCCCATTCATGACTTTTTGTATCACGATTGCCAAGACTCTTGAGCTCACCGAGAAGAATCTGACGCTCTTCTTCAAGTTTGTGTTTGTATTCTGTATTCATGTGGACAATATAACACGAAATCACAAGAACATTAAATCATAAGATCGCGAGGACAAAAAAACATAAATCCGTACTCTCTGTTCTTGTGTTCTCATGGTTTTATGTTTATTGACTAGAAGCGCGCAACGACTGCAGTGAGTGCTTTTGGATCGGTGGCAAAGAGAATGGTGTTTTGGTCGAGGAATGAATAAAAAAGAATTGGTTTGTTGTTTGCATCAACGATTGCGCGAGCGTTGCGATTTTCAATAAAGGTATCATTCCATTTTGCATTTAGGATTGATGGATTGGTTGCCGTATCGATGGCAAACAATGGTGCGAGATCTTTCAAAAGAAATGGCTCCCAAGAAATCATTCCAGAGAGAAGAAAGTCGTGCGCTGTGCCACGAATAACAAGGAAGAGTGAATCTTGATTGTAGAGATAGGTGCCGAGCATGTACTCCGGTGCGAGCGAACGGAGAAAATCATCCGGTGCATGAATGGCTCCGATAGCGGTGAGAAATTGTGATCCAGGAATACGCACAGATGATTGTGTGATGACAATATTTTTCATTGTCCCCGATTGAATGTTTGGTGCTGTAACAATCGCATTGATTGTAGAAACAATCGCCGGCGCATCCATGCCAGTGGCATCGATTGTTTGATTGTTCTCAGTGTAGACGATAGATGATGGAGCTGTCTGTTGTACCGGTGCAACAACACTCGCCTGTTTTGTGTAGAGGTATGACCAAATGATTGCGCCGACTGCTGTCGCAAAAAGAATAATGCCGATGGAAGTGAAGAGAATATTTTTACGAGAACTGATCGATGTCTCTTCTTTTTCTCGGCGATTTTTTTCGTCTTCGGCGATGGCAATGCGTGCAATCGATCCGCCTTTTTCTCGTACGGCATTTGCAAGATCGGTAGAAAAAGTACGCACTGGTTGTAAGTGTGTTTTTTCATTCGAGACATAATTGTCCACTCGAAGTGGCCCAGTAGGTGATTTTGCTAAATCAGGCGTAATTTTTGGAGTTGTCGGTGCGTTGATATCAATCGGTTCCATACGAATAATAATAGCATAAAGAAAAAGCAGTTTTCACAAAAGTGAAAACTGCTTTACTATTTTGTCTTGAATTATCAAGTTGAGTGAGTAACTCCTCCAAAACCGAATGGATTTCTTTTTGTATCGATTTTGGGTTTCAATATATATATAAAACTAAAAAAAATTGATAGCACCCCAACAGGAATAAAAATCCACCATTCTATACCAGCAAACCAAAGCGATATGGTCGTTCCACAGACCAAACATCCTATGCCTAGGATATCAATTACAGTATCGTCTTCACCTTTGTTGTGAAATTCTCTTGATAACCACAAGAGTGGTATGCAAATCAGTAATCCGATTAAATACCAGTTCAACATAAATTTCTCCTCAGTTTTTATCAGAGGCACAATTTCATTTTGCTTCGCATTATACACAGTATTCGCTGTGATCTTGAAAGCCTGAGGCTTGAAGAATTCTGCAAATGAATTCATTTTTTTGATACTCCAGGTTTCCTTGATAAAAAACTCAGAATCTGGTTTTTCTATCATAGAAACCATTTGATTATAATCCGGATGATTTTGTGCAGTGAAATTATTTTCCCTGTATACAATCTTATTCAATATGGTATACGTTACAATGCGTAAGGTATCAGATTCAATAGTAGGATTATCTTTCAATATTTTTATCACCCCGCCATTTTTTCCGGGGTGAAATTCATAAATTTTTCCCGCTCTCCAAATCGGAGGAGGTGTTTGTGCCACCGTGAGCATTGGCAGAAGGACGAGCAATATTAGTAGTTGCTTCATATTTTATGTTTTTTAAGGTTACGAAATTTTTCTTAACTCTACAGTATTTGATCCTTCTGTCAACACTAACTATTTGCCTGTTCCCAAAGGATGTTGAAATGGATTTTCATCATTTCAACAAATTCTTTACTTTGTACAATAAAACCATACAGTTCTTTTCCTGCGGAAACAAATGCAACTTTATCTCCATAGATCCAATATGACATTGAAAAATCAATTTTCCTTGGAAGAAATCGAACTTCGCGCAAATCTTCGGGTTTTGTGTCCATAAATGGATATTTTTCTACAATTGTTTTATCGGCTGCTTTTCGTAGGGATTTTAAACTCATCCCCTGCTTCACTCGTTTTTTGTTGTGCCACTCCATAAATTCTGGCGTTAGAACATCAAGCATTTTTTCTACCGGCCAAAGCGTGTAGGTTTCAATATCTTCATACCACAAAATATCCCGCATAACCTGCTGACAACCCTCCTTGCCGGTGAACATCTGGATCTTGGGTTCAGTTATTCTTGGAGATTTGAGCAGTTTCGGGACGAGGGTTGAAAATTCTTCTTTTGCCGTTTCTAATTTTTCCCGAGATGTATCAATAATTTCCGCAATTCTATCCGGATGATTTGCCGAAAAAACACTTTTTCCATTTTCTTCCTGAGAAACAACAAGACCCCGTTCTTCCAGTGTATGAAGCGCGTCATAGATGCTCGGTCGAGGAAGCGATAGTTTCTTTGCCAAATATCCGGCTCCTTGGGGACCGTTTTCTAGCAGTTCCAGAAGCACTCTTTGTGGAGTGCCTGTTATATTGATGATTTTGAGAATTGCGCTTATATCCATAGGGTTATTTTACTATAGTTGTCGCTTTTCGACAACAAACTGACAATATATATAATATACTATATAATTTTGAAAAGTCAATTATTCACCTCTTTAAAAAAAGCATATGAAAAAATCAGGATTAAACAGCCAATTTATTAGTGAAGTTGTGGATGCACTACTTCAAGTTCCCAATCTTAAGGAAGAAGTCAACCCATTGTTAACAAAAAGGCTTAAAGACAAATTTTTAAAAGCTGGAGAGCGAGTAAAAGAAATCTTAGCTAGTTTTAATTCCTTACCGGGTGTTAAGGCAGAATTGTACACAGAGAATGAAGATCCAAACCGTTTATTCGAATTGGATATTCCCACACATAGTTATTTTCTTACCCGGAAAGATAACTGCGAGGTGGCAGTTTTGGATGTAGGATTAAAAAAATCAGTTGTCGACTACTATACATCTTGCCAAAGTGGCAATAGGAATGACAGTGATGTTTCCGAGATATATAAGAATTGGGAAGAAAAGTATTTTAAAAAACAAAAATTCGCCAACTATTATATGGAAAGCGAAATGACGATTCCTGAATTATATATAGCGGTACAAGAACTTATCGAATCTTATCTTAAGATTCTCGATAAGTAATGAAAAATTGGGTTAAAAAAGCCACTCCGAAGGAGTGGCTTTTCTTATGCATCTGTATTTAAGCTAAAAGCAAACAGCAAAAACCAAAAAGCTAGCTCTGCATCAAAAGCAAAATGCGTCCGCGCTGTTTTAAATTATTCAAACAGTTGAGCATGGGTTCCAATATCGAATAATATCAATACGAGAATCATTCCTTCTATTTTATATATCAGTAATATATTCCCTCGAACATGGCATTCGCGGTAACCGTTATATTCTCCATGAAGTGCATGGTCTTGATATTCTGCACCGAGTTTTTTACCAGAAGAAAGTATTTCAATTATTGGCTCAACTTCTCCTCGTAAAAGTTTTCCGCTACGGCGGATTTTTTGGTATGATTTTCCAAATTTTTTTGAATAAAAAGGAGTATACATTATTCGTTAGACGCCTTTTTCTAAATTGTCGAACATTTCTTTTATGGAAGCGAATTTTTTCCCGTGTTTGAGTGTCCACGCGACTTCTTTGTCCCATTGTTTGCGAATCGCCCGGGTTTTTTTTGTGCTTGGAACAAAAGGGAAACACTGGTCGGTCTCTACTTGCTTGAGAAACATTTTTACTCCAGTGGACATATCTATACCAAGCGCCTTGAACGTTTTTTGAGCCGATTCTTTGGATTTTTTGTCGATGCGAATTTGCAATGTTGTATTCATATTGCCAGTATATTCTTGTGTAATGACATTGTCAATACACACAATCCTCCACTTTAGTTAACTAAAGTGGAGGATTGGTATTTGTATATTCTATAACCTAAAACCAAACACCTAACACCAAACACCTAACACCAAAAACCTAGCCTTATGCCTTTGGTGCTTCAACTGGCTTTGGGAAAAAGTCAGGCTTCGCTGCTTTGATTGAAAGCGAGATGCGTCCGCGTTCGAGATCGACACCCACTACTTTCACTGGCACTTTCATTCCTTCTTTTACCAAATCAGTCACTTTGTTTACGCGCCATGGAGCGAGTTCGGAAATGTGCACCATGCCATCGGCTGAAGAACTGATTTTCACAATTGCTCCCACCTCGAGAATTTTTACCACTTCCCCTTCCATTTCTTCTCCCACTTTATATTCGTGTGTCATTTCTTGCACGATGACGAGTGCTGCATCTGCGGCACCATTTTTTCCAGTGACATATACTGTTCCGTCATCTTCGATAGTAATTTCTGCACCGGTCTTTTCACGGATTGCCTTGATGGTCTTTCCGCCACTTCCAATGACTCCACCGATTTGATCAGGACGAATTTTAAGTACAAGAATTTTCGGAGCACTTGGTGAAATATCTGCGCGTGGCGCGGCGATTTCTTTTTCGATTACATCAAGGATTTGGAGACGTCCAGCTTTTGCTTGTACCATTGCATCCTTGAGTGCTTGTACTGGCACACCACCCACTTTGATATCGAGCTGAATTGCGGTAATACCATTTCGTGTTCCTGCTACTTTGAAATCCATATCACCATGATGATCTTCTGGTCCTTGGATGTCAGAAAGAATCTTGTATCTCGGTTCTTGTATCTCGGTTCCTGATTTGAGATTTGAGATTTGAGTATCGAGAATGAGTCCCATTGCGAGTCCGGCAACTGGACGCTTCATTGGCACACCACCATCCATGAGTGCGAGTGTTGCGGCACAAATAGAAGCTTGCGATGTTGAACCGTTTGAAGCAGTCGATTCAGAAACCAAACGAATTGTGTACGGAAAATCCATCTTCTCTGGAATCATTGGGTAGAGTGCTTTTTCTGCGAGGAATCCATGTCCCATTTCGCGACGATTGATTCCACCAAAGCGACCTGTCTCACCTACTGAATATCCAGGGAAATTGTAGTGATGGGTGAAGCGTTTTGTTCCACGAATTTCCATTCCCTCGATTGTTGTTGCTGTTTCAGGGCCACCGAGTGTGAGTACTGAAAGTACGTGTGTTTCTCCGCGGTAGAAAATTCCTGTTCCGTGAAGCACTGGAGAAAATCCTCCAGCCTTTGCGTAGAGAGCGCGGACTTCATCGAGCGCGCGTCCATCGGCGCGCGCGTTTTCCTTGAGTGCTTTCTCATGCAAAAGTTCATCCACCATTTCACTGAAATAATCTTCGGCGAGTTCAGCTGTTTTTTCATCAGCCTCGGTCGGATATTTTTCTGCAACGATAGTTTTCCATTCGTCTTCAAGTGCGTACAAAGTCTTTTTTGAATCTGCGCCGAAAATTGTTGGCAATTTTGGTCCAACGGTAGATGCGAAGAGCGCTTTCACTTCTTCGGGCATCACCGGAGCTGGCATATCTTTTTTCTGTTTACCGATTTCTGCTGCGATATCACGTTGCCACTTTTCGAGTTTTGCGATTTCTGGCATTGCCATATCGAGTGCAGCACCCATTGTTGCTTCATCATATTCGTATGCCATCGATTCAATCATGACAACATTGCCATCCTTTCCACACACGGTCAGGTCGAGTTCATAATTTGATTCGCCTGTGTTTGGAATATATTGATCCACTTTCATCTCACCACCACTTTTTGGTTTTGAAACGAGCACTGCGCCCACTGGACCTGCCCATGGAATATCTGAAGTTGCGAGTGCGAGCGAACAAGCATTTACTGCCATGACACCTGGATCCATGCGACCGACAGAGAGTACTGTTGCCACAACTTGCACTGCATTTTTGATGTGATGTGCAAAAAGCGGACGAATGGTGCGGTCGATAATACGTGCTGAGAGAATCGCTTCATCTGAAGGACGACCTTCGCGTTTGTTGTACTGCCCCCCGAGAATGAGACCGGCAGCATAAAACTTTTCAAGGTATTCAACGGTGAGGTTGAAAAAGCCTGGATTGTTTTTGTCGCTCTTGCTAATAACAGCTGTGGCGAGGACGATGGTGTCCTCACATTTCAAAATCACTGATCCATTTGCTTGGTCCGCAAGATCAGAAAAAACCGCAGTCATGGTATGACCACCTACTTCGAGTGTGTATTCTTTAGAATGCATGATTGATTTATAAGAAGCGAAGCGACTATATAAATCATCACCCTGTGAAATTTCTCGACTTGTCGAGAATCGCTGTAGCGGATTTCACTAGGGTAATATCTATAGTCACCCACTTCTCTGTCGTTCGTGTTCGGACCGTAAAATTGGCGTCTAGCCCAATTCTATACGTCCGAACGCGAACAATTATGTAATAATGTCGCCCTGTGTCATCCTGAACTTGTTTCAGGATCTCGGTTGGATTAAAGAACCACCCCGTCTTGAGTACAAGCCACCCCTCCTTAGTAAAGGAGGGGAAGAATGACAACTCTTTCGATTCTACACTTTTCAATCAAAAAGAAAAGCTGTATCACAATGATACAGCTTTATTCAACAAATATTTTTTATCCGCAACGCATTTCAGAATTCCCTGTTGAGATATTCATTACGTGTGAGCCCGCAGGTGAACCGTCAGGCTTATAAATTTCCATGCGTATGCATGGAGCACTACTGTTCACGCTTTCGTTGAAGGTAACAGTTCCTTCAGTTGTATTTAATCCACTGAATACTTCTTTTATCCTTTCGGCGGTAACTCCGTGGAATGTCGCGAGTTTCTCTATCGCGTCCGCAATAGAAAGTTTTTCATTTAGCGGTATTGCATTTTTAAAGCTTTTATCAGTTGCCATGTTGAAAATTTTTTAGATCATAGCATTATAAACAATGTCTGTCAACAAAAAAGCAATAGAGCCAGTAACATCTGTTACTGGCTCGTTTAATTTTACTCTAGGCTTACTGGTGGATGGCATTATACTGGCCATCGGTTTCATCATTGTATTGCGACTTCGTGTGCTACGCCCACGTTTTCTTTCGTAATTTTTTATGAAACTGCCGTGCACCTTCTCAAAGGAATTCCAATCCTCGTTTTTACGGGAAAGGAAAATGTTGAATGCCAAACGTATTCGCCGGCAAACAAATCAAAAAAATAGTTATTTCTACTTCGCAAAGGAAGCAGATACAACTTTGGAACATGCAGTTCCTACAACAATCGGGTTTTTAACCCCGGAAAACCTCGGCAATGCTGCTGACAAGAAATTGATAGGAGGTTGAAAGGCAAGCCGTTGGCCTGCGAAGCAACTTCGGCGCGTAGCTCCAAAATTGAAGAACCATTACAAAGAACGAATCTCGAATAATATGATAGCACCCCTATTCATTTTTGTCAAGTATTTTTCAAGATTCTTTTTCAAAATCCAAAAATACTCTTATTTCTAAAGGTATTTTACAAATCCAAATATGAATGCGTGCCGATTTCAGCCAAGACAAGCACCAGTCGTTCTTTTTCGATGCGATAGACAAGAAGTAAATCGCCTTTGACATGGCATTCACGATATTTTGCCCATTCGCCCTTTAGTTGATGATCTCTATAGATTGGATCAAGAGTATTACCTGACGCGAGAAGCGTAATCATTCTATCAATTTCTTGTCTTTTAATTTTTCCCGAATGAATCACTTTGATAAGTGATTTTTGAAACTTTTTTGTGTAATGACGATAATACATTTCGTTTCTCAAAAAGAGATTATTTCCCCGACAGAATATCATCTAGCATTTTTTTTGTTGAAGCGTATCCTTTTTGGTGTTTGAGTGCCCAAGCAACTTCTTTGTCCATTCGTTCTCTCATTTTTTTTGCGTTAGTACTTGGAATAAAAGGAATACCCTCGTCTTCGATGACTTGTTCGAGGAATATATTGATACCTGCCGAAGTTGAAAGACCCATTCTGTCAAAAATCTTTTTGGCGCGATCACGTGTACTTTTTTTAGTTCGAAAATTTACTGTTGTATCCATACAATGAGTATACACAATGTGTATACAGTGTCAATGTTTCATGTTTTATTTTTTATGATGTATGATTCTTTATCTTCTCCCTGCTCGCATGAGGTATTTGTTTGGATTTTCTGAGAGGTCAAGGAAGTCATCGCAGGCTTCTTTGAGATTCATCGATGTAGATTTTCCGAAGGCCACTACTTCCACTTGCGTACCGCCATTCATCTGAAGATATTCGACAAGCGGAATAAAGTCGCCGTCACCAGAAATGATGATAACGGTGTCCACTTTGTGAGACATTTTGATTGCATCTACGGCAAGACCCACATCCCAGTCGGCTTTCTTGGCTCCACTGGAAAAAATTTGTAGGTCTTTGGTTTTGGTTTCGATGCCAAACTTGGTAAGCGCATCGAAAAACGCTTTTTCATCCCCTGCTTCAGAGGTAATGACGTAGGCAACGGCGCGAATGAGTTTGCGGCCGGCAACTGCTTCTTTGAGAACATTGCCGAAGTTTACGTATGATTTATAAAGATTGCGGGCACTGTGATAGATATTTTGCGTGTCGATAAAAACAGCGACGCGCTGATCTGGATGTTTGATGATGGACATAAAAATGCAAGGCAATAGGCATTAGGCATTAGGGTTATACGAATTTGCTTTCGCTAGTGCCTAGAGCCTAATTTTCTAATATTAATATTATTAAAAATGAAGCACGACTTATGAAAAAGAGAACAATACAAGTGTATCACGAATTCGTATTTGGGTGAGCAACTCCCGCGGAGTCAAAACATACTCTTGTGATACCTCTGCGAGCGCGACGGCGCTGAAAGGAGAAAATCCCCAGCAGGGGATTTTCGTGTATCACAAGAGTGTGTTTTGCGGAGCTTTATTTCAGATCAAGTTTTTTAAGGAGGTCTGCGTGACCAGCTTTGTCTTTTCGTTCAAGATATTTGAGGTGTGTGCGACGGTCTGCAACCATTTTGAGAAGACCACGGCGTGAGTGATTGTCTTTCTTGTGAGTTTTAAGATGTTTTGCAAGCTCATCAATACGAGTAGAAAGAATCGCTACCTGAACCTTGGTTGAACCGGTGTCAGAAGCGTGTACTTGGTGTTTTTTGATGACGACTGCTTTCTTTTTTGTCTTTAACATAGCCCTGTGATAGTAGCATGGAATTAAAAAGATTGCAAGAGAGCTATACAGTATAACCTTTTTGCCCAGTTATTATTTTCCGACGCTCATCTTTGATATACTTACAGTGTATGGCATCAGATATTGAACGATACAAGCGCGAATTTTTGGAATATATGGAAATCGAACGTGGTTCGAGTCTAAAAACCGTGGCAAATTATGACCGCTATATCACTCGTCTCATTACTTTTTCAAAAATTGATTCACCGAAAGACATTACCGACGACGTAGTGCGTGAATTTCGTCTCAATCTCAACCGTTCTGCCGGCGTGTTTGTAAAAGGTCAGTCACGCGCAACAATGAAAAAGAATACACAGAATTATCACCTCATTGCACTCCGACGTTTTTTGAAATACATGATGAAGCGTGGTGTCACCTCGCTCTCCCCCGATCGCATCGAGCTCGCCAAGGTTGGTCAACGTCAACTCGAACTTATGACGAGCACCGAACTCTCGCGTCTCTTAAACGCGCCGACGACTGGAGAAAAAAGTGGCGAAGTAAAAAATTTGCGCGATAAAGCAATTCTCGAATTATTTTTCTCGACCGGACTGCGTCTCGCCGAACTGTGTTCGCTCAATCGTGATCTTGATTTGTCGAAAGATGAATTTTCTATTCGTGGTAAAGGAGAAAAAGTACGCGTCGTGTTTCTGTCTGACAGCGCAAAAGATGCAATCAAAAAATATCTTGCTGCACGCAGAGATATGGATGAGCCACTTTTCCTTCAGGTTTCAAGAAATAAGCCAAAAGTTCAAAGTTCAAAGCTCAAAGACGGAGCGCGGCTAACGCCGCGCTCCATTGAACGCATTGTAAAAGAATATGCAATCAAGGCTGGTATTTCTCGTAAAGTTACTCCGCATATTTTGCGTCACAGTTTTGCGACAGATCTTTTGGAAAACGGTGCCGATATTCGTAGTGTGCAAGTGATGCTTGGCCATGCGAATATTCAAACCACACAAATATATACCCATGTAACCGATAAAGCCCTAAAAGAGATACATAGGAAATTTCATAGCAAGAAATAATCGGTGTGTCATCCTGAACTTGTTTCAGGATCTAGTATTGTATGAATGAGAAACATTTTTATGTTTATATTATGTCGAACAATAAACGAGGAGTTCTTTATATTGGGGTTACAAATAATTTGATGCGCCGAGTACAAGAGCATAAACAAGGATTAGTTGAGGGTTTTACTAAAAAATACAATCTTCACAATCTTGTATATTTTGAAGAAGGTGAAAATGCGTATGCAGCTATTTCGCGAGAAAAACAGTTAAAGACATGGCATAGAAATTGGAAAACAAATTTAATTGAAGAAAAAAATCCTGAATGGAAAGATTTATATTTAGAATTAGATCCTGAAACAAGTTCAGGATGACCCGAATACATATCACGAATATATTTTTTGTAGTAAAATGTATTTGACTATGTATCAGTCTCAAGAAAATTTTTTTGCACAAGCATATCGCACTGGCACCGATCAGTGGACAAATATTCCGTTTGCACGACGTGCGCACGAGCTCGGTCTGTATCTTCCCCATGGATCACTTGTTCTCGATTTGGGTGCGGGCCGTGGACGACTTTTGTACGAACTTGCTGAAATGGGATTTCGCGGAGTTGGTTTAGAAAACAACCCCGAACTTGTGATTCGTGGTAACAATGAAATTCTCGAAAAAGGTCTTGAAAAAGAACTTCGTTTTGTAGATGGAAGCGTGCTCGATATTCCGCTTGAAGATCAAAGTTTCGATGCAGTTGTAGATATTGGATTGTTGCACCACCTCCTCCCTGCTGATTTTACAAAATATGTTTTAGAAACTGCATGCGTGCTCAAGCAAGAAGGATTCTTTTTTCTTGTCGTCCTTTCAAAAAATACAAAGAATTATTTTTCCTGGCATCCGAATGAGGTGGATTCGGGAGAATATGAACGCGACGGAGTGTACTATCATTTTTTCTCTGACAAAGAATTGCAATCGCTGTTTGAAAAAGATTTTGAAATTCGTCACATCGACCACGACACACCATTTGGTCCGGACAGTACCGATTTTGCCGTAGTGCTTTTGAAGAAGAAATAGGGAGCCACAAGAACACTAAATCACCAGAACAATAAACAAGAAAAAAGAGCATCCATCTGGATGCTCAATTTTGATCTTTTTTTGGCCTGGCCTCTTTACGTTTTCAGCAGGTTTTTCTGGTTACCGGCGATGATAAATAAATTATTGTTTGCTCCGCAGAGCTGCTGTTTGTGGCCACTCTTTGGTGGCGGGAACCGTTTTTTCATGTTCGAAGATTTGAAAGTACTATACACCCTATAAAAATTTTGTCAAGTATTTTTCAAAATTCTTTTTTAGAATTCAAAAATATCCTTATTTTACAATAAAAAAGGCACCCCTAGTGAACCCCGGGGTGCCAAATAAAGCGAATCTTTTAACAAGCGTGCCATTTTTTTGCAGTGGAGATCCTGCAAATGGCGCGAACCGGAAAACAATTTTCCGGAGGTAATTACAGCTACGTTTTTTGTTGTTACAGTGTCTTAATGATAACCGACAAATGCTTTTTTTCTCAGAGAGAAAGGTACATATCGTGTATATACCAGCAAACCGTGTTACATGACACACCACCATTTCTATGGTGTTTTTTAGCACATATTCTGTAATTACATTCCCAGTAAGTCAAAGATCAGAATTTATTGCATTGACTATAGGTTTGTTTGAATTAATTGTCAATATTTGAAATTCATACTGTATACCGTATACAAAATACTGTATACTTTCTCTATGAAAATCATTTCTTGGAATACGAACGGCTTGCGTGCAACATTGCGCGACAATCTATTCTTCCCTCTTTTTGAAAAGGAGAAACCTGATATTTTAGCTTTTCAAGAAACCAAGTGTGACCCGTCGCAATTGCCCGACAATGCAGTGCATATTTCCGGCTACTATTCTTATTTTGCTATCTCAACATACAAAAAGGGTTACAGCGGTGTTGCAGTGTACACAAAAGAAGAACCACTCAAAGTGGAATACGGACTGGGAATTCCTCGATTCGACGAACAGGGTCGCACACTTGTACTCCATTTCAAAGATTTTGTATTCATCAATTGCTACTTCCCCAATGGCGGTGGCGCTCCAGAAAAATTGCAGTACAAACTTGATTTCTATGATGCATTTTTGGAATTTACTGATAAGCTCGCAAAAAAAGTTCCGGTGCTTGTTTGTGGTGATGTAAACGTGGCTCACGAAGAAATCGATCTCGCTCGCCCAAAAGAAAATAGTAAGCACGTTGGATTTTTGCCAGTGGAACGTGCATGGCTCGATGAATTTCTCGCACATGGATTTACTGATGTCTTTCGTCACTTTTACCCTACACAAACCGATGCGTATACGTATTGGGATCAATTCACACATGCGCGCGAACGAAACGTAGGCTGGCGCATCGATTATTTTCTTGCTTCAGCAAAACTCATGCCTCGCGTGCAAAGTACAAAAATTCTTTCTGATTGGTACGGCTCCGACCACTGCCCTATCTCTATTGTATTGAAATAGCTTTTCTGTTAGGCTTTTAATTAAACAAACTCATTTTGTCTCAAGCTTAAAACAATATGCAATGAGCCTCAAATTTCTTTCAAGTCAGCACCTTGATATCCTTAGGGATGTCGAAGAACAAACTCAAGCAAATTTTTCACCTCACGATGTAGCAGCTCAGCTTGATCGAGTAAATAAACTTCTCGAAGAAGTTAAAGAAGATCAAGTGAATCATTTTGAAGTTGGTAAAGTTCGAGATACAACATGCTTTCGCCTTGTACGTGCTTTCAAAGAGCAAATAAGGAATGCTCAAAAAGCGAAGGATATAGAACAACTATTACCAATTGCAATCCAGGTTTTTCCTAAAAAACATCCAATAATAAAGGAGCTTCACGAGAAAAAGGAAAAATTAATCTAAGTTTGTAAAAAAACAAAAAGCCACATCATACAATGCGGCTTTTTTATTTGCTAGTGCTTGCGTGATATACTTTATTTGTGAAAAATAATTTAGAAAAAAATGAACAAGAACTCGTAATCTATCGCGGGCCAAAAGGTGTGGTCAAGCTCCGCGCACAATTTGAGCGTGAGACCATGTGGGCGACACAGGCTGAAATGGCTATGCTTTTTGGCGTGGAACGTTCTGTAATAACCAAGCATTTAAAGAATATTTTTGATTCTGGTGAATTAAAACAAAAAAGCAATGTGCAAAAAATGCACATTGCAAATTCAGATAAACCCGTTAATTACTACGATCTAGATGTCATTCTGTCTGTCGGTTACCGCGTCAATTCCAAGCAAGCCACTGCCTTCCGTATCTGGGCGACAGAAACACTCCGTGATTATTTACTGCATGGGTATGTTCTTAATCGTAAGGCGCTTGCAGAATCAAAATATAACACGCTTAAAGAATTGGAAAAAACTGTCGGATTTATTCAATCTGTCGCTTCACGCAAATACTTGGAACAGGATGAAATGGCAAGCTTACTCTCTATCATTCGTGATTATGCGAATTCTTTTGCCTTGCTTAATGAATTTGATTCGGGCGCAGTTCCGCTTGCAAGCGGAACTGCGCGCCTCGTTTCATTTACTTACGAAGAAGTCATTGAATCAATCACCCTTCTTAAAAATGATCTTATGAGGCACGGTGATGCCAGCGAACTGTTTGGAGTTGAACGAGAAAATGGCTTACGTGGTGTTATTGGAAACATTCATCAGTCATTTGGCGGACATGCTCTGTACAAGAGTGTTGAAGAACGTGCGGCACACCTCCTCTATTTTGTCATCAAAGATCACCCACTCATCGATGGCAACAAACGTACTGCCGCATTTCTGTTTATTCTCTTTCTCAAAAAGCATAAAGCACTCATGAAAAAGAACGGCGAAAAGAAAATCAACGACAACGCGCTGACTGCCCTCGCCCTTCTCATTGCCGCAAGTGATCCGAAGGAAAAAGATCAGATGATCGCACTCGTAACGCAGTTGATAAAATAATAAAACTCTCCAGATGGAGAGTTTTATTATTCACCCCACAATTTTCGAAACACTTCGCGCATATTGTGCGCGAGTACGGCATCATGAATTTCTACCAGATAGAATGGGCGCTCAGCTGTTTGAATCATGGTGATGTAATCGCCGGTGACCCAAAGAGTGCCGGTGAAATCATGTTTCCCGTCTTTACCGCTCTCCCAGAATCGAATATTTCTTCGAGCGAGCTTTTGCTCAATCATGTGCTTTTCGATCGTCGAGTCATTGGAAAAAAGTTTCAAGTCAATAGTCTTTGGAGTGTGTTTCCAATACCAAACAATCCATTTTTCATAGTGTTCTACAAATTCATGCGATTGGAATCCCCACCAGGTTGTTTCTTTACTTCCGAGCAGACTCTCGTTCCATTTTGGACTGGCTTCATGCAGATATGATTCCAATTCATCTTCTTCTATATAACGAATTTTGGGAATCGAAAATGTTTTTGAACCCGGCATGTTTTTCAACGCTTCTTGGAGGTCTTTGATGGTTTCTTCTTTTTGCGCGAGCGCTTCGCGCTCGCGCGCCACCACTCGGTCAAGATCGCTCCCCTCTTGCGGGCTCCAATAGGCGATCTTTTCCCCGATACCTTCATGAATCAATCCTTTCTTTTTGAGTTCGCTGCATACACTATAGACTGTAGTGCGATTGATTTTGGTTGTTCTAGATATGCGGGCAGTTGAAAGCTTCCCATTTTCAATGATCGTCTGATATACCAGGCGTTCCTTTTCATTCAAATCCAATTTTTTCAGCAGTTCTTCAAACATAGAGGTATGTATAAGTTTTGGGGGTCATCCTGAATTTATTTCAGGATCCAGTATTGATTCTCTCATTTTGTCGAAAATTTGTCAACACTTTATATAAAATTATAACTAATATCCTTATAAAATAGGTATTTAATTAGTTAAGTATTTATTGACTTTATATAAAAATAGTGGTAGTATATACAGGAATCAAAGGTACATTGATTTAGGTGAAATACTTTGGATTACAAAAATAGTCCATTGTGCCATTTTATTCCCATCAAAAGAAATCCACCTCGAAGTACAAGTAGAGCATGAGATTTCTACCTAATGAAATGGATCTGGCGATCATCCAGTATAAAAACTGACGGGTAAAACTGTTAAGGAGTATAACACCCTCTTTTCATGGAATACACTTGAGTGTGTTGAAGAAAGTAAAAATCAATCAGGGTAAATGTATACACAAGTGTACATTTACCCTCTCCATCCAGACCGCGAATGATTCGTTGTTTGGCAGAGAAAGATCATCGTTCATTCACAAAAAAATAACCAAAATGCAAACAATTACCAGTTGTAGTTTACTTATTATTTCCCGTCATTCAGACGGAAGGATATGCGTTGATATCGGATCAGTTGAAGAATTTGGTCCGGAAGATCCAAAAAATCTTCAATTATTACTTGATAACGGAACTTTCGAGGAACGGCGCAGTGACGACGTTATTCCAGGAAGATATTGCGATACAACAATGAAACTGATTCTTGAAAAGAAAGGATTCGGACTTGCTAACTATGATGATTCTTTTGTTCATGCAGGTTATTTTGCAAAAAGTATGGGCAAGACAAAAAAAGTACTTATCGGCCAGAAAACTTACGCTGACATTGCAAAAATACAGTTGATTGTTAAGTTTCTTGATTTGAATCTTGAAATCGAATATGTTGTTCATTCAATATTAGCAGTAACCAAAAAGATGCGTGATTGGCAGCCGGATGTAATCATTACCGATAAGGAATATGATGATTCAGATTCCACTGGTGAAGGTGGTTACGCAGTTGCACAAAGTACGAAGTTAAACAGCAAAGTTACCGAGCATGATAAAAAAGTGTATTTATTTTCAGATGAACTGTATTCGGAACAATTCATGCTGACAAAAGGAAGTACCTATTTTGCCGGGGTAATATCGAAAAAGAATGATTTTTCAGAATTAGTAAACTTTCTGAAAGAGTTGTCGGTTGCACCATGATTGTATTAGCTCAGAAAAAATAATTTTTCACAAAAGCACACCTTAAAATAAAGAGTGTGCTTTTTTATTACGCCCGGGCTTCCAACCAATACCGCGACCGTAAGGTCGCGTGATGCAGCGAGTTCCTGTATCTTGTTCACCTCGTCATGATACGATGATGGAATGAACAAGCCACAGGAG